>NZ_JAIUKE010000223.1 GCF_020176795.1 Streptomyces sp. 8L
GCCTTGGCGGCCCCCGCGGCCTCGGCGAACGGCGCGTCGGACGACGGCGCGTACGTCACCCCGCTGGTGCGCAAGCTCGCCGCCGAGAGCGGCGTGGACCTGTCCTCGGTCAAGGGCTCCGGCGTCGGCGGCCGTATCCGCAAGCAGGACGTCGTCGCCGCCGCGGAGGCCGCCAAGGCCGCCGCGACCCCGGTGCCGGCCGCGGCCCCCGCCGCTCCGGCCGCCGCGAAGGCGCCGAAGCTGGAGGCGTCCCCGCTGCGCGGTCAGACCGTCAAGATGACCCGCATGCGCAAGGTCATCGGCGACAACATGATGAAGGCGCTGCACGGCCAGGCCCAGCTGACCACCGTGGTCGAGGTGGACGTCACCCGGCTGATGCGCCTGCGCGCACAGGCGAAGGACTCCTTCGCCGCCCGTGAGGGCGTGAAGCTGTCCCCGATGCCGTTCTTCGTCAAGGCGGCCGCCCAGGCGCTGAAGGCCCACCCGGTCGTCAACGCCCGGATCAACGAGGACGACGGCACGGTCACCTACTTCGACACCGAGAACATCGGTATCGCGGTGGACTCCGAGAAGGGTCTGATGACCCCGGTCATCAAGGGTGCGGGCGACCTCAACATCGCCGGTATCGCCAAGAAGACCGCGGAGCTCGCGGGTGCCGTGCGCGCGTCGAAGATCACCCCGGACGACCTGGCCGGCGCGACCTTCACCATCTCCAACACCGGTTCGCGCGGCGCGCTGTTCGACACGATCATCGTTCCGCCGAACCAGGTCGGCATCCTCGGCATCGGTGCGACCGTCAAGCGTCCCATGGTGGTCAACCACCCGGACCTCGGCGAGACCATCGCGATCCGCGACATGACGTACGTGGTGCTCTCCTACGACCACCGGCTGGTGGACGGCGCCGACGCGGCCCGCTACCTGACGACGGTCAAGGCGATCCTGGAGGCCGGCGAGTTCGAGGTCGACCTGGGCCTGTGAGCCCGGCCGTCCCGTTCGCCCGGGCCGTCCACCCGGCCCGTGACACGCGGGCCACGTAACAAGCAGTACGGCAACGATGCCCCTGCCGGGACTCTCCGTCCTGGCGGGGGCTTCGCCGTATCGTCGTCGCCATCGTCAGAAAGCGCCGGCCGCCACGACCCGGCACACAGGGGTGGCCGGCTCGCCAGGAGGAGCTGTCCATGACCCCGCCCGTCGTCCACTCGCTGCGCGAGCAGATCCGCGAGCACATCGTGGAGGGGATCGTCAGCGGCCGGTGGCAGCCGGGCGAGCGGATCGTCGAGCGGCGCATCGCGACCGAGTTGCAGGTCAGCCAGACGCCTGTGCGGGAGGCGCTGCGCGAGCTGGAGAGCCTGCGGCTGATCGAGTCCGCGCCGAACAAGGGCGTACGCGTCCGCAGCCTCTCGGCGGCCGACCTGGAGGAGAGCTACCCGGTCAGGGCGGGCCTCGAGCAGATCGCCGCGGAGCTGGCGGCCGAGCGGCTCGCCGACGACTGCTCCGCCCTTGAGCCGCATGTGGCGGGGCTGTACGAGGCCGACCGGGCCGACGACGGCACGGGCCAGGTGCTGCACACGGTGGGCTTCCACCGGGAGCTGGTGCGGGCCGCGGGCAACAGTGTGCTGCTGCACACGTGGGAGGGCCTGGGTATCGAGGTGTTCACCTCGCTGTCGATCCGCTGGCTCGGCACCGTGCAGCAGTCGTACGCCGAGGAGCACCAGGAGCTGGTGGAGGCGTTCAGGCGGCGCGACCCGGCGATCGGGGCACTGGTCAAGGTGCACGTCCTGGGATGCGCTCCCCGGCCCGACGGAGCCCCGCGGCGCGGGTGAGGGGGCGGGAGCGCCGGCGTCCTCCGCGAGGTCCCGGCGTCCGGTGAGGCCGCCCGGTATCCCAGCGAGGTCCCCCGGCCCCGCCTCGGGCCCCGAGGCCGAGCCAGGCCGACCCGGGCCGGGAATGCCTGATTGGTCCGTGGAAAGGGCTTCTGTGAAGCGTCACCGCGTGCCTTGGGGCCTGGCACGGAATGCCAATTTCATCAGATCGTGCAACTTTCTCCCCTTCCCCCTTTGATCGATCATCGATCAGCGATTTACAGTCGACGGTGGACTGCACACAGCCCACCGCCCTGTCCTGCCAGACAAGGCCCCAGAACCACCCCCTCCTGTGTTTGCTGTGTTTGGAAGGCGGCGACCATGCCCGACCCCGTAGGCAAGCTTCCGAGCGAGCTCGACCAGCTCCCGGACCGTGACGCCGAGGAAACCGCCGAATGGGCGGCCTCCATCGACGCCGTCACCGAGCATGCGGGCCCTCATCGCGCGGCATACCTGCTGCGCAGGACCCTCGAACACGCCGGCACGGCCGGGGTGTCGCTGCCGAAGCTCCTGGAGAGCGACTACGTCAACACCATCCCCACCGCGGCGGAGCCGGAGTTCCCCGGCGACGAGGCGATGGAGGCCAGGATCACCGCCTGGAACCGGTGGAACGCGGCGGCCATGGTCACCCGCGGCTCCAAACTCGGGCTCGGCGGGCACATCGCCACGTACGCCTCGGTGGCGTGGCTGTACGAGACCGGCTTCGAGCACTTCTTCCGCGGCAAGGACGGCGACGGCAGCGGCGACCAGCTCTACCTCCAGGGCCACGCCTCCCCCGGCATCTACGCCCGCGCCTTCCTCGACGGCCGGCTCACCGCCGAGCAGCTCGACCACTTCCGCCAGGAGGCGGGCGGCCAGGGCCTGCCCTCGTACCCGCACCCGCGCAGGCTGCCCTGGCTGTGGGAGTTCCCGACCGTGTCCATGGGCCTCGGCCCGATCTCCGCGATCTACCAGGCGCGCTTCAACCGCTACCTGGAGAACCGCGGCATCAAGGACACCTCGGCCTCGCACGTCTGGGCGTTCCTCGGCGACGGCGAGATGGACGAGCCGGAGTCGACGGCGTCCCTCGCGCTCGCCGCGCGGGAGGGCCTGGACAACCTGACGTTCGTCATCAACTGCAACCTTCAGCGCCTCGACGGCCCGGTCCGCCCGAACTTCAAGATCGTGCGCGAGCTGGAGGCCCAGTTCCGCGGCGCCGGCTGGAACGTCATCAAGACCCTCTGGGGCCAGGCATGGGACTCCGTCCTCGCACAGGACGTCGACGGCACCCTCGTACGCCGCCTCGGTGAGACTCCGGACGCGCAGTTCCAGACGTACGCGACCCGCGACGCCGCCTACATCCGCGAGCACTTCTTCGCGGACGAGTCGCTGCGCCGCATAGCGCAGGGCCTGAGCGACGCGAAGCTGCTCGAACTGTTCCAGAACTCCCGCGGCGGCCACGAGCCCCGCAAGGTGTACGCCGCGTACAAGGCCGCGCTGGAGCACAAGGGCGGCCCGACGGTCATCCTGGCCCAGACGATCAAGGGCCACACGCTGGGCTCCGGCTTCGAGTCCCGCAACGCGAACCACCAGATGAAGAAGCTGACGGGCGCCGAGTTCCGCACCATGCGCGACCTGCTGGAGCTGCCGATTCCGGACAGCGCGCTGACCGGTGACCTCGTGCCCTACTGGCACCCCGGCGAGAACGCGCCCGAGGTCCAGTACCTGCGCGAGCGCCGCGCCGCCCTCGGGGGCCTCGCCCCGGCCCGCAAGGTGGTCGCGAAGCCGCTGCCCGCCCCGGCCGAGAAGCCGTTCGACGCCCTGAAGAAGGGCTCGGGCACCCAGGAGATCGCCACCACGATGGCGTTCGTCCGGCTGGTCAAGGACCTGATGCGGGAGAAGGAGACCGGCAGGCGCTGGGTCCCCGTCGTGCCCGACGAGGCCCGCACCTTCGGCATGGAGTCGCTGTTCCCGTCGGCGGGCCTGTACTCGCCCAAGGGCCAGACGTACGACCCGGTCGACCGCGACCAGCTCCTGTACTACAAGGAGGCGAAGAACGGCCAGATCCTCAACGAGGGGATCACCGAGGCCGGTTCGCTCGCGGACTTCACCGCCGCCGCCACGTCGTACGCGACGCACGGCGAGCCGATGATCCCGTTCTACATCTTCTACTCGATGTTCGGCTGGCAGCGCACGGGCGACCAGTTCTGGGCGCTCGCCGACCAGCTGGGCCGCGGGTTCGTCATCGGCGCGACCGCGGGCAAGACGACGATGACGGGTGAGGGCCTCCAGCACGCGGACGGCCACTCGCACCTGATCGCCTCCACCAACCCGGCGGCGCTGTCGTACGACCCGGCGTTCGCGTACGAGGTCGCGGTCATCGTGAAGGAGGGTCTGCGGCGCATGTACGGCCCGCAGGCCGAGGACGTCTTCTACTACATGACCGTCTACAACGAGCCGAAGGTGCAGCCCGCGATGCCCGCGGGCGTCGACGAGGAGTCCATCCTCAAGGGCCTGTACCGGTTCCGGGAGGCGGACCTGCGGTCGTCCGAGGCGCCGAAGATCCAGCTGCTGGCGTCCGGTACGGCGATCCACTGGGCGCTCGACGCGCAGAAGACGCTCGCCGACGAGTGGGGCGTCTCGGCGGACGTCTGGTCGGCACCGTCCTGGACGGAGCTGCGCCGCGACGCGCTGGAGGCCGACGCGGCGCTCCTGCGCGGCGAGGAGCGCGTGCCGTACGTGAAGCGCGCCCTGGCCGGCGCGCAGGGTCCGGTGCTCGCGGTCAGCGACTGGATGCGGCAGGTGCCGGACCAGATCAGCCAGTGGGTGGAGCAGGACTGGTCGTCGCTCGGCACGGACGGCTTCGGCCTCTCCGACACGCGTGACGCGGCCCGCAGGCACTTCGGTGTCGACCCGCAGTCGGTCGTGGTGGCGGCGCTCGCGCAGCTCGCACGGCGCGGTGAGGTCAAGCCGCAGCGGGTGGCCGAGGCGCGGGAGCGCTACGGCCTCTGACGCCGCGCGGCGCCGCCGACAGTGGCGGCCCTGGCGGCGGCCGCCCCGGCGGTGACGCCGGCCTGAGCGAGCCGGGAAGCATCACGGGAATCCCTGTCGGGGCGCCGTGCACGGACTGTGCACAGTTCCTCGACAGGGATTCCCGCACGTGGAGGGCCCGGCGCCCGGCATGATGGTGGGATGCGCGCTGCCCGCCTGATCAAGATGGTGCTCCTGCTCCAGTCCAGACCCTTGATGACCGCGGCCCAACTGGCCAAGGAGCTCCAGGTCTCGGAGCGGACCATCACCCGCGACGCCCAGGCACTGTCCGAGGCCGGCGTGCCGGTCTACGCGGACCGCGGCAGGAGCGGCGGATACCGCCTCGTCGGCGGCTACCGTACGGGCCTCACGGGCCTCGCCCAGGGGGAGGCCGAGGCGCTGTTCCTGTCCGGACTGCCGGGCGCGCTGCGGGAGATGGGGCTCGCGGACGCGGCGAGCGCCGCCCGGCTGAAGGTCTCCGCGGCGCTGGCGCCCTCGCTGCGGGACACACCGGACTCGGTGGCACGCAGGTTCCATCTGGACGCGCCGGGCTGGTACCGGGAGCCGCAGACGCCGGAGCTGCTGCCGCTGTTCGCGGAGGCGGTGTGGGGCGACCGGCTGGTGTCGGCGGTGTACCGCCGCCCGGAGGACGAGCCGCCCTGCGGGACGCCGCGGGAACTGGCGCCGTACGGGCTCGTGCTGAAGGCCGGGGTCTGGTACCTGTGCGCGGCGGTGGCCGCGTCGGAGGCGGCCGGGGCCGCCGGCGCCAACCTGACGCACCGCGTGTACCGCGTCGACCGCTTCGTCTCCGCCGAGCTCCTGGAGGAACGTTTCCGCAGGGATGATTCCTTCGAGCTGGGAGCCTTCTGGGAACGCCATTCCGCCGAGTTCGCCCGCTCCCTGCTGCGGTACGAGGTGACGGTGCGGCTCACGCGGCAGGGCGCGCTCCGGCTGCCCCACGTGACGGACAGCGCGGCGGCGGCGGAGGCCCTCGCGGCGGCACCGGCGCCGGACGACGAGGGCAGGGTCACCGCGCGGCTCGCGATGGAGGCCGAGGACGTGGCGTACGGCCAGCTGCTCGCCCTCGGCCCGGAGGCGGAGGTCCTCGCGCCGCCCCCGCTGCGGGCCCGCTTCACGCAGGCGGCACGGGGCCTCGCGGAGCTGTACGGGTAGAGCCGCGTCAGAGCTCCGTCAGAGAGCCGCGTCAGAGCTCCGTACACCTGGCTGGACGCGTTGTACCGGCTGTACCGGCCGCACCGGCTGGCCTCCCGTCCTGCCGGCCGTACGCGCTGGCCTGGCCGTACGCGCGGAAGCCTCGTACACCCGACCGTCCTGACCCCCTCAGCGGTAGTCCGACGCGTCCACCTCCTGGCCGTCCTTCGCCGACAACGCCCTGATGTAGGGCCAGGCGTCCGGCGCGCTGCCGTCGGTGTCGGTGAAGTGGTAGACCTTCGCCAGCTGCCCGCTCGACAGCGAGCGGCCGTTCCAGCGGTGCCGGTCCTCGTCCGCGGCCAGGGCCGCCAGTGCCCGGCCGACGAAGACCGGGCTCTCCGCGATCGCGAAGGCGGGTTCCCGCGCGATCGCGTCGCGCCAGTTGTCCTCCCGTACACCGAAGTGTTCGAGCATCCACTCGGAGCGCAGGAAGCCGGGCGTGAGCGCGACCGCCGTGCAGCCGGCCCCGTCCAGTTCCTCGGCGAGGCCCTTCACCAGGCGGATCGGGGCGTGCTTCACGAGGTCGTAGAACAGGTTCCCCCGGTACGTCTCGTCCGATTCCGCCGTACCGTCGGTCACCTCCACGACCAGGCCGCCCTCATGCCGTACGAGCAGCGGCAGCGCGCGGCGCAGGGTGATCAGATGGGCCCGGACGCCCAGGTCCAGCATGCGCAGGCCCTTGTCGAGGTCCAGTTCCCAGGCCTTCCTGCCGAACTCGATCAGGTGCTCCCCGCCCCAGATGTCGTCCACCAGGACGTCCAGTCTCCCGTGGTCGCGGGGGACGCGGTCCACGACCGCGCCGACCTGGCCGGGGTCCAGGTGGTCCGCGGGCAGGGCGATGCCCTCGCCGCCCGCGGCCGTGACGAGTTCGGCCGTCTCCTCGATCGTCTCCGTCGCGCGCCCCACTTCGCTGGCCCGGTCGCGGGTCGTCCGCCCCGTCACGTAGACCGTGGCGCCGAGCACGCCCAGCTGCACGGCCATCTGCCGACCCGCGCCCCGGGTCGCCCCCGCCACCAGCGCGATCCGGCCCGTGAGGGGAGCGGCGCTCCATGTGTCCTTCGCCGTTTCCATGCGGGGAGCCTCGCAGGGAAACCGGACATCTTCCGGCGGGTATTCGCTCGGACCGCGTCTTCACGCGTCTTCCTCACGCCCCGGGCGGGTACGGAGTACGAACGACACGCGTCCGGGCGGTGCCCGCGTGCATCGTCGTGCCCGAGGCACGATGCTGGTCCCGTGATGGACGAGACGGACTTCTGGGAGATCGTCGACGGCACGCGCGAAGCCGCGGGCGGTGACCCCGAGGAACACGCGGACCTGCTGGTCGAGCGCCTGGCGCAGCTCGACCCCGACGCCGTGCTCGACTTCGCCCGGCACTTCGAGTCGCGCTACAACCGCGCGTACCGGTGGGATCTGTGGGGTGCGGCGTCGATCCTGCTGGACGGGGCGAGCGACGACGCGTTCGACTTCTTCCGCTGCTGGCTCATCGGGCAGGGCCGCGAGCTGTTCGAGGGGGCGTTGCAGGACCCCGACGACCTGGCCGACCTCGTGGAGAACTTCGACGACGAGACGGACGGCGACGGCGAGGAGCTCGGGTACGCGGCCGACGAGGCGTACGAGCAGCTCACCGGTTCGGCGGCACCGGACCTCGGCATCCCGGCGCAGCCCCGCGAGCCGGAGGGCACGGCCTTCGACATCGACGATCCCGACGTGCTCCAGGTGCGGTTCCCCCGGCTGTGGGAACGGTTCGGCGCCGACTCCTACAGCGGCTGACGCGCGGCCGGGCCGGGCCCGGCGCTGCACGACACGCCGGGCGTATGCCAGAACCCGGGCGCGGCGTACCGGGCGCACGCCGGAACCGGGGCACGACGCCCCGGGCGCGCGCCGAACCGGGAACGGTGCAACCGTGCCGTGCGCCCGGCGCGGGGGCAGGATGGCCGTATGAGAATCGCGGTCACCGGTTCCACCGGGCTCATCGGTACGGCACTCGTTCGCTCTCTGCGCGCGGACGGGCACGAGGTGGTGCGCCTGGTGCGGCACGCACCGCGCGGGGCCGACGAGGTGCGGTGGGACCCGAAGCTCCAGCGCGTCGACGCGGGCGGCCTGCGCGGCTGCGAGGCCGTCGTGCACCTCGCGGGGGCGGGCGTCGGCGATCACCGCTGGACGGACGCGTACAAGAGGGAGATCCGGGACAGCCGCCTGCTCGGCACGGCCGCCCTCGCGGAGGCGGTCGCCTCGCTGGAGGAGCCCCCGCGCGTCCTCGTGTCCGGCTCGGCCATCGGCTACTACGGCGAGACGGGCGACCGCGCCGTGGACGAGGACGCGCCGCCCGGCTACGGCTTCCTGCCGACGCTGTGCGTGGAGTGGGAGGCCGCCGCGGCGGCGGCACAGGAGGCCGGTATCCGTACGGTGTTCCCGCGTACGGGCCTGGTGGTGGCACGGCAGGGCGGCGCGTGGGGGCGGCTGTTCCCGCTGTTCCGTGCGGGGCTCGGCGGGCGGCTTGGCGACGGACGGCAGTACTGGAGCTTCATCGCGCTGCACGATCATGTGGCCGCGCTGCGCCATCTCATCGACACGGAGGCGCTGGAGGGGCCGGTCAATCTGACGGCCCCCGAGCCGGTGACGAACCGCGAGGTGACCGCCGCGATGGGGCGGGTGCTGCACCGTCCGGCGCCCTTCCCGGTGCCGGCCGCGGCGCTCAGGCTGGCGCTCGGGGAGATGTCGGGCGACGTGCTGGGCAGCCAGCGGGTGCTGCCCAGGCGGCTGCTGGAGTCGGGATTCGCCTTCGCCTTCCCGACGGTCGAGGAGGCCATCGCGGCGGCGGCATGACCAGTCCGGCGTGCCACCCGCGTGAGCCGCTTGGCACGCCGGGTGGCACGCGGCATGAGCCGCGCGTGCGGCGGCATCCTGGCGCGGGGGCTCGGGGACCGGCGCGGTCCCGCGCGGTGGTGCAGGCCTGGGCGCGCGGACCGGGCACGCGCGCGCCGCCCATGCTCCGGTGCCCCGGCTCCGTGCGCGTACGGAACGGGTGCCACCGCCCGTACTCTCACCCCGAACTCGGCCGATTCCAGGGGCTGTCGGAAGACCTCCGAAGCCCGGCCGGCCGTGCCGACCTCGGGGAGGGGCACGTGCTCGAAAGCGCACCGCGCGTCAGCGTCAACACCGCCACGACCGCCAGCATCGGCACCGGCACCGGCACCGGCACCATCGGCTCACGGACGGACGTCGTCGTCATCGGGGCGGGTGCCGCCGGCCTCGCCGCCGCGCACCACCTGGCGGCCGAGGGGCTGAGCGTCACCGTGCTCGAAGCCGCCGCGCACGTGGGCGGGCGCATGGCGACCGAGGCGGTGGACGGGTACCTGCTCGACCGGGTGGGACAGCTGCTCAGTACGGCGTACCCCGAGCTACGGCGTACGCCGGGCATCTCGGCGGTCCCGCTGCGCCTGTTCGCGCCGGGTTTCGCCGTGCACAGCGGCGGCAGGCGCCACAGAGCCGGAGTGGCGCGGAGCACGGGAAGCGCTCGGAGCGCACGGGGCGCACTCACTGCCGTACGCGCCCTCGCGAGCGCCCCCTGGCCGTCGCTGTCTCCCCTGCCGGCCCCGGCGTCCTTGCCGCAGCTGCCGCCCCGTGCGATGGCCCTGGACCAGGCACGGCTGGGCACGGCGCTCGGCCGTCTCGCGGCGGCCCCGACCGACCGGCTGCTGGCCCGGCCGGAACGTACGGCGCGTGAGGCGTACACCTCGCCGCTCGCCCGGCTCCTCCTGTCGGCGCTGCTGTACGACCCCGGGCTGACGTCCTCGAGCCGCTGCGCGGACCTGGCGCTGCGCGGCTTCGCACGGGGCCGGCTCTGCGTGCCGGAGGGCGGGGCCGCGGCCCTGCCGGAGATCCTGGCGGCGACCCTGCCGCCGGGGTGCGCGGTGCACACCGGCGTGCGGGTGACGGACGCCTCGATCAACCGTGTCTCGACGAAGGAGCACGGGGAGATCGCCTGCCGGGCGCTGGTCGTCGCGACCGGCGCGCGGGCGGCCGCCGAGCTGCTGCCGGGTCTGCGCGTGCCGGACTTCCAGCAGGTGACCGTCGTGCACCACGCCGCACCCGAACCGCCGCCGTCCGGAGCGGCGCTGCTGCTGGACGCGGACCGCGGCGGCCCCGTCTCGCACACCGCGGTGATGAGCGCGGTGGACCCGACGCGCGCCCCGCGCGGCCGGACCCTCGTGTCCTCGACGGTGCTGGGACCGCCGCCGCCGGACGCGGAGGTGCGCCGGCACCTGGCGGCGATGTACGGCGCAGAGACCCGCGCCTGGGAGTTGCTCGCGGTGCACCACTCGCCCGAGGCCGTGGTGACGATGCGCCCGCCCCACGACGTACGCCGGGCCGTACGGCTCCTGGGCGGCCTGTACGTGTGCGGCGACCACCGCGACACGAATACGGTCCAGGGCGCCCTGTTCTCGGGCCTCAGGGCCGCCCGCGCGGTCCTGCGCGACCTGGGCGCGGGCCGCACGCGTCCGGTGCGCCGCACGCGGCCGGAGCACCACGGGGAACCGGCATCGGCCGCACCCGCCCCCGCGGCCAGGACGGCGTCGGCGCAGCCGGCCGCTCCCGCGGCCTCGGAGACGGCGGCCTGACGCCCACCGCACGCCCCGCCCTCCAGTGCCGACGCCTGGAGGGCGGGGGTCCAACCACGCCGGACGCACGCGGCGGCGGCGCCCCGCTACCGCAGCGCCGTCACCCTGTCCCGGTATGTCCGGACCGCGGCCGCGTCCCGGTACGGCTCCAAGCGGCGCTCGAAGTCCCGTACGTACTCCACCGCCCGCGCCGACCTCATCTCGGCCGCCGCCTGGGCGGCCTCCGCGCCGAGCGCGCACGCCTGGTCGAGCTCGCCGAGCCCGAGGCGCGCCGTCGCGAGCACCACCGTGCAGAACAGCCTGCTCCTGGCCAGCTCAGGCGGGCGCAGGCTCAGCGAGCGCTCCGCGTGCTGGGCCGCGGCGCGGTACTGCCCGAGGTCCCGGTGGCAGTGCCCGAACTCGTCCGCGAGCTGCGCCTCGTCGAAGAACCGCGCCCAGTGCGGCACGTCGTCCCCCGGCCGCGCCGACTCCATGGCGCGTTCCGCCCGCAGCAGCGTCGCTGTGCACGCCCGCGCGTCGCCGAGGACGCCGTGCCCGCGCGCCTCGGCGGCCTGGAGCAGCGCCTGCACCACCGGCGGCGCCGTCACGCCCACGCCCTGCTGCGCGACCCGTGCGAGCTGCACCGCCTCGCGCCCGTGGCTGAGATAGACGGCCTGACGGCTCATGGTGACCAGGACGTAACTGCCGTACACCCGGTCCCCGGCGGCCTGGGACAGCCGCAGGGCCTGCACGAAGTAGCGCTGTGCGAGGCCGTGCGCGGCGATGTCGTACGACGTCCAGCCGGCGAGTCTCGTCAGGTCGGCGACGGCGCCGAACAGCCGCCTGCCGACGCTCTCGCCGTACACGCCGCGCAGCATCGGCTCCGCCTCGTGCTCCAGGTAGCGCACGAGGGCCTGGCGCGCGTGTCCGCCGCCATAGCGCTGGTCGAGGCTGCGGAACAGTTCGCCCACCGACCGCAGGGCCGCGATGTCGCCCGCGGTCACCCGCACGCCGAGGCTCTGGGCCTGGGCGGGCGGCGCCCCGCGCTCGCCGCGCGGGCGGGGCACGAGCGCCGACTCCAGCGGCGCGGCCGACGGCTGCGCGGGCACCCGGACCGTGCTCGTAGCGGCCGGGGAGCCCGGGCCGGCCCCGGCGCCCGCCCGGACACCCGCGGCAGCGGGAGGACCGGCGCCGGCACCCGCGGCAGCGGGGCCGCCGTGACCCGCGCCCGCGGCGAGCATCGGATGCCCCACCCGCTCGTCCGGCCTGCCGATCAGCCAGTCCCGGCTGGGCACCACGAGGCCCGCGGGCGTGAAGGCGATCTTGCGGAGCTCCGCGTGGCTGCCGGAGTCCTTCTTCCACAGGCCGCCGACGATGTCGACGGCCTCCTCGGGCGTGGCCGCGAACTCCAGCCCCGCGTACACCGGGGCGCACGCGTCGAGGCCGAGGTCCTGTGTGGACAGGCGCCGGCCCAGCCTGCGCGTGAAGACCTCGGCGATCAGTGCGGGCGTCGTGCCCCTGGGCTGCTGGCCGCGCAGCCAGCGCGTGACCGACGTCTTGTCGTAGCGGAGGTCGAGTCCGTGTTCCAGGCCGAGCTGGTCGACCCTGCGGGCGAGGCCCGCGTGGGAGAAGCCTGCCTCTGCGATGAGCGCGGCGAGCCTGCGATTGGGATTGCGCTGCGGAGGTCGTTCCGACATCAGCTGTACGGTCTCCTGCCTTCCGGGCCCCGGGGGCAGCCCCATACCATCGGCCCCTCACGATCGGCGTGAATTTAGCGGTAATAACCAACGTCGCAGCGGCTTTCACCCTGGGTTCATCCGATCGTGTGAGGATCAGGGCCAAGGCTGGAAAGCGCACCACGAAACTGCGTAAGGCACATGCGCAACGCCGGTACCAGCCGGTCGCGGTGTCTCGTCCGCCACCTCCCGGACCGCGGGCCCGCCCGCGGCCGTACAGTTGCGAGAGCGCCAGAAGGGCACGGAACGCCTCGGTGCACCGATAGCTCTAAGGAGGCTCTGCCGTGGGTGAGCTGCGGTACGTCCGCCTGGGATTCGGCGCAGACGCCGTCGAATACCTGGAGGCATGGGAGGAGCAGCGCCGCGTGCACGCCGCACGCGTCGCCGACGAGGTGCCGGACACCTGTCTGCTGCTCGAACACCCGCCCGTCTACACAGCCGGCCGCCGGACGCAGGAGAACGAGCGCCCGCTCGACGGCACTCCGGTGGTCGACGTCGACCGCGGCGGCAAGATCACCTGGCACGGCCCCGGCCAGCTGGTGGGGTACCCGATCCTGAAGCTGCCCAACCCGGTCGACGTGATCGCGCACGTGCGCCGCCTCGAAGAGGCCCTGATCCGCACGGCCGCGGAGTTCGGCCTCGAAACGACCCGCGTCGAGGGCCGCAGCGGGGTGTGGGTGCTGGGCGACGCCGTCGAGGACCGCCCCGCGGCTACGGGCCTCGTCCTGGACTTCGACCCCCGGGTGAGGACCGACGAGTTCGACCCGCGCCTCAACGGCCCGGAGTACGCGCCGTCCAACGCGGGCCAGCGCCGGGAGGACCGCAAGCTCGCGGCCATCGGCATCCGGGTCGCCAAGGGCGTCACGATGCACGGCTTCTCGCTGAACGTGAACCCCGACAACACGTACTTCGACCGCATCGTGCCCTGCGGCATCCGGGACGCGGGTGTGACATCGCTCGCCTACGAGCTGGGCCGCGACGTCACCGTCGAGGAAGTGCTGCCCGCGGTGGAGCGGCACCTGCGGGAGGTGCTGGCGGAGGCGGACGCCGTGGCGGCCACGGCTCCCGTGACCGCGTCCCCCGCTCAGGCGCGGGCGGCCGAGCCGGCCGGGGTGGAGCGCGCGAGCGCCTGACGCCCCTCCCGCGCCTTTCTCCCGCTTCTCCCCGCCCTTCCTTCCGCCTTCTTCCCCACGCGTCCCTCCCGCCGGCCATCGGTGGGACGGACGGACCACCAGACCACGCAAATCACGGGCGTAACCTGGTATTCGCCGAAGAATCGAATGCCGCGCCAGCCAGAAAGAGGTGCCGGACGTGTCCGCTGTCGCACCCGACGGACGCAAGATGCTGCGTCTGGAGGTCCGGAACAGTCAGACCCCCATCGAGCGCAAGCCGGAGTGGATCAAGACCCGGGCCAAGATGGGCCCGGAGTTCAACCAGCTCCAGAAACTCGTCAAGAGCGAGGGTCTGCACACGGTCTGCCAGGAGGCGGGCTGTCCCAACATCTTCGAGTGCTGGGAGGACCGCGAGGCCACGTTCCTCATCGGCGGCGACCAGTGCACCCGGCGGTGCGACTTCTGCCAGATCGACACCGGCAGGCCGGAGGCCCTCGACCGCGACGAGCCGCGCCGTGTGGGCGAGTCCGTGGTCACCATGGACCTCAACTACGCCACCATCACCGGCGTCGCGCGCGACGACCTGGAGGACGGCGGTGCCTGGCTGTACGCGGAGACCGTGCGCCAGATCCACGCCATGACCGCCGAGCGGGCCGCCGGTGCGACCAAGGTCGAACTGCTGATCCCCGACTTCAACGCGGTGCCCGAGCAGCTCGCCGAGGTCTTCTCCGCCCGCCCCGAGGTCCTCGCCCACAACGTCGAGACCGTTCCGCGGATCTTCAAGCGCATCCGGCCCGGATTCCGCTACGAGCGCTCCCTGAGCGTCATCACCCGGGCCCGCGAGGCCGGTCTGATCACCAAGTCCAATCTGATCCTGGGCATGGGCGAGGAGCGCGCCGAGGTCAGCGAGGCCCTGCGCCAGCTGCACGACGCGGGCTGCGAGTTGATCACCATCACCCAGTACCTGCGGCCCTCCGTGCGCCACCACCCGGTCGAACGCTGGGTCAAGCCCGACGAGTTCGTCGAGCTCAAGGAGGAGGCCGAGCAGATCGGCTTCTCCGGTGTCATGTCCGGTCCCCTGGTCCGCTCGTCCTACCGGGCGGGCCGCCTGTTCCAGCAGGCGATGGAGCGCCGGGGCGCGGGCCTGGCGGGCGCCGGGGCGGCCACGGGCGCGACAGCCGCGGTACCGCCGGCGGTGTGAATCCGAGCACAAGCGGCTACCGGCGAGTAGACAGCTGATCCGTCGCGGCCCGTGCGCATCCCCCTGGTGAGGGGCGCGGACGGGCCGCAGCCGCGTGTGCGGACGCCGGCTCCTCAGCCCGTCCGGGTTTCACCGCGGTTTGACCGGCGGGTCACGTACTGGTAACACCGGTGAGTGACGCTGGATGCACACAGCGCGCACCCCGTGCTCTCCGCGCCCGGCGTACGCCCCTCGCGTCCCCGCCGTCCGCGGTCCCGTTCCGCGCCGCCGTCGCTCCGCCTCTCCCAGGGAGATCGCCATCATGCAGGCCGCACCGGTCCACCCGAGTGTCCGCCCGCTGGCCGCCGCGCGGTTCGCGCTGCGCGCCGCGGAGTCGCTGCTGCTGAGCGGCGGTCAGCGTACGGCCCGGCGTAACGCCTGGTCGGCCGTGCTTGAGGACCGCCGGGCCGCGCGGGACCGGGCCGAGGTCCAGTCCGTGATCGAGGCTGTGTCCGGCCGTTCCTCCCGGGCCACGTAAACTTCTGTACATGGCGAGGAAGGACAACGCAGACTCTGCTGCGAACCAGGGGCGACTGAAGCAGATCGCTCTTACCTACAAGATGACCCGACGGGTCGATTCCAAGGTCGGTCTTGTTGTCGCGGGCGTAGGAATCGTCACCTTCGGTGTCTTCCTCGCCATCGGTTTCGTGATCGGCCACCCGCTCTACCTGGGCATCCTGGGCTTCATCCTGGCGTTCCTGGCGATGGCGATCATCTTCGGCCGCCGTGCCGAGCGTGCCGCCTTCGGTCAGATGGAGGGGCAGCCGGGGGCCGCCGCGGCCGTCCTGGAGAACGTGGGCCGCGGCTGGACCACGACACCGGCCGTGGCGATGAACCGCAACCAGGACGTCGTGCACCGGGCGGTGAGCAAGGCGGGCATCGTGCTGGTGGCCGAGGGCAACCCGAACCGGCTGAAGTCGCTGCTCGCCGCCGAGAAGCGGAAGATGGCGCGCGTCGTCGTCGACGTGCCGGTCCAGGACATCATCGTCGGTGACGGCGAGGGCCAGGTACCGCTGAAGAAGGTGCGCGCCAAGCTGCTGAAGCTGCCCCGGGTGGTGGACGGCCCGACGGTGACGGCGACCAACGACCGGCTCCGGGCGATGGGCGACCTGATGAGCAACATGCCGGTGCCGAAGGGCCCGATGCCGAAGAACGTACGGATGCCGCGCGGCGGCAAGATGCGCTGAGCGCGGCGCGCGCGGGGAGAACCCGCGCACGGGACCGCGGGAACACACACCACGAGAAGGGGGGGGGGGGGGGGCCCGCGCCCCCCCCCGCCGGGGGGGGGCCCGCCGGGGGGGGGGGGGGCGCGCGGGGGGGGGCGGGCCCGCCCCCCCCCCCCCCGCCCCGCGGGCGCCCCCCCCCCCCCCGCCGCGCGCCGGCGGGCCGCCCCCCCCCCCCCCCCCCCCTTCTCCGCGTTTCCGACCCGTCGGCCGGTCGGCTCTCCGCGTTTGCGTCTCCGGCCATCGCCGCCCGGCTCTGCCCGGCGCATCGGGCCCGGCCACGGCCTCGACCCGCTCGACCCGGGCGTCCGTCCGGCACGCCCAGGCTTCCCGCTCCCCTGCGATCCGGAAGCTGAAGGCCCGGGGCTCCGGAGACTCAGGTCCGGAAGCTCGGGCCCGGACGACCTCTCGAACCTCTCAGATCCGGATCTGGACGGCGCGCGCGAGGCGGTCGTGCAGGCCCCGGCCGTCGCGGTCCCAGATCAGGGCCGGGATCGCGAGGCACAGCAGGACGCTGCGGATCAGGACGCGCACGATGCCGAGGTGCCCGCCGCCCTCCGAGACGACCCGGAGACGGAAGAGGCGCTTGCCCGGCGTCGAGCCGACGGTGCCGACGGTCAGCACACTGAGCACGAAGAAGACGACGAGCGCCCAGTTCTCGACGGCGTGCGCGCCGCTGTGTGTGATCAGCCCGTACACGATGATGACGCACAGCGCCCAGTCGACGAGGATGGCGCCCAGGCGCCGGCCGAAGCGGGCCACCGAGCCGGAGCCCTCCTGCGGCAGGCCGAGCCGCTCTCCGCGGTACCCGAAGTCGACGCCCATGTCCTCGGCCGCCGAGCGGGGGCCGGAGAGCCAGGACCCGATTGCATCCCTGTTGTCCACCCGACCACGGTACGCGCTCGGGGACCGGTCGAAAGCGGCCACCCCCCACCAAGGGGGCACCGTCTCCGGCGTGCCGGTTAACGCGGACGAAACAAACGGGTCATGCTGGAGAAATGGCGGAAACATAAGGTCGCGGACACCATGTGCCCTTGAGCACGGGCCGAGGGACCCCGGCCCGATCGCCCGCACACAGCCGAGTTTCAAGCCCCCGCCCCTCCCCGGAGCGGGAGGAGGAGGAGCTGGATGTTCCAGAACGCCGACGAGGCCAAGAAATTCATCTCGGACGAGGACGTCAAGTTCGTCGACGTGCGCTTCTGCGACCTGCCCGGTGTCATGCAGCACTTCACGGTTCCGGCGAAGTCGTTCGACCCGACGGAGGAGCTGGCGTTCGACGGTTCGTCCATCCGCGGCTTCCAGGCGATCCACGAGTCGGACATGGCGCTGCGCGCCGACCTGGCGACCTCGCGTGTCGACCCGTTCCGCCGTGACAAGACGCTGAACATCAACTTCTTCATCCACGACCCGATCACGGGCGAGCAGTACAGCCGCGACCCGCGCAACATCGCGAAGAAGGCCGAGACGTACCTCGCGTCCACGGGCATCGCGGACACGGCGTACTTCGGTCCCGAGGCGGAGTTCTACGTCTTCGACAGCGTGCGCTTCAACACGACGTCGAACGAGGGCTTCTACCACATCGACTCGGAGGCGGGCGCCTGGAACACCGGCTCCACCGAGGACAACCGCGGCTACAAGGTCCGCTACAAGGGCGGCTACTTCCCGGCCCCGCCGGTGGACCACTTCGCGGACCTGCGCGCCGAGATCTCGCTGGAGCTGGAGGCGGCCGGCCTTGAGGTCGAGCGCCAGCACCACGAGGTCGGCACCGCGGGCCAGGCGGAGATCAACTACAAGTTCAACACGCTGCTGCACGCGGCCGACGACCTGATGCTCTTCAAGTACATCGTCAAGAACGTCGCGTGGCGCAACAACAAGACGGCGACGTTCATGCCGAAGCCCATCTTCGGCGACAACGGCTCGGGCATGCACGTCCACCAGTCGCTGTGGCTGGGCGGCTCGCCGCTGTTCTACGACGAGCAGGGCTACGCCGGCCTGTCGGACACCGCGCGCTACTACATCGGCGGCATCCTGCGGCACGCTCCGTCGCTCCTCGCCTTCACCAACCCGACGGTGAACTCGTACCACCGCCTGGTGCCCGGCTTCGAGGCCCCGGTCAACATGGTGTACTCGCAGCGCAACCGCTCCGCCGCCATGCGCATCCCGATCACGGGCTCGAACCCGAAGGCCAAGCGCGTCGAGTTCCGCGCCCCGGACCCCTCGTCCAACCCGTACCTGGCCTTCTCGGCGCTCCTCCTCGCGGGCCTCGACGGCATCAAGAACAAGATCGAGCCGGCCGAGCCGATCGACAAGGACCTCTACGAGCTCGCCCCCGAGGAGCACGCGAGCGTCCCCCAGGTCCCGACGTCCCTCCCGGCGGTCCTCGACGCCCTGGAGGAGGACAACGAGTACCTCCAGGCGGGCGGCGTCTTCACGTCGGACCTCATCGAGACGTGGATCGACTACAAGCGCACCAAGGAAATCGCCCCGATCCAGCAGCGCCCGCACCCGCACGAGTTCGAGCTGTACTTCGACATCTAAGATCGCCGCAGGTCAGGGCCCATCTGTGAGGCCCTTCCTGACGAGCTGCCAGGCGTGACGAGGGGGGGGGCCCGCTCGGGGTCGCGGCCCTTGTCGGTTTGCGCCATATTCGTGGCAGCGGGACGCACGTCGCGCTCTTTTGGCCAAACCACCGGCGACACTGCGTAATCGGAAGTGATCACCGTCGACGTTCACTACGGGCTTCGGTCGGTACCGCGGAGCCCGTGCGGCGTTGGCGAAGCACCGGGCGGCTGCTCCGAGGAACTGCTCGCGTTCCCGGCCGTCGCGTCCGACCTGTATCCGCGGCGGGCCGACGGCTCGCCCTTCACGCTGTTGCGTGGAGTGTCCGAGTCGGTGGTCGAGTCCGTCCGCCATACCAACGACCAGATGTGGGTCACGAAGCAGCTGATGGTACTGGACCGGGCGAGTGCGCAGGCCAGGGCAGCCGCCCATCGGTGCCGGCGCTGCGGCCGGTGGCGAGGACGCCGCGTGCCATGCCGAGCAGCAGGGAGTTGAGACGCCTCGTGGTACGGCGCACCGGGCAGACCAGGCGGCGGCGCCTCGGGACGCTGAAGTTGCGGCTCATAAGGAGGCGTCGGTGATGCGGCAGGCCACGCACACACCACTGGGCTTCGGTGAGGTGTTCGACCTGCCGGTCGCCGTAGAGTGCGGACCGCTGCCCGCGCGTTCGGCGTCCACCCCGGGACAGCCTACCGACTGGTCAGGGAAGGGGTCTTCCCCTGCCCCGTGCTGCGGGTCGGAGGGCGGTCCCGGATTCCGACGACGCACCTCATGCGCATACTCGGCACTTGCCTGAAAGGAAGCGTTGGGGGCTGCAGGAGCGAGTGGTCGGGAAGATCGTGTGCATCCGTAGGCGTGCATGCAGTCAAGACACATGGGCCGGGGCGTCGCAGGTGTGGGGCTATGCGGGGCCGGCCGGTGACGGGTGTGCCGGCTGGGGGCCGGGCTCCTCCTCGCGCGCCGAGGGCGGGGCCGGTGCGGTCCACCGGGCGATGTCGGTCCTCAGCTCGTCCTGGGTGGCGGACTGCCTGGCCACCGCGACGTAGCCGTCCGGTCGGATCAGGGCCGCGTCCAGCTCGGACCAGGTACCGGGACGAGGAGGGGCGGTCCGTACGTCGACGCGGGGGGACGCGAGGCCGGTGAAGCGGCCGGTGGGTGTGAAGTCGACCAGGAGGAAGGCGCTCTGGCGCAGGGTACGCAGGAGGGAAGTGCCGCTCAGGGCGAGGTCGGGGGCCCTGGTGCCGGTCAGGGGGTGGGAGCCC
>NZ_JAIUKE010000224.1 GCF_020176795.1 Streptomyces sp. 8L
CCCGGTGGAGACTTCGAGCAGGGGCTCGTCCTCCTCGACCGACTCGCCGACCTCCTTCAGCCAGCGGGTGACTGTGCCCTCGGTGACGCTCTCGCCGAGCGCCGGCAGCACCACGTCGGTGCCCTCGGCGCCGCTGTCGCCTGACGCGGCCTGCGCGGTCGGCGCGGGGGCCTGCTGCTGCTCGGCCGCCGGGGCGTGCTGCTCGGCCGGCGCGCCCGTGCCGTCGTCGATGAGGGCCAGCTCGGCGCCCACCTCGACGGTCTCGTCCTCGGCGACCTTGATCGACGACAGGACACCCGCGGCGGGGGCCGGGATCTCGGTGTCGACCTTGTCGGTGGAGACTTCGAGCAGGGGCTCGTCGGCCTCCACCCGCTCACCCTCGGCTTTGAGCCAGCGGGTGACTGTGCCCTCGGTGACGCTCTCGCCGAGCGCCGGCAGGGTTACGGAAACCGCCATGGTTTCTCTTGCTCCTATCGGAAGTGCGGAAGTGGTCTCGTCGCGCGCTCTGACTGCTCACTGCGGGCCGAGGGCCGCGAAACCGCGTGCCCCGGGGCCCCGCGGCGCCTCAGTCGTGGGAGTGGAGGGGCTTGCCCGCCAGTGCGAGGTGGGCCTCGCCGAGCGCTTCGCTCTGGGTCGGGTGGGCGTGGATGAGCTGCGCGACCTCGGCCGGCAGCGCCTCCCAGTTGTAGATCAGCTGAGCTTCGCCGACCTGCTCGCCCATACGGTCACCGACCATGTGGACGCCGACCACCGCACCGTCCTTGACCTGGACGAGCTTGACCTCGCCCGCGGTCTTCAGGATCTTGCTCCGGCCGTTGCCGGCCAGGTTGTACTTGAGCGCGACGACCTTGTCCGCACCGTAGATCTCCTTGGCCTTGGCCTCGGTGATGCCGACGGAGGCGACCTCGGGGTGGCAGTACGTCACCCGCGGCACGCCGTCGTAGTCGATCGGGACGGTCTTCAGGCCGGCCAGCCGCTCCGCGACGAGGATGCCCTCGGCGAAGCCGACGTGCGCGAGCTGGAGGGTGGGGACGAGGTCGCCCACCGCCGAGATCGTCTCGATGTTCGTGCGCATGTACTCGTCGGCCAGGACGTAGCCGCGGTCCATGGCGACGCCCTGCTCCTCGTAGCCGAGGCCCTGCGAGACCGGGCCGCGGCCGATCGCGACCAGCAGCACCTCGCCCTCGAAGGTCTTGCCGTCGGCCAGCGTCACCCGGACGCCGTCCTGGGTGTACTCGGCCTTCTCGAAGAAGGTGCCCAGGTTGAACTTGATGCCGCGCTTGCGGAAGGAGCGCTCCAGGAGCTTGGAGCTGTCCTCGTCCTCGACCGGGACGAGGTGCTTGAGGCCCTCGACGATGGTCACGTCGGTGCCGAAGGACTTCCACGCGGAGGCGAACTCGACGCCGATGACACCGCCGCCGAGGATGATCGCGGACTTCGGCACGCGGTCGAGCTTGAGGGCGTGGTCCGAAGAGATGATGCGGTCGCCGTCGATCTCCAGGCCGGGGAGGGACTTCGGCACGGAACCGGTCGCCAGGAGGACGTGGCGGCCCTCGACGCGGCGGCCGTCCACATCGACGGAGGTGCGGGAGGACAGGCGGCCCTCACCTTCGATGTACGTCACCTTGCGGGAGGCGATCAGCCCCTGGAGGCCCTTGTACAGGCCGCCGACGACGTCGTCCTTGTAGGCGTGGACGGCGGCGATGTCGATGCCCTCGAAGGTGGCCTTCACGCCGAACTGCTCGGACTCGCGCGCCTGGTCGGCGATCTCGCCCGCGTGCAGCAGGGCCTTCGTGGGGATGCATCCGCGGTGCAGGCAGGTGCCGCCGACCTTGCCCTTCTCGATCAGGGCGACGTCCAGGCCCAGCTGAGCCCCGCGCAGGGCCGCGGCGTAACCACCGCTACCACCGCCGAGGATCACTAGGTCGAAAACGGTGCTGGCGTCGTTCGCCACGTCACGTTCCTCCATGCATGTGCGCCGTACGCCGGGCGGGTCTCGGCTCGTCCGGACGGCTGGTGTTCGGCCGCTTCTCTTCGGCCCTGTGGTGGGGGCCCTGTCCTGCCGAGAACCCATCTTTGCACTTGTCGGCGGTCGGCGGGACGCGGGGCCGCGCTGCGGGGCGCGGGGTGAGCGGACTCACGTCGCCGCCGCCGCGTACGGGGCAGGCATCGCGTGGCGTCCCCACGCGGTTTCGCCGGGAACGAAATCCGGCGGGCCGGGCCCCGGTCGCCGGCCGCGCCGCCCGCGTACGGATACCGGGCCGCGCCGCCCGCGTACGGATACCGGGCCGTGCCGCCCCCGTACGGATGCCGGGCCGCATGGACGCCGGCACGCGGCCGGGCCCGTACCGGATCGTCCTTCGCGCACACGGCGCGGTGATCCGGTACGGGCCCGGTGGCAGGACGGCCCGTCCGCGAGGGTCAGCCGAGGTCCCCGGCGGCCGCGTGCTCCGCCAGGCCGACCAGGGTGCGGACCGCGCTGCCCGTGCCGCCCTTCGGGGTGTAGCCGAACGGCGCGCCCTCGTTGAACGCGGGACCCGCGATGTCCAGGTGCCCCCACGTGATGCCCTCCGGCACGAACTCGCGCAGGAAGATGCCGGCGACCAGGCCGCCACCCATCCGCTCGCCCATGTTCGCGAGGTCCGCGATCGGCGAGTCCAGGCCCTTGCGCAGGTCAGCGGGGAGCGGCATCGGCCAGGACGCCTCGCCCGCCTCGTCGGCGATCTCGTGCAGCGAGGTCCTGAAGGCGTCGTCGTTCGCCATGATGCCGAACGTGCGGTTGCCGAGCGCCAGCATCATCGCGCCGGTCAGCGTCGCCACGTCGACGATCGCGTCCGGCTTCTCCTCGGACGCGCGGGTGATCGCGTCGGCCAGCACGAGCCGGCCCTCGGCGTCGGTGTTCAGCACCTCGACGGTCTTGCCGCTGTACATCCGCAGCACGTCGCCGGGGCGGGTGGCCGAGCCCGACGGCATGTTCTCCGCGAGCGCCAGCCAGCCCGTCACGTTGGCCTTCAGACCGAGCCTGGCCGCGGTGACCACGGCGGCGAACACGGCGGCGGCGCCGCTCATGTCGCACTTCATGGTCTCGTTGTGGCCGGCCGGCTTCAGCGAGATGCCGCCCGAGTCGTAGGTGATGCCCTTGCCGACGAACGCGAGGCTCTGCTTCGCGCCGCGGGCCGTGTAGGACAGGCGGACCAGGCGCGGCGGGTTGGCCGAGCCCTGGCCGACACCGATGAGGCCGCCGTAGCCGCCCTTGGCGAGGGCCTTCTCGTCCAGCACCTCGACCTTGAGGCCGTGCTCCTTGGCCGCGGTGGTGGCGAGGGCGGCGAAGCCCGCAGGGGTGAGGTCGTTGGACGGGGTGTTGATCAGGTCGCGGGCGCGGTTGATCTCCTCCGTCAGCGCGATCGCGCGGTCCGCGGCGGCCTTGTGGGCCTTGTCGCGCGGCTTCGCGCCGATCAGGACCGCCTCCGCCAGCGGCTCCTTCTGACCCGCGTCCTTCGCGCCGGCCTTCGCGCCGGCCTTCGCGCCCGTCTTCTTCTCGCCGCCCCGGTACACCGTGAAGGCGTACGAGCCGAGCAGGAGGCCCTCACCGATCGCGGCGACGTCCTCCGCGCTCTCGACCGGCAGGGCGACGCCCGCCTTCTTCGTACCGGAGAGGGACCGCGCGGCCACACCCGCGGCGCGGCGCAGCGACTCCGTGCCGTACGCCTCGTCCTTCTCCGGCTCGCGGCCGAGCCCGACGGCGAGCACGACGGGGGACTTGAAGCCCGCGGGGGCGGGCACCTTGGTCACCTCACCCTCGGCGCCGGTGGCTCCGAGGGTCTCCAGCACGGCGGCGAGCCTGCCGTCGAATCCCTTGTCCACGGCCTCGGCTCCGGCGGCCACGACGGGCCCTGCGGCGCTCTTGGCGACGCCGACGACGATGACGTCGGCGCGCAGCGACGCCGCGCCCGACGTGGTGAGAGTGAGAGCAGTCACGGTGGTGAAATCTCGCTTCCGGTGAGTTCCTTGACGGTCGATGGATGGGCCGACCTGCCCGGCGCATCGTAAAACCGGCCCTGCCTGCGCCGGAAGCGAGCCTACGCGCGCCGTCGGCGTGAGACGTCCCGTCCCCCGGGCGGCCGGCGCGGGCGGACCGCGGGCGCCGTCCGTCGGCCGCGGACGGCTACGCGGGCCCCAGGGCCAGCACCACCAGCGCGACGGTGGCCGCGGTCTCGCAGAGCGCGCCGAGGACGTCTCCCGTGATGCCGCCGAAGCGGCGTACACAGTGGCGAAGGAGCACCTGGGCGGCGCACAGGGCGAGCAGGACGGCCGCGCCGTCGCGTACCGCGTCGGCCGCCGAGAAGGCGAGGCCGGCCGCGGCTGCCGCGAGGACCACGGCGGCCGGTGCGAGTGCCGCCGCGCGGCTCGGCACCGTACCGGCGACGGCGGCGCCGAGGCCGCCGGGACGCGCGGCCGGTACCCCCGCACGGCAGCCGAGCGCGAACACCGCGCGCGCCGCGACCGCCGCGACGGCCACCCCGACGGCGGCGCGGGCCGCGCCGTGGTCGTAGAGCCGGGCCACGGCCGCGGTCTGGGCGAGCAGGGCGAGGACGAGCGTGATGACGCCGAACGGCCCGATGTCCGACTGCTTCATGACGCGCAACGCGTCCTGCGCGGGCTTGCCGCTGCCCAGTCCGTCCGCGGTGTCGGCGAGCCCGTCGAGGTGCAGGCCCCGGGTGAGCGCCGCGGGGACGGCGACCGCCCCTGCGGCGGCGAGCAGCGGGCCGGCCCCCAGCAGCCACAGCGCGGTGGCGACGGTGGCGGACGCGACGCCCGCGACGAGCCCCGCGAGCGGCGCCAACAGCATCCCGAGCCGGGCGGCTGGCCGGTCCCAGCGCGTCACGCGCACGGGCAGCACCGTGAGCGTGCCGACGGCGAACAGGAGGCCCTCGCCGAGCGAGGCGCGCGGCGGGTGGCCCGGGGCGGTCGGGGCCCTGCGGTCGGGAGCGGGGGAGGAGTCGGCCACCGCCGAACAGTAGCCGGGACGCGGGTCACGGGAAGGGGATAAGTTACGCATACGGTCCGTAACGTCCGTATCGTCCGGCGAAGCGAGGGGTGGGATGGGTCACTGGTTCCATCAGAACGTGGTGGAGCCGGGCAAGCTGCCGATGCTGCTCGCGCTCTTCTCGTTCATCGTGTGCTTCCTGCTGACGCGGACCGTGACCCGGCTGATCAGGGCGGGCAAGGGCCCCTTCCGCAATGTGACGCCCGGCGGGTTGCACATCCACCACGTCGTGCCGGGCGTGGTGCTCACGGTGGTGGGCGGCTTCGGCGCCGTGGGCACCGGCACGCGGGGCGCGGCGGCGGCGGTCTTCGCGGTGATCTTCGGCGTCGGGGCGGGCCTCGTACTGGACGAGTTCGCGCTGATCCTGCACCTCGACGACGTGTACTGGACGGAACAGGGCCGCCAGAGCGTCGAGGTGGTGGTGATGGCGGCGGCCCTCGCCGGCCTCGCGCTCGGCGGGTTCGCGCCGCTCGGAGTGGACTCGCTCAGCGCCGACCAGGAGCACAACCGGGCGACGGCCATCGTGACGATCGTCGTCAACTGCCTTTTCGCGGTCGTCACGTTCGTCAAGGGCAAGCCCCGACTCGGCCTGATCGGCGTGCTGGTGCCGTTCGTGGCGCTGGTCGGCGCGGTCCGCCTGGCCCGTCCCGGCTCCCCCTGGGCCAAGCGCCTCTACCGCGACCGGCCGAGGGCCCGCGCCCGCGCCACCCTGCGCGCGTACCACCACGACGCCCGCTGGACGGGCCCGAGGAAGACCTTCCAGAACTGGCTCGGCGGCACCCCGGACCCACCGCACCCGCCGGAGCTCCCGCACCAGGGCCCGACCTCCTGAACAACGGGGCCCGGCCCCCTGGGGGCCCCCACGACCGGGACGCCGCTCGTCCGAAGGCGTGCACCCGCGCGACGCCCCTTCACCACAGGACGAAGCAGCCCCGCCGCTCCAGCGCGGCGACAGTGTCCCCTGCGCCGCGCAGATCGTTCCAGCGCAGGTCGAGCCGTTCGAGGGCCGGCAGCGCGGTCACCCACGACGGCAGCCGCGTGATGCGGTTGGACCTGAGGTCGAGGGCGCGCAGGGACGGCAGCGCGGCCAGTGCCTCCGGCACCCGGGCCAGCCGGTTCTCCCGCAGGTCGAGCACGCGCAGCCCACGCAGATCCGCCACGGTGTCCGGCAGGCCGGTGAGCACGTTGCCGCGCAGCCACAGCTCCCGCAGGTGCCGCAGCCGCCCGAGCGACGGCGGTAGGCCCATCAACTGGCAGTGCTGCGCCCGCAGTTCGACCAGAGCGGCCATGTCGCCCACGGTCGACGGGAGGTCGGTGAGCGGGTTCTCTCCGGTGTTCAGATAGCGGAGCCGGGTGAGCCGGCCCAGCGAGGACGGCAGCGCGGTCAACTCGTTGTCGTGCACGTACAGACACCGCGTCAGGCCGACGAGTCCGCCGACCTCCTCGGGCAGCGCACGCAACCGGTTGTGCCCGAGGTCGAGGGTGTGCAACCGGCGCAGCCGTCCCACCCCGGGCGACAGACGGGTGAGTCCGTTGTCCGCGAGGACGAGTATCTCCAGCCCGTCCCGCTCCCAGACGTCCTCCGGCACTTCGCCGAGCCCCCGCCGCCACAGATTCAGCACCGTCATGCGGGTACGGTACGGCGCTGCGGCGGGTCCTCGGCGCGGCTCGCGTGGTCGTCCGTCAGGTCGCGTCGAGGAGGTCGGCGCGGCCGTCCGCGGCTTCGGGCTCCTCGGGGAGTTCGGCCGCCAGGGCCGAGGCCGCCTGCACCAGGGGCAGCGCCAGCAGTGCCCCGGCCGCGCCGCCCACCGTGACGCCCTGGTCGAGCAGCGGTGTCATGGCCATCCGGTCCAGCGCCTTGGCCTGGCCGGGTTCGCCCGTCACCTGCCCGGCGAGCCACCAGTCCGGCGCGCGGAACGCGGCCCGCTGGCCCACCAGGGCGCAGGCCGCAGAGACCACGCCGTCAAGGATCACCGGCATCCGCCGCACCGCGCTCTGGAGCAGGAACCCCGTCGTCGCCGCCAGGTCCGCGCCGCCGACCGCGGCGAGCAGCTGCACCTGGTCGCCCAGCACCGGCCGGGCCCGCCGCAGCGCGTCACGCACCGCCGCGCACTTGCGCATCCACGCCAGGTCGTCGATCTTCACGCCGCCGCGCCCCGTCACCACCGAGGCGTCGGTGCCGCACAGCGCCGCGATCAGCGTCGCCGCCGCGGTGGTGCCTCCGACGCTCAGGTCCCCGAGCACCACCAGGTCCGTGCCGGAGTCGGCCTCCTCGTCGGCGATCCGCATCCCGAGCCGTACGGCCTGCTCGGCCTCCTCGGTGCTCAGCGCGTCCTCGATGTCGATGCGGCCGCTGCCGCGCCGCACCCGGTGCCGTACGACGTCCTCGGGCAGCAGCGACGGGTCGCAGTCCAGGCCCGCGTCCACGATCCGCACCCCGACGCCCGCCCGGCGCGCGAGCACCGCTCCCGGCGTCGCACCGTCGAGCGCCGCGCGCACCAGGGTGTGCGCGGTGAAGGCGGGGCGCCCCGAGACATCGAGCCCGGCCACGCCGTGGTCGCCCGCGAAGAGCACCACACGGGGCCGCTCGACGGCCTTCACGGGCACCGACCGCTGCGCGGCCGACAGCCAGTCGCCGAGCTCGTCCAGCCGTCCGAGCGACCCGGGCGGCACGTTCTGCCGCTCCCTGCGTTCCTCGGCGTCCCGTCGCATACCGCTGTCGGGGCGCTCGATCAGATCGGAGAAGTCGTCGAGATTCAGGGCGCTCATGTGCCCGAAGAGTACCCGCCCGGTGTCCGGCCGAGGCCCCGCAGGTCCCCGCCCTTCGCGCGCGGCACCCGGGGCCCGCAGGCTCAGCCCCGCAGCGGCAGCGCCTGGCCCGCCACCACCAGCAGCAGGTGCTCGCACTCGGCCGCGAACGCCGCGTTGAGACGGCCCAGTTCGTCGCGGTAGCGCCGTACCGACGCCGTCGCCGGTACGACCCCGGAGCCCACCTCGTTGGTCACCGCCACCACCGTCCTCGGGGTGGCGCGCACCGCCGCCACCAGCTCCGCGGTCCGCGCGTGCAGCGCCTTCTCGCCGCCGCCCGACCACGTCCCGTCGTCCCACGCGCCGACCCGGTCCATCGCGTCGGTCAGCCACAGCGAAAGGCAGTCGATCAGCAGGGGCGGCCCGTCCGCCGCGAGCAGCGGCACGAGGTCGCAGGTCTCCTCCGTACGCCAGGACGCCGGGCGCCTCTCGCGGTGCGCCCGCACCCGCTCGCCCCACTCCGGATCGCCGTCCCTGGACCCGCCGGTCGCCACGTACACGACGCCGGGGAAGGCCGCGAGCCGCCGCTCCGCCTCCAGCGACTTGCCCGAGCGCCCCCCGCCCGTCACCAGCGTGCGCCGGGGGACCCGCGGCGCCGGGCGGTACGCGCCGACGGTGAGCGTCGTCCCGTCGGGCACCGCCCGCGCGCCGGCCGCCGCGAGCCGCCGCTCCAGCTCGGCGGCCCCCGGCACATCGTGGTCGAGGTGGACCGCGACCACATCCGTCGAGGGGCCGACCGCGCCTGCCCCGCGCAGCCGCGCCACCGCGTCGGGCCGCCCGATGACGTCCGCCGCGACGAGGTCGTACGGGACCGGGTGTTCGCGCTCCGGGTCGAGGCCCGCGGGCGCGCCGCCGGGCGGCAGATACAGCAGCCGCTCGCCGTCGGGCGAGGCCACCTCGTACCCCGTGCCCGGCGTGTCCATCGGGACGGCACGCACCCGGTGGCCGCTCAGCAGCGTCAGCACCCGGCCGTCCGCGACCCGGCCCGCGGTCAGCAGGCCGGGCGGCAGCTCCACGGCGGGCCCGTCGTGCGGGTGGCTGAGCAGGACCTGCCGCACCCCGCCCAGCGTGTGGCCCGCCCGCGCGGCGGCGAGCGCGGCGCCCGGGGTCAGGTCGAGCAGCAGCACGCCGTCGACCAGCAGTGCCGTGGCGGGCCGGGCGGCGTCGCCGCGGGCCGCGGCGCAGGCGGCACAGGGGCATTCGGGACGCGGCAGCCCCTCGGGGGCTCCGGTGCCGAGCAGTGTCAGTTCCACATTCACGATCCTCCATCGACACCGCGTACGGTGCGCGCCCGGCTACGCTGCGGGCAGCAACAGTGATCGGCGACTGCGATCAGCAACAGTGACCAGTGATCAGGGTAGAAAGCAGCCCCGCAGCACCGGGAGGCGCACATGGCGTGGACGTGGCGGTTCGAGAAGGCCGACGGGACGGAGGTCACGCCCGCCGTGCGGGCCGAGGAGTTCCCCACCCAGGGCGACGCCGAGTCGTGGATCGGCGAGGAGTGGAAGGAGCTGCTCGAGGGCGGCGCCGACCAGGTCTCGCTCTTCGAGGACGAGGCGAAGGTGTACGGGCCGATGAGCCTGCACGCGGAGCAGGCCGTACCGGAAGCGGAACCGGCCGGGGACGGCGAAGGGGCCGAGGACGCCGACGGTGCCGTGGGCGAGGCCGAGGACGCGCGGCTGGACTGACCGCGGGGCGCCGCGCGACCGGCCGCCGCGAGCCGCCGCTCCGCGCGGCGGGCGGGATATGTGGCCACCGGGTGACGCGGCCACCGGGTACGCCAGGGGCGCCGTACGGAACGCAGAATCCGTGCGGCGCCCCGGCGCGTGCGGCGCCCCCGCGCGTGCGGCGGTGCGGGGCGCGGGCCGGCCCGTCGGGCGTACTCACGGCCGCCGCCCGGCCCCGCTCCAGGGCAGGCGGCGTCACATCTCGCCGAGCTTGACCTTCGCCGTCTTCGTCGCGCCTGAGCGCAGATACGCCACGTTGACCCGCTGCCCCGGTTTGTCGCCCGCGATCACTTCGGACAGCGACGCGATGTCGGTGATCCGGGTGCCGCCGACCTTGACGATGATGTCGCCCGGCTTCAGCCCCGCCGCGCGGGCGCCCCCGCTCTTGGTGGTGCTGACGACCGCGACGCCCGCCGGCTGGAGGTCGTTGCCGAGCACCGTGCGGCCCGTGATGCCGAGCGCGGCCCGCCCCGAGTGGGTGACCTTGCCGGTCTTGATGATCTGGTCCGCGACGGTCTTCACGGTCGATACGGGGATCGCGAAGCCGATGCCGGGCGCGGCGCTGCCGCCGTCGCCGATGTCGGGGTCGGTCGCGGCGAGCGTCGGAATGCCGATGACCTCGCTGTTCAGGTCGACGAGCGCGCCGCCGCTGTTGCCGGGGTTGATCGCGGCGGACGTCTGCACCATGTTCGCGATCGTCGCGCCGGTGCCGCCGGACTGCCCGCTGCCTTCGCTGACCGTGCGGCCGACCGCGGAGACGATGCCCTGCGTGACACTGCTGGAGAGGCCGAGCGGCGACCCCATGGCCAGCACGATCTGGCCGACGGCGACCTTGGACGACGTGCCGAACGTCGCGCTCTTGAGCCCCTTGGGGACGGAGTTCAGCTTGATCACCGCGAGGTCCTGCTGCGGGAAGCTGGAGACGAGGCGGGCGGTGAGCGGCTGCTCGCGGGTGGCGACGGTGACCTTGAAGGTCTTCTTCGAGCCCACGACGTGCGCGTTGGTGACGATGTGGCCCTGGGAGTCGTACACGATGCCGGAACCGAGGGCGTCGCCCGCCTCGATCTGCACGACCGAGGGGAGCACGTTCTTGATGGTGTTCTCGTAGTCGGTCTGGAGGCCGTTCGTGGCACGCCGGGGCGCTGCGGCCTCCTGGGTGACGGCGGCGGCCGAACCGGTGGCGACCGGTGGGGCGGGGACCGCGGACGTCCTCGCGGCGGCGGAACAGCCTGACGCCAGGGCCCCCGCGAGGAGCCCGGCGGACAGGGGCAGCAGCGGCCGGCGCGTCCAGCCGCGGTACAGGGATCGATCCATGAGCGGAGTATCCCTTTTGCACTATTTATCCGATGGGCGGCGGGGCCGGACCGCGAAGCCGGGGGACGCCCGCGGCCCGGGCGCGGCCCGGCTCAGCCCCGTACGCCGCACAGATGCAGCAGTGCCGCCACCGCCCGGTACGGGTCCGTGCGGCCGGCCCGCTCCTCGGCGGCCAGCAGCCGGTCCAGCTCACCGCCGGCGGGCGGCTCGGAGTCGTCCTCGGTGTCGGTGAAGACCCGCACCCCGTACCAGGCGCGCAGCGGCGCGGCGATCCCGTCCAGCGTCCGCGTCAGGTCCGCCAGCCGGTCGGCCCGTACGGTCAGGCCCAGCCGGTCCGTGTACGACGACCCGTCGAAGGCGGCGAGCGCCGTCGTCCAGTCGCCCGCGCGGCCGGGCCGCAGCGCCAGCGCGTCACCGTTGCGCACGAGGAGCGAGAGCAGTCCGCCCGGCGCCAGCATCCTGGCGAGACCCGCGACCAGCGCGTCCGGCTCGCTCACGTACATCAGCACGCCGTGGCAGAGCACCACGTCGAAGGCGCCCGGCTTGAAGTGCACGCCCGTGTCCATGCCCTCGCCCTGGATGAGGCGGACCCGCTCCCTGATCCCCTCGGGCTCGCGCGCCAGCTCCTCGCGCGCGGCGGCCATCATCTCCGGGTCCGACTCGAGGCCCGTCACCGCGTGCCCCGCGCGCGCGAGCCGCAGCGCCTGGGTGCCCTGGCCCATGCCGACGTCCAGGACGCGCAGCCGCTGCCCGACCGGGAAGCGGCCGGATATCTGCTCCTCCAGCTGCCGGGAGACAAGCTCCTGGCGTACGACGTTGCGCAGCCCGCCCAGCCCCTCCAGCCAGGGGGTGGAGCCGCCGGAGAAGCCGCCGTCGTCCCGGGCGGCGTCGCCGCCCCGGTCCTGGCCGCGCGCCCCGGAAAAGCCGGCCGGGCCGCCGCTCAGAGTTTCGCCCCGCGCTTCACCTGCGGCTTCGGCAGCCGGAGCTTGCGGATCTGGAGCGTCCGCATCAGGCCGTACATCACGACGCCGCGCGTCGGCTCGTTCGGGAAGCGGATCGCGAGCTGCTTCTTCAGGCGCAGGCCCAGGAAGACGGAGTCCACGACCATGGCGATGATCACGAGCAGCCAGAGCAGCAGCGCGATGTTCTGGAGCGCCGCCACCCGGACCATCGTGAGGACCAGGATCACCACGGCGGACGGCAGGAAGAACTCGGCGGCGCAGAACCTCGCGTCGACGTAGTTGCGCGCGAAGCGGCGCACCGGGCCCTTGTCGCGCGCGGGCAGGAAGCGCTCGTCGCCGTTGTTCAGCGCCTCCCGCTGGCGCGCCATGTCGGCCCTGCGCGTCTCCCGCTGGCGCTTCACCGCCGTCTTGCGGTCGGCCGGGGGCGTCACGGCGCGGCGGCGCTGCGACTGCGCGTCGCTCCGCTTCGGCGTCGGCCTGCCCTTCGGGGCCTGCGGGTCGCGTGCGTGCTTGGTCAGGTCGGCCGTCACCTGGGTGGCGGGCGCCTTCTCTTCGTTCGAACGGCTACGGAACACAATGGCCAAGGGTACGGGCTCCGCCGGTGCGGGCCCCACCCCCACGGGGAACGATCCGACAACGGCCTTCGTCCTGAAGGGTGTGCGGGGGACGCGAGACCCCCGGGTACGCGCGCTTCACGGGGTGGAGGCGAGCGGGGTGGCGTGCCCGGCCCGCACGGTCGGTAAACCGCCACCAACGGATGGAAACGGCCGGAAAAGGCTGGAAACAGCCGGAAACGGCTGGGAAGGGCTGGGAAGGAAGAGCCTGTACACCCTCCGCCGGAGCGGGGCCCGGTGACAGTCGTCCTTGGGGATGACCGCATCCGCCCTCGAACAGTGCGGTAATAGAGACAGGACCCGTACTGTGGGTTCTGTTGGAGTGCTGGTTGTCGGAGTCCGTCATGAAGGGGGCGCGCGAAGCCCATGAGCGGTGTCATGAAGCGTATGGGGATGATCTTCCGCGCGAAGGCCAACAAGGCCCTGGACCGGGCCGAGGACCCGCGGGAGACTCTTGACTACTCGTACCAGAAGCAGCTGGAACTGCTCCAGAAGGTACGCCGCGGTGTCGCCGACGTGGCCACCTCGCGCAAGCGCCTCGAACTGCAGCTGAGCCAGCTCCAGGGACAGTCGACCAAGCTGGAGGAGCAGGGCCGCAAGGCGCTCGCCCTCGGCCGCGAGGACCTGGCGCGCGAGGCACTGTCCCGCAAGGCCGCGCTCCAGCAGCAGGTCTCCGACCTGGAGACGCAGCACCAGACGCTGCAGGGCGAGGAGGAGAAGCTGACGCTCGCGGCGCAGCGCCTCCAGTCCAAGGTGGACGCCTTCCGTACGAAGAAGGAGACCATCAAGGCCACCTACACGGCGGCCCAGGCGCAGACCAGGATCGCCGAGTCGTTCTCCGGCATCTCCGAGGAGATGGGCGACGTCGGCCTCGCGATCCAGCGTGCCGAGGACAAGACGGCACAGCTCCAGGCCAGGGCGGGCGCCATCGACGAGCTGCTGGCCTCCGGAGCCCTGGACGACCAGTCCGGTCTGGCGAAGGACGACATCGCGACCGAGCTGGACCGGATCTCCGGCGGTTCCGATGTGGAACTGGAGCTCCAGCGCATGAAGGCGGAGCTCGCGGGCGGCTCGTCCGCGCCGCAGCAGGCCATTGAGGGCGGTGCGGAGCAGGACGCGCAGCGGCCCTCCTTCGACAAGGGCGACAAGGGCTGAGGCGTCATGATCGTACGGATCATGGGGGAAGGGCAGGCCAGGATCGCGGAAAGCCACCTGGCGGAGCTGAACGAGCTGGACGACCGGCTGATGGCCGAGGTCAGGGGCGGGGACGAGGCGGGCTTCCGCCGTACGCTCACCGCGCTGCTCGACCGGGTCCGCGAGCTCGGTGAAGCGCTTCCCGACGACTCGCTGGAGCCGTCGGAGCTGATCCTGCCCGCGGGTGACGCGACGCTCGAACAGGTGCGGGAACTGTTGAGCGACGAGGGCTTGATCCCTTCGTCGATCTGACCGACGGCACGATGCGCATCCGCCGCTCCGACGACTCCACCGCCCCGCGCCCCGAACGCGCGGGGCGGCCCGCTGGGCACGCCGGGCGGCCCGCCGCCGCCCCGGCTCCCGCGGCGGCCGGGGATGTACGAGATGACGTCGCCGCCCCTCGCTCCGATGCGGCCGATTCCCCGGCCGGCCAGACCGGTCAGACCGGCCGTGCCCCGGACCGCGCGGGCACCGCCACCGACGCGGGCACGGCAGATCACGGTCCCGGTCCCGGCCAGGGGCATGGTCACGGTCACGCCGGCACCGTGGGCCCCACCGACCCCTCCCGTCTCGTGGGTCCCACCGGCTCCGTTGGCCCCTCCAGCCTCGCGCGCACCACCGGCACCACCAGCACCTCCAGTACCACTGCCTCCTCCAGCCCCACCCGCACCGAGGGCCGCCCCCGCACCTCCGGCGCGCTGACGCGTGCGTGCTGCTGGTCCCGCGCGCATCCGACCGCGCCCGACGTGGCGATCGCCCTCGCGGCGCTGCTCTGCATGTTCGTCACCGCGTTCGCGCACCCCCACGGCGGCCGGGGCTTCACCACGCCCATCGACGTCCATCCGCCGGGCCCGCTCAGCACCGTGCTGATGACGCTCGCCGCCGCCGCGCTGGTCCTGCGCCGGCACCATCCGCGCTCCGTCCTGTTCGTCACCGTCGGGCTCACCGTGGCCGAACTCGTGCTCGGCCCGGCCACGGAGCCCGTGGTCTTCTCGGTCGTCGTCGCGCTCTTCACGCTCGCCGCGCACACCGACCGGCCCACCACCTGGCGGGTCGGCCTGCTGACGATGGCCGTGCTGACCGCCGTCGCGATGGCCCTCGGCACCGGGCCCTGGTACTCCCAGCAGAACCTGGGCCTCTTCGCGTGGACCGGGATGGCCGCCGCGGCCGGTGACGCGGTCCGCAGCCGCCGCGCGTTCATCGACGCCATGCGGGAGCGCGCCGAACGGGCCGAGCGCACGCGCGAGGAAGAGGCCGGGCGGCGGGTCGCGGAGGAGCGCCTGCGCATCGCCCGCGACCTGCACGACGTGGTCGCCCACCACATCGCCCTGGTCAACGTCCAGGCCGGGGTCGCGGCGCACGTCATGGACAAACGCCCCGACCAGGCCAAGGAGGCCCTGGCCCACGTACGGGAGGCCAGCCGCAGCGCCATCGACGAACTGCGCGCCACGGTCGGCCTGCTGCGCCAGACGGGCGACCCCGAGGCGCCCACCGAGCCCGCGCCGGGCCTCGCGCAGCTCGACGCGCTCGTCGACACCTTCCGCTCGGCGGGACTGCCCGTCAGGTGCCTGGTGGAGGACGAGGCACCCCGGCTGCCCGCGGCCGTCGGCCTCGCCGCGTACCGCGTCGTCCAGGAGGCGCTGACCAACGTGCGCAAGCACGCGGGCGCGGACGCGAAGGCCGAGGTGAGCGTCGTCAGGGCGGCGACGGGCATCGAGGTGACCGTCCTGGACGACGGCGGCTCGGGGCCGCGCGAGGTCGCACCCGGCGGCGGGCACGGCCTGCTCGGCATGCGGGAGCGCGTCACCGCGCTCGGCGGGAGCCTCGTCGCCGAGCCCCGGTACGGGGGCGGCTTCCGCGTGCAGGCGATACTGCCCGTACAGCCGCCACGGTGACGGGAAGAGGAGCTCGCGTGACGATCAGGGTCCTGCTCGCGGACGACCAGGCGCTCCTGCGCAGCGCGTTCCGGGTGCTGGTCGACTCGGAGCCGGACATGGAGGTCGTGGCGGAGGCGGCGGACGGCGCCCAGGCCGTCGAGCTGGCCAGGTCCGAGCGGGCCGACGTGGTCCTCATGGACATCCGCATGCCCGGCACGGACGGGCTCGCCGCGACCCGCATGATCAGCGCCGACCCCGAACTCGCCGGGGTGCACGTGGTGATGCTGACGACCTTCGAGGTGGACGAGTACGTGGTGCAGTCGCTGCGCGCGGGCGCCTCCGGGTTCCTCGGCAAGGGCGCCGAGCCGGTGGAGCTGCTCAACGCCATCCGGATCGCGGCGGCGGGCGAGGCGCTGCTCTCGCCGGTCGCCACCAAGGGACTGATCGCCTCGTTCCTCGCGCAGGGCGACCCCGACGACGGCCGGGAGGGGTCGGCCGCGCACGCCAGGAGGCTGGCCTCGCTGACCGTGCGGGAGCGCGAGGTTCTCGGCCTGGTCGCCGGGGGCCACTCCAACGACGAGATCGCGGAGCGCCTCGTGGTCAGCCCGCTGACCGTGAAGACCCATGTCAACCGCGCCATGGCCAAACTGGACGCCCGCGACAGGGCGCAATTGGTGGTATTCGCGTACGAATCGGGCCTGGTCCGGCCGCGGGTGGAGTAGCGCCACGCCGCCGCGTACTCCAGGCGCGGTACGCGGCGACCCACGGAAATGGACCTGCGGCGGACGGAAACGCCCTGTTCCATGCCTGATCGTATAGAGGGGCAGGAGCACCGCCCGGGTCGGCCGGCCGGCGCGTCGCCCCCCCTCGCCGCCCGGCCCGCGGGCCGCTTCACGCGGACGCGTACACGGACGACGTGTGCACGCGGCACCGCGGTATCGCGCCACCGCGGCACCGCAACAACACGGCACCGCGACACCACAGCACCCACACGCAGCACGCAGCACGTATACAGAAGAGAGACCCCATGTCCTGGCTGTCCAGGTTCAGCCTCAGACAACGGGCCCTGATAGGCCTGATGTCGATCATCGCGCTCGTGTTCGGTGCGATAGCGATACCGCAGCTGAAGCAGCAGCTGCTGCCGCCCATCGACCTGCCGCTCGTCTCGGTGGTGGCCCCCTACCAGGGCGCGTCGCCCGACGTGGTCGAGAAGCAGGTGGCCGAGCCGCTGGAAGACGCCATGAAGGCCGTCGACGGCGTCAGCAGCGTCACCTCCACCTCCAGCGAGGGCAGCGCCACCGTCGTCGCGAGCTTCGACTTCGGCTCGTCCGGCACCAAGCAGCTCGTCGCCGACATCCAGCAGGCCGTCAACCGCGCCTCCAACCAGCTTCCCGACAGCGTCGACCCGCAGGTCATCGCGGGGTCCACGGACGACCTGCCGACGGTGGTGCTCGCCGTCACCTCGCACAAGGACCAGCAGGCGCTCGCCGACCAGCTCGACCGTACGGCCGTCCCGGAGCTCCAGGACATCGACGGCGTCGGACAGGTCACCGTCGACGGTGTGCGCGACCTCCAGGTCGACGTCACCCCGGACGGGAAGAAGCTCGCCGCCGCGGGCCTGACCACCGCCGCCGTCTCCGACGCCCTCAAGGCCGGCGGCGTGCCCGTACCGGCCGGATCGTTCGCGGAGGACGGCAAGAGCCGCACCGTGCAGGTCGGCACCAGCTTCACGTCGCTGCGTCAGATCCAGAACCTGGAAGTGTCCCCCGAGGCCGCGCCCGGCTCCGCCCCCGGCAAGCCCGTACGCCTCGGTGACGTCGCCACCGTCGCGCAGAAGCCCGCGGCGCAGACGTCGCTGACCCGTACCGACGGGCAGCCCAGCCTCGCCGTCAACATCACGATGGACTCGCAGGACGGCAGCGCCGTCTCCATCTCCAAGGCGGTCCAGGACAAACTGCCCGACCTGCGCAAGGAACTGGGCTCCGGCACGAAGGTCGTCGTCGCGAGCGACCAGGGCCCCGCGGTCTCCAAGTCGATCTCCGGTCTGACCACGGAGGGCGCGCTCGGCCTGCTCTTCGCGGTGATCGTGATCCTGCTCTTCCTGGGGTCGCTCAGGTCGACGCTGGTCACCGCGATCTCCATCCCGCTGTCCGTCGTCATCGCGCTGATCGTCCTGTGGATCGACGGCGAGACGCTGAACGTCCTCAGCCTGGGCGGTCTGACCATCGCCATCGGCCGCGTCGTCGACGACTCGATCGTCGTCCTGGAGAACATCAAGAGACACCTGGGCTACGGCGAGAAGCGCCACACGGCGATCGTCAACGCCGTCAAGGAGGTCGCGGGCGCGGTCACCGCCTCCACCCTGACCACCGTCGCGGTGTTCCTGCCGATCGGCCTGGTCGGCGGCATCGTCGGCGAACTGTTCGGCTCGTTCTCGCTGACCGTGACGGCCGCGCTGCTCGCGTCGCTGCTCGTGTCCCTGACGGCCGTGCCGGTCTTCTCGTACTGGTTCCTGCGTGCCCCCAAGGCCGCGAAGGGGCTCGACGAGGCCGAGGCCCGCCGCCGTGCCGAGGAGAAGGAGACCAACAGCAGGCTCCAGCGCACCTACGTCCCCGTGCTGCGCTGGGCCACCCGCAAGCGCGTCACCAGCGTGCTGATCGCGGTCGTGATCCTGGTCGGCACGCTCGGCATGTCGAGCTTCCTGAAGACCAACTTCTTCGACAACAGCGACCAGGACGTCCTGTCCATCAGCCAGAAGATGGCGCCGGGCACCAGCCTCGACGCGACGGACACGGCCGCGAAGAAGGTCGAGCACGTCCTCTCGGGCCTGGACCAGGTCAAGGACTACCAGGTCACCGTCGGCACCTCCGGCTTCCAGGCCGCCCTCGGCGGCGGCGCGGGCACCAACCAGGCCAGCTACCAGGTGACCGTCAAGGACGCCTCGCAGTACGAGAAGACGCAGAGCGCCATCGAGGCCAAGCTGCACGGCCTCAAGGGCATCGGCGACACGACCGTCACGGCGGGCGGCGGCTTCGGCAGCTCGGACCTGAGCGTCACGGTCAAGGCGGGCGACTCCGCGACGCTGAAGAAGGCGTCCGACATGGTGACGTCCGCGGTCGGCACGCTCGACCACGTCACCGACGTCCAGAGCGACCTGTCGCAGTCCATCCCGCGCATCTCCGTCACCGCCAACGACAAGGCGGCCGACGCCGGGTTCAACAACGCGACGCTGGGCGCCGCCGTGGCGCAGGCCGTCAGCGGCACCAAGTCCGGCACGGCCGTCCTCGACGACACCGAGCGGGACGTGGTGGTCACCTCCGAGCAGCCCGCGACGACCGTCGCGCAGCTCAAGGACCTGCCGCTCGGCCCGGTGAAGCTCGGTCAGATCGCCGACGTGAAGGTCGTGCCGGGCCCGGTCTCCATGACGCGCATCGACGGCAACCGCGCCGCGACCGTCACCGCCCGCCCGACCGGCGACAACACCGGCTCGGTCAGCAGCGCGTTGCAGAGCAAGATCAAGGCGCTGAAGCTGCCGTCGGGCGCCACCGCGTCCATCGGCGGTGTGACCTCCGACCAGAACGACGCGTTCAAGAAGCTCGGCCTCGCCATGCTGGCCGCCGTCGCGATCGTGTTCATGCTGCTGGTCGGGACGTTCCGCTCGCTGGTCCAGCCGCTGATCCTGCTGGTGTCGATCCCGTTCGCGGCGACCGGCGCGCTCGGCCTGCTGCTGCTCACCGGCACCCCGCTCGGTGTGCCCGCCATGATCGGCATGCTGATGCTGATCGGCATCGTGGTCACCAACGCGATCGTGCTGATCGACCTGATCAACCAGTACAGATCGCGGGGGCTCGGCGTGGTCGAGGCGGTCGTGGAGGGCGGCAGGCACCGTCTGCGCCCGATCCTCATGACGGCGCTCGCCACCATCTTCGCGCTGCTGCCGATGGCGCTGGGGATCACGGGCGAGGGCGGCTTCATCGCCCAGCCGCTCGCGGTCGTCGTGATCGGCGGCCTGATCTCCTCGACGCTGCTGACGCTGCTGCTCGTGCCGACGCTGTACGCGATGGTCGAGCTGCGCAAGGAGCGGCGGGCGAAGAAGAAGAGCGCCAAGCGCGGTGGCGACGTGCCGCCGCCGCAGGACGCCGCGTCGGACGAGCGGGCCCCGCAGGGCGCGAACGCCTGACGGCCACGGCCCAACCCCTTACGGAACTCGACGTGCAGCCCACACCGCTGGCGCTGCTGCTGCTCGGCCGGGAGGCCGATCC
>NZ_JAIUKE010000225.1 GCF_020176795.1 Streptomyces sp. 8L
GAGACGGAGGGGAGGGGAACGGGGAGAAGCGAAGGAGACGGAACGTTCGTTCTCTTAGCCGGATGCACGGCACGCTACGCATGTGTCGAGGCAGAGTCAAACAGAACGTTCGTTCTCTCCCGATGGCCCGCCACTCCCGCGTGGGGCAGCCGCCGCTACGGCCCCTGTGACTGCCGGGCATGGCTGCTACGGCCCCAGTAGCCGCTGAGGCATGGCTGCTATGGCCGCTGCGGTCGGGCCCGGAGCCGGTCGCGCGGGGCAGAACGTTGATTCTCTATAGTGGGGCCATGTCGAAGACCGCCCCGCACCCCCGGGAACGCCTGCTGGAGACGGCGAGCCGGCTGTTCTACAGCGAGGGCATCCACACCGTTCCCGTGGACCGCCTGGTGACCGAGGCTGGCGTCACGCGCGCCACCTTCTACCGGCACTTTCCGGCGAAGGAAGACCTCGTCGTGGCCTATCTGCGGGCCGTCGACGCCCAGTTGCGCAGCGCCGTCGAGGCGGCCGTCGCCCAGGGCGACGCCCGGAAGGGGCTGGAGGAGGTGCTCGGCCTGATCGGCGTGACGACCTGCTCGCCGGGCTTCCGGGGCTGCCACTTCATCAACGCGGCGGCGGAGTACCCCGATGCCGCGGACCCGGTACGTGCCGCGATCGCCGACCACCGCGCCTGGTTCCAGGAGACGGTGACCGGACTCGCCGCGGGGGCCGGGCACCCGGACCCCGAGTACGCGGGGCACGTGCTCGTCCTCCTGCACGACGGCGCACTCTCCGGCGCGGAACTCGACGACCCGGAGGCCGTCCGCAGAACGGTCGTGCGTGCGGGCCGCGAACTCCTCGGCCTGTCCGCGCCCCGGTAGCGGTAGCGGTGCGAGTGGCGGCGGGGGAGGGCCGGCCGGCGGCGCGGCGGTGGCGGTGCGGCGTACGCGCGCTCGTGGGCGCTGCCGCACTCGCCCCGCCTCCGCCGCGGCCGGCGACCAAGCGGCGAAGGTCCGTATGAGTCCGAGGGCCCGTGTGAGTTCGAAGGCCCGCGTGCGTGCGAGGACCTGTGCCTGCTCGAAGGCTCGCGTGCGTGCGAGGACCCGCGCGTGTTCGAAGGCTCGGGTGCGTGCGAGGACCCGCGCGTGTTCGAAGGCCCGCGTATGTGCGAGGACCCGCGTGCGGTCCGGGACTCAGCTCGCCTGCCGCGCCGCTGTCACCTCGGTGTCCGCGCCTGCCGTGCTGAGGGAGCCTCCTGCGGTCTCCAGGTGCGCCCGTACGAACCACTGGAACTGTTCCAGGTCGCGCAGTTGGCCGATCAGCAGGTCTTCCGTCGCGGTGTCCAGCGGGCCGATCTCCGCGATGGCCTTCCTGACGTCTTCGATGATCCCCGTGTAGACGAGGTCGAGAGCGCCGAGGTGGGCGATGGCGTCGGCCCTGCCCACGCTGTAGTCCTCCCACGTGCGCCCGCTGACGAGCGCGCCGGGCGTGCCCTGCGCGATGCCGCCGAGGGCCGCCATCCGCTCGGCGACGTCGTCTGCCATGTCGCGTACGCGGTCGACCTGCGGGTCCAGCATCTCGTGCACGGCGATGAAATGCGGTCCCACCACGTTCCAGTGGACGTGCTTCAGCGTGAGGTGGAGGTCGTTCAGTGCGTTGAGGCGCATTTGCAGGATGCCGATGATCTCGCCTGCCTGCTCAACGCCGATGCCGGGGACGGTGTAACGGGGCGTGTGGTTCTTTGCCACGGGTTCACTCCTGTCGTTCGACCTGCTCTCTCGCTTCCGCCGAGTACCCGGCGTGCCCCGGTTCATGACGTGGCCGGGGTCACCTCCGCCGGATGTGAGGACGGGTGCGAGGACGGGTGTGAGTGGGGGCGCGGGCGCGTGCCGTGTCAGTGGTGGCCGTGCGCGGTCTCCGAAGCACCGCCGAAGAGGCGGGCGACGAGACGGAAGGGCAGGGTCACCACGGTGGCCACGGCACTGCCTGTCGCGCGGAGAATGTCCGCGATCGCCTTGAACACGATGTGGCCTCCTTGACCTGTGTGAGGCGGTGAAGGGACGGTCGCCCTTCCTGTTAGACGGGGCCGCGTACCCCTGATCGGGGTTCCTATCCCTGAGGAGGACGCAGACCGACGATGCGGCTTGGAGGCGCTGCTCGTAGGCGTATCCCGGAGACGCTTCCCAGCGGGGACGTGAGGAACGGTCGTGTGCCGCGCCGTCGGCCGCTGGTCCGGGGTGCACGGCCGGCGCGCGTCGCCGGAGCCGCGCGCCGGGTGGCCCTCAGCCGCCGCTCGGGGCGCGGCTGAGGTCGACCACACAGAAGGCGTTGCCGTCGGGGTCGGCGAGGACCACGAAGTCGGGCTCGGGCGGATACAGGTCCCAGTCCAGCCGCCGGGCGCCCAGTGCCACGAGGCGTTCGACCTCCGCCTCCTGCTCGGCCGTGGTCTCGGCGAACAGGTCGAGATGCAGGCGGGGGCGGGGTTCGACCGGGGAGGTGCTGTGCATGAGGCCCAGTGCCCGTCCCGACCCGTCGGCGTGACAGAGGGTCCTCCACGATGCGCTCTCCCACTCGGGCGAGGCGACCAGGCCCAGCGCGGCGGTCCAGAACTCCACGGCCCGCGGTACGTCGGCCACACCGATCACAGGGATGCCCAGAGTCAGCATGGCGCCAATCTAGGAGTGCGCCCCCGGCAGCCCCGGGCCCTCCCCGGCAGGCCGCGGCACGTTCTGGCCGTACGGGCGCACGCCCGGGCTCGCGGCTGTTTCGGGGCGGGACCCGGCGGTTACCCGGGCACCCGTACGACGTGGCGCCAGGGACCGGACAGAAGGAAGCGACGCGTATGCAGTACGACGCATTCATCGGGCAGGTACAGGCGACCGCGGCGCTTCCGGGCCGGGGAGCCGCCAAACGCGCCGTGCACGCCGTTCTGCGCACGCTGGCCGAGCGGTTGCCCGACGGGACCGCGCGTCACCTCTTCGCGCAGCTCCCCGCCGACCTCGCGGCCGAGGTCGAGGGTGCCGAGGGGCCGGGCGCCGAAACGCTCAAGGGCGGCCCGGCCGCCGAGCGGTTCGATCTGCCGACGTTCAGCGGCCGGGTGGCGTGGCGAAGCGGTGTCTCCGAGGACGTGGCGACCAGGTACGTGAGCGCCGTCTTCGAGGTCCTCGACGCGGCGGTGGCCCCCGAGCTCATGGACAAGGTGCGGGCCGCCCTTCCCAGGGACATCGGGCAGTTGCTCCCCTCCGCCCGGGTCGACGACCCCTCTGAGTGAGCCGCGTCGCGGCGCCGGACCTCGTACGGCGGGACGAGACGGACGTCACGGTCACGCATGAAGACCGGGCGACTGGGTATTCGCGGCGCCGGGACCGGGATGTCCGGCGAAAGCACCACAACCGTGCCTGCGTCCCACCGCGCGGTGCTCAAACCCTCCGCGTGCTCGATGGAGAGAAAGGCATGGAACGGATCATGGGTACCACGGACAGATCTCAGGCGGCGCCGATATACGAACGCCTGGTCTCCGAGGTGGGCGACGTTCCACGGCAGGCGAGCGAGGCCGCGGCGGAGGCCGTGAGGGAAGCGGGTGCGGCCCTGGGCTGGGACCGCGCGGCGACCGGCCCTGTCGCGAGTGCCGCCGAGGCGGCGGCGCCTTCAGGAGCCGCTCCCGCCGGTACCTCTTTCTTCGAGCCGTCCTCGGACAGGAACGAGCCGTCCTCCGACGCTTACCGGTCGGCTTCCGATGCTTTTGGGTCGGCTTCCGACACGTACGGGTCGGCCTCCGGCACGTTCGAGTCGGCCTCCGGCTGGGAGGGCGAAGCCGGCGAGGGGCCGTTCCGGACCTCCTCGGGGGCGGTGCAGCACCAGCCAGATCCAGCAGCACCGGCAGATCCGGCAGCCTTGGCAGATCCGGCAGATCCGGGTTCGACAGCGCAGGGCGCACCGGCCGTTTCGGAGTGGGGGAGCGCGCAAGACGGGCCGGCCGTCCCGGAGTGGGAGAGCGCGCAAGACGCGCCGGAGCCCGCGGACGAGTCCTCCGCCCCGGCCCCCGCGGACCGCCCGGCGCCTGGGGCGTAGAGCCGTGGTGCCGTAAGGCCGTAAGGAGCAAGCGCGGTTTGGCAAGGGGCAGTGGTGGCAACACCGATGAGCATGCCTTTGCCTGCGACACCGCGTACGAATGAGGCCGCCGCGACGGCGGGAACCGGGTGGGACGACCGCCCGGCGGGCCGGGTGGCCGGTCCGCTGGAGGCGTCGGTCAGGGCGCTGGACAGGCTGGCCGAATGGGAGCGGCTCGACCCGCTGATCGGCCCCGTGCGGAAAGCCGTGCGCGCGCTGCCCCTCGGCCGGGGCCGTGACGTGCTCCAGGGCCGCCATCTCGGCCATCCGCTGCACCCCGCGCTCGTGCACACACCCCTCGGCGCGTGGTTGTCGGCGGCCGTGCTTGACGCGGTTCCTGGCAGTTCGCGCCAGAGTCGTGCACTGGTCGGAGCGGGTGTCCTGGCGGCGGTGCCGACGGCGGCGGCGGGCTGGGCCGACTGGGCGGAGCAGCACGAGCAGCAGATGCGTACCGGTCTCGTACACGCCGCGGGCAACACGCTCGCCGTCGGCCTGTACGCCGGGTCCTGGGTGGCCCGTGGCCGTGGCAGAACGGGCTGGGGCCGCGCCCTCGCGTACGCGGGGCTGGCGGTGGTGGGGACTGCCGCTGCGATCGGGGGACACCTGGCGTACCGCCAGGCCGCGGGCGCCAACAAGACCGAACCCGTCCCGCACCTGGTGGCTCCCGGCTGGCAGGCGCTGGCTCCGGTGGCGGAGCTCCCCGTGGGCGAGGCCGTGCGGCGGCAGCTGGGAGAGGTGGCCCTGCTGGTGTTCCGGCATCCGGACGGCCGGGTCGATGTCCTCGCCGACCGGTGCAGTCACCTGTCGGGCCCGCTGTCGGAGGGCCGGGTCCTGGACGGCTGTGTCGAATGCCCGTGGCACGGCAGTGCCTTCCGTCTCTCCGACGGCTGGAACGTGGGCGGGCCCGCGACGGCTCCGCAGCCCTCCTTCGCCGCTCGCACCCGCGACGACGGCACGGTGGAGGTGTGCCTGCCGGGCGCCGGCTGACGCCTTGCCGGACGGCGGCGACCGCAGGGAGACCGTCCCATGGCGCTGCCGTGCTCTCCGGCCTCCTCGGCATCCCGGCCCGGCTTCCCGACGCCCAGCATCCCGGCCCTCGGCTCCCCGGTACAGCAAGACGGCGGCGGCATGGTCCGGAAACGCCGGGGAACCCGGCATCTGCCGGGGGCGGTCGGGTGAAGCCGGCTCGTGGTCCCGCCACCGGGGTGGGACCGGTCCGGATGTGGCCGGCCGCGGGCTCGGCCGACCGGTCGCAGCAGGTGGGGGCCGGAACGGAAGGAGACCGCGCATGACGGCGTACGGGTACTTCCTGTCCTCGGAGGAGTTCGGGCCGCACGAACTCCTCGGCCAGGCACGCATGGCCGAGGAGGCCGGGTTCGAGGCCCTCGCCATCTCCGACCACTTCCATCCCTGGAACGACGAACAGGGCCAGAGCTCCTTCGTATGGTCGATGATCGGCGCCCTGTCGCAGGTGACGTCGCTGCCGGTGACCACGCTCGTCACCTGTCCCACCGTGCGGATGCATCCCGCGGTCAACGCCCAGGCGGCGGCCACGGCCGCGGTCCTCACCGGGGGGAACTTCCGGTTCGGGGTCGGCACGGGAGAAGCGCTCAACGAACACATCCTCGGTGACGCCTGGCCCGAGGCGCCCGAGCGGATGCGGATGCTCGAAGAGGCCGTGCGGATCATCAGGAAGCTGTTCACCGGCGAGCAGATCACCCACCACGGCCAGCACTACACCGTGCAGAACGCGCGCCTTTACACACGTCCCGATGAACCGCCGCCGTTGTACGTCTCCGGGTTAGGGCCCCAGGCGGCGGCGCTGGCGGGCCGGATCGGGGACGGGTTCGTGACGATGTCGCCGGACGAGGCCCTGGTCGAGGCGTTCCGCGGGGCCGGCGGCGGCACCAAGCCCGTGATCGGCGGGCTCAAGGTCTGCTGGGACACCGACCGCGACCGCGCGGTCAAGACGGTGCACCGCCTGTGGCCCAACGAGCAACTGCCGGGCGAGCTGGCACAGTTGCTGCCGACGCCGGAACACTTCCAGCAGGCGGACACCCTGGTCACCGAAGACATGGTCCGCGGGGCCGTCGTCTGCGGCGACGCGGTCGACGAGCACGTCGAGGCCGTCGGCGCGTACGCCGACGCGGGCTTCGACGAGGTCTACGTCAACCAGATCGGCCACGACCAGACACACTTCTTCGACTTCTACCGCACCAGAGTTCTGCCGCGCCTCCGCGACCGCGACGCGGCACATTGACGCGCCCGTCCTGGGCCAGGACCGGTGTCACGGGGCCCACGGACGCCGCAGTGGGAATGCCCGGAGGGCCCAGGTGACGGAAACTGGCCGCGCACACAACGAAGAACCGGGACCACCACGAAGGAGGACATCACCATGCCGGCAGGATCGAACCGCAAGCGTGAGCGGCAGTACGAGCACATCAAGGAGGGCGCCGAGAAGCGCGGCACCTCCGAGGGCCGGGCGGAGGAGATCGCCTCGCGCACGGTCAACAAGCAGCGGGCGCGTTCCGGGGAGGCGAAGTCCGCGAGCAAGACGTCCACCCGCGACCCGAAGTCCGCCTCACAGCGCGGTGGGCAGCGCTCTCACAGCGGTCCTGGCGGTCCCACCAGGGACCAGCTCTACGAAGAGGCCAGGAAGAAGAACATCGACGGCCGTTCCTCGATGAACAAGGAGCAACTGCGCAAGGCCGTCGGGCGCTGAACGACGCAGGCCGCGCCCTGGGAGCACACCGCGCCGATGACAGATGAGAGAAAGAGGCCATCATGCCGCGTGCCGCGCTGTTCGATGTCGACGGGACGTTGGTCGACAGCAACTACCTGCATGCCGTGACCTGGTGGGAAGCGCTGCGGCAGGCCGGCCGGCCGGTACCGATGGCGGACATCCACCAGGCCATCGGCCTCGGCTCGGAGGACCTGCTCGCACACCTGCTCGATTCTGACGACGGTGCCGGTGCCGGTGCCGGTGCCGGTGCCGGTGCCGATTCCGATGCCGACGGAGACGCCGACACCGACGCCGACACCGACAGCAGCGATGGCGACGGCGACGGCGGCAGCGATCGCAACGCCGCAGTCAGCGCGGCGCACAAGGCCCTGTACGCCACCTTCTTCGACCGCCTGCGGGCCTTCGAAGGGGCCGCCGACCTGCTCAGGGCCCTCGCGGCGAGGGACTGGCGCGTCGTACTCGCCACCTCCGCCGGTGGTGCGGAACTGGCCGCGATGCGCCGGGCCATCGACGCCGACGACGCGCTCATGGCGGAGGCGCGCGCCGACGAGGTGGATGCGGGCAAGCCCGCGCCCGACCCCGTCGAGGAAGCCCTGAGGCGGGCGGGCGTCGCGGCGGAGGACGCCGTGTTCGTGGGCGATTCCGTCTGGGACATGGAAGCGGCGTCCCGGGCGGGCGTGCGTGCGATCGGTGTCCTGTCGGGCGGCATCGCCCGGACCGCCTTGGAGGCCGCGGGCGCCGACGCCGTCTGCCTGAACGTCGGGGAGCTGCTGGCGAATCTCGACGCGAGTCCGTTCGGCGCCGCGTGACACCCGCGCTCCAGGGGGCACACGGAGGGGCGGGACGAAGAGCGGCGCGGGCGCGGGAGTGCCGGGCGACGCCATGGCGGTCACGGACGGGCAGGTGGGGTCGGCATGGCAGGAGAGAACGGCGGTGGAGCGACGTACTCCGGTAGCGCGGCTCCGGGCAGGGACGAGACACCGGAGGAGCGCGCGGACCGGCAGTGGGCCGAACTCCTCCAAGAACTGCGGGTCGTGCAGACGGGGGTGCAGATCCTCTTCGGGTTCCTGCTGACCGTCGCGTTCCAGCAGCGGTTCGGCGGACTGTCCGACAGTGAGCGCACGTTGTACATCGTGACCGTCGCCCTCGGCGCGGCGACGACGGGGGAGCTGGTGGGGCCCGTCTCGCTGCACCGGATGCTGACGGGGCGGCGGTTGAAGCCGGAGACGGTGGTGTGGGCGTCCCGCCTCACGGTGATGGGTCTGGTTCTGCTCGTCTGCACGATGGCGGCGGCGCTGCTGCTCGTGCTGCGCGTGGCGGGCGGCAGCACCGCGGCCACATGGATCGTTGCGGGGATGGTGGTGTGGTTCGGCGTCGCCTGGTTCGTCCTCCCCGCGGTGGCGCGCCACCATGCCGTGGCCCCCAAGGACGGCCGCTGAAAGGGCGCGGCTCGCGTCCGTTGTGTTCTGCTCGGTGCGCGCTCGTGCCTTCGGTGTGCATCGGGTGATATCCGCTGTGTGGTCCGCGTCGCCGAAAGCCCTCGCGGGTTCAGCCGGCCAGTCCCCAGAAGGGCCCGTGCAGCCCCACCTCCGCGAAGTAGGACGCCGCCGAGACCGGGTCGCGCCGTACGTATCCCCGCTCCATGCGTCCCGCGTACCAGCCGCGGGCGAGCCGCCACAGCGTGGCCAGATCCATGACGTAGCCACGGGCCGCTCCCGTGGCGCCCAGCCAGGTTTCGACACACTCGGTCGAGCAGAACAGGCGCTGGTTGGCGCAGGTGTGCACGACGTCGTCCCAGATCCGGCGGACCGGGGTGAGGAAGTGGGCCACCTGCTCGCCCTCCGGCGCGGTCCGGGTGCCCACCACCCACGCGTGCGCGGCGCCGCAGGCCGGGCAGCGGGTGGCGACCAGTACGTCAAGCTCCCCGTCCAGGAGGTGGGGGATCGCGAAGGAGTCCCAGGCGCAGCCGCCCCACCACAGCGTGCGCCTGCCCATCACCGAGAAGCCGAGCGGGACCGAGGCGAACGGGTGGGCCATGACGATCCGGTCGCGGTCCCGGCCGTCGAGGACCACGTCGTGGTGGTCGTGCAGGATCTCCAGGGCGCGGCGCGCCTCGTCCGGCGTCACACCGGCCGCGCGGGCCAGATCCCCCGGGGCAGGGGCGTCGCCGGTACGCGCGAAGTGGGCGTAGACCGCCACCCGGACCGCTTCCGTGGTGGCTGCGGCCCCCGCCGGGGCGACAGGGTCGTTCATGTCCGTACTCCTTGGTGAACGTGCTGGCCGTTGCGCGGTCGAGACTGCCTGCCGCGGCCGGGGAAGTCTTGAACGCTGGTGCGGCACACCGCACCGCACGGCGTCCGGCGTCTGGTGCGGCACACTGGACGGCATGGGCATGCCTTCCGTCGCCGCCGAGCGTGCCGCCTACTGGCGGGTGGGCGGTCTTCCGCTGGAGGCCATGCAGGCCCGCTTCCAGGACTTCGCCTATCCGACGCACTCCCATGACACCTACTCGTTCGGGGTCACCGACGAGGGTGCGCAGTCCTTCGTGTGCCGAGGGCAGCGGTGTACGAGCGCACGGGGGCGCGTCATGGCCTTCAACCCCGACGAACCGCACGACGGCCACGCCGAGGGCGGCAACGGCTACCGCTACCGCATGCTCCACCTCCACGAGGACCTCGTCCGCGGAGTCCTCGCGGACGCCGCGGAGGCCGGGGCCGGGCTTCCGCTGTTCCCCGACCCCGTCGTGGACGACCCCCGCCTGGCCCGCGCCCTCGCCCGGCTGCACCGCGCGATCGTGGACGGCGAACCACGGCTCGTCGTCGACGAGCGGCTCGCCGTTGCGGTCCTCGGCATGACCGTGCACGCCGCCTCGCGCCCGGCCCCGGCCGCCGAGGACCCGCGCCGGACGCCCGGCGGTGCCGCCGCACGCGTACGGGCGCTCCTGCGGGAACGCTTCACCGAGGACATCGGCGCCGGGGAACTGGCGCGGGTCGCCGGGTGCAGCCGTTACGCCCTGTACCGCGGCTTCCGCGCCGCGTACGGGTTCGCGCCCAGTGACTACCAGCGCGACCTGCGGCTGCGCCGCGCCAGAGCGCTGCTGGCAGCCGGCGCCGCACCGGTGTCGGCCGCGGCGGACTCCGGCTTCACGGACCAGGCGCACCTCACCCGCTGGTTCACCCGCACATACGGCATCACCCCGAGCGCCTACCGCTCGGCCCGGCACACCCCGCACCCGTAACGAGTTCCGCGCATCGCGTCCGGAGGACCGGGCAAGGCCGTTCGTGACTGCCGTATCAATGCGATGGCATCGGAGCCCCGTACGCCTGCGGCGCCGAACACGGAAGGGGTCAATTCCGCTCTCCGGCCGATGCGCCGGATTGTTTTCCGAAGCGCCGTCAGGTCCGCATCGGGTCCGTGCACGGCGCTTCTCCGTTTGCCGCCCCGCGGCCCGTTCCCGCTATCGGTCCCTTTTGAGATCGTGCGCGAGTGCGGCGTAGATGTACTCGCTGCCCCAGCGGTCGCCGTCCAGGTCGTTTTCGACGAGATGTGCCTCCCTGCGCATTCCCAGGCGCTCGCAGAGGCGGACCGAGCCGGTGTTCTCGACGTCGAGGCGGGCGAACAGCCGGTGCACACCGAGTGTGTCGAAGGCGGCGGCGGCCAGTGCCCCGGCGGCCTCCCACGCGTAGCCGTGTCCCTCGTGGGCCGGGTGCAGTGTCCATCCGATCTCGGCCTGCCGGGACCGGGCGTCGGCCAGCCTCAGCGAGACCTCTCCGACGACCCCCGGCTCCTGGCGGCGGCAGATCGCCAGGGAGACCTTGTCGCCTTCGGCGCCCCACGAGGTGACCGCGGACCGCTCGGCGGCGACCGTCGCGCATATCTCCCGCGTGTACGGGGGCCGGTAGAGGTAGCGCGCGACGCTGGTCAGCCCCTGGTACGCGAACAGGTCCTCGGCATCGTCCGGAGTGAACAGCCGCAGCGACAGCCGGTCGGTCGTGAGCGGGACGAAGGCCGTGATGTCCACGTGGGCTCCTGTGTCTGCAACAGCGCGGCGGCACCGCGCCCTTCGGATGGGCCAGGGGCGATTCTTGGATACCCATGAGGGATGCGCAACGCAGGCCGGGCGAGGTGCCGACGGAGCGGACGGGCGCGCCTTTCGCCGCATGCGCTGAGAACGAGCATTTCCGGGCGCCGCGAGCCCCTTCCCGCTCCGGGCGCATGCACCGGGAGGAGCGTACGGTTGCGGCGAAATCCGCCGTCGGCGCGCGAGCGGATTCCATGTCGCGTACCTCTGTTGCGGCCGAGCAATTCCGGTGGACGGGAGCCCGGCAGCTGAACTGGCCCCTCGCGTACGGGATTCCGGGCCATGGGCGCCCCTGAGTGAGGGGTGTGTCGCCTGGCGCCTCTTCGCTCGGGCCTGCCTCTCTGTTGTTCGCCAAGCGAGGCAGGGGGCGCTCGGGGGCCCGCCCCGGGAAGGGGCTCCTGCGGCGCGCGGCTAACGGTCCACGACACCCGTGATGTGAGTGACGAGCACGATGACAGTGACACTCCCGGGCCCGCCCGGGAGGCGGCGGCCGACTGCCGCCCTGACGCTGTCGCGTACGTCCCGTGCCGTGTCCAGGGCCCGGCGGTCCTCCTGGAGGACACACCGGATCTCCAGGTGCCAGGCACCGGTTCGGCGGTCGCGCTGGGCGCGTACGCCGGCTTCCGGAGGCGGGGTGGTCGGGCCGGGACCGCGCACGCGGTACGCCGCGCCCGCCAAGGACCGGCGCAGACCCGGGTGCAGAGCGGCCACCCCGGGGACGGCGAGCGCCGCCCCGGCGGCGGTCCGTGAGACGTCGGCCGCGTCGAGGGAGCTCACCGCGCGCCCTCGCTCTCGGCGCCGTGGGACAGCAGGGCCCCGGCCGGAAGGATGTCCTCCCGCCCCAGAACCGCCACGATCCGCATGTCGATACGGCCCGGCGCGATGCCGACGCGCCGCCGGGCCGCGTCGGCCACGGCTCCCCGTACCGCGGCGGCCCGCTCCGGCAGGGGCGTGTCGAGGGTGACGGCCAGAGCCATGGCGATGTCCACCCGGCGCCCGCCGCCGGTGTCCGGTACGAGTCGGCAGCCCGCGGCTCGCACGCCCGGAACGCTGTCGGCGGCCCGGCGGAAGACGGCAGCCGCCGCGCTCCGCGTGACGCGCAGTCCGCGGTCCTGGTCATCGAGGGGCAGCGGCCGCCCGAGCCGCCCTTCGGCGCGCACCGCCCGCATCACGTGGTCCGCTACGGTCCCGTCGGCGGGCCGCTCCCTCCGTAGTGCGAGAACGGCCGCGTCCAGTGCGGCAAGCCCCGCCACCGCCTGCCCGCAGTAGGGGCATCCGGCCGTATGGGCGTCCGGCGGGCCCGCGACGTCGCGCGCCTGCTCCCAGGCCTCGCCGAGCAGGCGACCACAGGGCAGGCGCACCGCTCCCACCGGACGGGCGGCACCCATGCGTGGGGCCGAGGCCCTGCCGCCGCCCGCGGTCGCGGCCTCCCGCTCGTCTACCGCCATGGGGCCATCTCCTCCATGAGGTTGCACCGCGCCCGGAACAGCCTGCCCCGTACCGTCTGTTCGCTCGTGCCGACGGCCTGCGCGATCTCCCCGTACGAGAGTCCCTGGAGCTCCCGCAGTATCCAGCAGGCCCGCTGGTCGGCCCGCAGTTTCCGCAGCGCCCCGGACAACGCGGCCTTCGTCGCGGCGCTCTCCGCGGCGCGCGCGGGCTGGCCCCCGGCGTCGAGCGTGGCGGGCTCCGGAACCGCGTCGAGCGGCTCGGCGGGGACCCGCCGACGCAGCACGCTCAGGCACCGGTTGGTGACAATGCGGTACGTCCAGGTGCGGAACGTCGCGTCCCCGCGGAAGTCCGGCAGCCTGCGCCAGGCGCCCACCAGCGCGTCCTGCACGGCTTCCTCCGCGTCCGCGCGGTTGCCCAGCATCCCGTGGGCCAGTGCCAGCAGCGGCGAAGTGTGCCGGTGCACCAGGATCGCGAACGCGTCCTCGTCACCGTCGGCGGCCCGCGCGACCAGCAGTTCGTCGTCCAGACGAGGCAAGTCCCCGAGGCCGCCGAACCCCTCGGGGCCGCCTATGTCCTCGGCGCCGCCAGGATGCCGGGGATCGTCCGCGCCGTCCTTCGCGCCCGAACCTGCGGGGCCGTCCGCGCCGCCGCGAGCCCGCTCGGGGCCGGCCACGTCCTCCGTGTGGCCAGTGGAGCCCGAGCCGCCGGCGCGATCGGTGCGGCCGGTGCGGTCAGTGCGGCTGGAATCCGGCGGTGCGGCCCCGGCGCCGCACCCGCGCCTCCCGGGAGCGGGACCGCGTCCGGCGGGAGGGCGCGTGTCCGGCCGCTGGACGAAAGAGTCGCCTTCCGGCACCCGCACCGCGCCTCGCTTCCCGGAGTCTCCTCCCGGGAGCGCTGCGCCGGTCCTGCCGTAGGCGTGCGCGCCCGGGGCATTGGTCCCCGAGCTCATTTCCAGCGTACGTGATGTACACCACAAAAAAGCGTGAGGTTTCCGGCTCGCGTGCGTCTAACGAAGTGAGGGCGCTGAACGGGCGTCCCCATCACCGTCCAGGAGGGCGTCATGACGCAGACGACAGAACGCAAGGCCACCGGCTCCACCGGCTCCGCCGGCTCGGCCGGAGATGAGAAGACGCAGCCCCAGAGCCGCGGCCGTACGACCATCGCGGACAGCGTGGCGGAGAAGATCGCCGGCATCGCCGCCCGGGACGTGCAGGGAGTCCACAGCCTCGGGTCGGGCATGGCAAGGACCGTGGGAGGCGTCCGCGGCCGGATGTCCGGAGGCCGCCCCAGTGTGACGCAGGGCGTGAAGGTCGAGGTCGGCGAGAAGCAGGCGGCGGTCGACCTGGACGTCGTCGTCGACTACGGGGCGCCCATCCCCGATGTCGTGGCGGACGTGCGCGCCAATGTCATCTCGGCGATGGACCGCATGACCGGCCTCGAAGTCGTGGAGGTCAACGTCGCAGTGGACGACGTCGACCTGCCGGGGGACGACGAGGACAGCGGCAAGGACGCCGACCGCGTGGAGTGACGGCGGCGGGACCTGACCTGCCCGCGACCCCGGCCCGAGGGGCGGCGCCCGGCAGCGGGCGACGACATGCCGTCCAGTCGCGGGCCGCGCACACTGATATGAGGAGACGGAAAGGCCGCGCGGCAGACGGGCGCGCCATAAAACCCGATGAAACCCTCGAATTCCCGGGCGCGTGCCCTCATTTTGTCGCGGGAAACCGTCTTGCCGTCCCGGTGAAGACCGATGCAGCAGCGGAGATGAGGAGAAATGGCACGAACGCAGGAGCTGCCCGGCCTCGGTGAGGTGATCACGCGCCTTCTTCGCGAGGAGGGATCGCGCTCGTTCGACGCCGCCGTCGGACGCCTCGCGCAGGGGGCGAGCGGGGCGCTGACGCATATGACCGATCAGCTCGCCGATGTCGCGGAGAACGACGGGCGCACGCGCCGCCCCGGTGGGAGCCGAGGCCCCGGCGGCGTCTCAGCGGTGGCCTCACTGCTCGGGCTCGGCCAGCCGGCGATGAAGACACTGGCCGCCGGAGTGGCCAAGGACGCCGCGAAGGGCTTGGCGGGCGGAAAGGCCAAGGACGCCGCGAAGAGCCTGACGGGCGGAAAGGCCAAGGACGCCAAGGGCAAGGCGTCGGAGGCGGAAGGGGATTCGTCCGGTGGCGGCATCAAGCCGGGCGACACCAAGGTCACCAGCATCATCGAGGTGCTCGACATCGGAGTCCCGCTGCGGAGGGTGTACGACTATTGGACGCAGTACGAGGAATTCGGAGATGTCGTCAAGGGCGTGCAGAGCGTCACCAAGGATGACGACATCACCAGCAAATGGAAGGTGAAGATAGCCTTCTCGAACCGTGGTTTCGAGTCCACTGTCCAGGAACAGGTCCCCGACAACCGGATCGTCTGGACGTCCGAGGGCTCCAAGGGTTCCACGAACGGCGCTGTCAGCTTCCATGAACTCGCCCCGGCTCTCACACGGGTCGTCGTGGTGGTCGAGTACTACCCGTCGGGCTTCTTCGAGAAGACGGGAAACCTGTGGCGGGCCCAGGGCCGGCGGCTTCGGCTGGACCTCAAGCACTTCCAGCGCTACGTGACCCTCACCCAGGAGGAGCCCGAAGGCTGGCGTGGAGAGATCCGCGACGGCGAGGTCGTGCGGACGGACGAAGAAGTGCGGGACGAGGAAGAGAGCGCCCAGTCCGAGGACGACGGCGGGGATGACGACGACGCCGACGACGAAGTGACCGACGACGACCAGGAGCCCGAGGACGAGTACGAAGACGGGGACGAGTACGAGGACCGGGACGACGACGAAGAGTACGACGACGAAGACCGGGACGAAGAGTACGACGACGCGTACGAGGACGACGAAGAGGACGAAAGGGCGGCGGCCCGCTGACATCCGGCGCCGGGTGCCGGCGCGTGCGGACCGCACACCGCCCGGCGGGAGCCGCGATCGGCGCAGGCTCCGACTGGGAGAGGAAGGACACGGTATGCAGCGGCACTTGCTCGGCATCTATCTCAACGACCACCTGGCCGGCGCTACATACGGGGCCGCGCTCGCCCGACGCATCGCCCACCAGCACCGCCGCTCACCGGGCGCGGCCGACCTGGAGCGCCTCGCGGAGGAGATCGCGCAGGACCGGCGCACACTGCTCCAGATCATGGACACGCTGGACGTGCCGGTGCGCACCTACAAGGTCTACGGGGGCATAGCCGCGGAGAAGATCAGCCGCCTCAAGCCGAACGGAGTGCTGTACCGGCGTTCCGGGCTGAGCGAGGTGATCGAACTGGAGACGCTGCGCCTCGGAGTCGAGGGAAAGTCGCTGATCTGGCGCACGCTGCTCGCGGTGGCCTCCGAGGAGGAGCGCCTCAGTACTTCCCAACTCGACGGTCTGCTGCAACGGGCACGGGATCAGATCGGCACCTTGAGCGAACTGCGGCTCGCGAGGGCGCAACGGATCTTCGTCACCGGGCCGGAGACGTCGAGTGAATCGCACAGCACGGCGGCGACCGCCTGATCGATCGCCGCCGCCCGCCTCTTCCCTCGACTCTTCCCGCGACCGACCTCCTGAGCACCCTCACTCACGCACGTTCACTCGCGGTATCACCCTTCACCCGCGTCGCTTACGTCCTTCGCTCACGTCGCTCGCGCGTTCAGCCGCGGTCGCCGCGGGAAGTACGGCGTCGCTGGCGCGCGTTCAGTCGCGGTCGCCGCGGGAAGTACGGCGGGGACGGGGAGAGGCGGACCGTGCCGTCTCACCTGCGCTCCGCGCGGACTCGCCCGCGCTCCTCGCGGAGTGCTTCGCGGAGGCGGCCTTCTTGCCGGGCGCCGGGGCCCTCTTGGCAGGCTTCGCCTTGTCGGCCGCCGGGGCCGCTCGCCTCGCCGCGCTCTTCTTCACGGGACGTTCCGCCCGCTTGGCGGTGTTGCGCTTCCTCGCGGCCGAGCGGGCCGGCCTCGTCGTCGCGGACTCGTCGGCATCGGCTGCGTCGGCCGCTCGCCGACGACGCCTGGCGGGCCGCTCCTCCGACTCCTCGTGCTCGGGGGCATCCTCATCGTCCTGGTCCCCGTCGCCCTGGCCTTTGCTCCCGCCCGGAAGGCGGCTGCTGATTTCGTCCGTGATCGACCCCATTCCCCGGCCGACCACCGAGGAGAGAGCCTGCCGAGCCGCGTCCAGGCCCTCGGTCCTCACCTGCTCCTCAAGTTCGGAGACCTGTGGCACCGCGCGCAGCCGCCGCACGCCCTGGGCGGCCAGCCGCTGCGGATCGAGGCCGAGCCGGCGCCCGAACAGCAAGGTCGCCGTCGTCAGAGCGAGCCGGCCCTTCTTCGTGCGGCCCAGAATGTAACCACCCGCGATCGCGATGGCGAGAGAGGTCTTGGTTTCATCGTCCATGAGTAAGGCACCTGCCTTTTCACAAGATCGCGCGGCCCGGACAGAACCGCTGCTCGGCAGCGACGGCCGCCGCCCCCACCCGCACCACGACCCACACCACGGGGGCGTCACTCAGCACGGTGCGGCTGCTCGCTTCCCGTACCTCCACTCTGCGCGGGGTGGTCGGATGCTGCCAGTCGTTCCCGGGGCGATGGCGGAGCCGCCCGCTCGGGCCCGCCACGAGCCCGAGCGGGGCCCGCGGTCGCGGCCCGAGCCGTGACCGCGCGCCCCGCGCCGGGCGGCGCCCGCGCCGCACCTGGGCGCCCGGCCGGTGCGCCGGCTCCCGGTGTGCGCCGGGAGCCGGGGCGGGATCAGCGTGGCGACCACTGGCCGTAGTCGTCGGCCGTCGCCACGTTCAGGTCGCAGCCCACGCCGCCGATGGTCTGCTGGGCGCCCTGGCGGATCTGGGCGCGATGGTCCCACTGGCCGCCCGACCAGGCGGGGGTCTGCCAGGCCCAGTGGGCCTTCTTCGCGTCGAGCGCGCGCTTGACCGGGTAGTAGCCGCCGTAGATGCCGACCCGCTCGCGGCCGATCACACCGGCGGCGCCGTCCAGGTAGGCGTTGATGTGGTCCTGTTGGCCGGGTGTCGCGTCGAAGTCGACCGCGAAGTAGATCGGCCGGTCCTGCGGCATGCCGAGGGCGGCCGCCTGCTGTTCGGCCTTCTTCGCGTCGGCGGCGCCTCCCTTGCTGCCGGAGAGGGCGCGCTTCGCGCCGGCTTCCCACACCACGACGCAGGCCACACCGTGCGAGGACAGGTCTTTGGCCTCGGCCTTGCTGAGGTTCTTTCGATGGTCGTCGCTGAGGTAGCGGCAGGCGAATTTCTTGCCCGCCGCCTTGAGCGCCGCGCCGCCCGGATGCGTCCAGGCGTAGTCGACTCCCGCGATACCGGACATGGTTGATACCTCCCGTTTCTCACCCCCCGTGACGGTCTCGCTGCTCTGGGCCATGTGCCCGGCCAGGGTGAGGCGGAACGTTCCGGCCCGGGGGCGCGTCGGGGCACTTGCCGTAGTGTGCTGCGATGCTTCGCAACCTCTATGTCACCGACCTCGGCTACGAGGCCGCGGGCCGCCGCTACTGCGACGAGGACATCTGGCTCTCCGGGCGGCTGCGTGACCGGGGCTTCACCGTCGCGCTCTGCCATCCGCTCGACGCCGCGAGCCTGATGGGGGACTTCGATCTCGTCCTCGTACGCAACAGCGGTCCCGTGGTGCACTACCGGGCGGCGTACGACGCGTTCCGGGCCGAGGCGGCGGCGCGGCGGGTGCGGGTCGTGAACCCCCTCACCGGCCGGGGCGACATGGCGGGAAAGCGCTACCTGGTGGACCTGACGCGCGCCGGGTTCCCGGTCATCCCGACCGTGGACAGGGCCGCCGATCTGGCGCTGCTGCCGGACGCCGCCGAGTACGCGGTGAAGCCGGTCGACGGCGCCGACTCCCTCGGCCTCGCCTTCGTCGCCCGGGAGGACCTCGCCTCCGTGGACATCGAGGGGATGCTCGTCCAGCCCCGCATACCGTTCCGCTACGAGGTGTCCTTCTACTTCGTGGACCAGGACTTCCAGTACGCCCTGTACGCACCGGACCCCGCGCGCCGGTGGGCGCTCACGGCGTACGAGCCGAGCGGCGAAGACCTCGCCTTCGCGCGGCGGTTCACCGAGTGGAACGCGATCGGCCACGGCGTCCAGCGCGTCGACGCCTGTCGCGCCCCTGACGGCGCGCTGCTGCTGGTCGAACTGGAGGACCTCAACCCGTATCTCTCGCTCGACCTCGTGGACGCGTCCACGCGCGAGGCGTTCACCGACCGGCTGGCCGCCTCCCTGCACGCCGCGGCCGCCGCGCCGCCCCCGGCCGCCGGACACGCCGTCAGCGGCTGACGACGAGGACCTTGCCCGGAGGGCCCGACCGCACCGCCTCGTACGCCTCGGCAGCCTCGGCCAGTTCGAACATCCCGCCGTCGGCCACGAGGGGGGGACGGCGCACCGCCAGGTCCAGAGCCTCGCCCACCAGCCGCCTGAGATGGTCCACGCCGTCCAGACCGGCGCCCGCGCCGCCGAACTTCGTCACGAACACGCCCTTGTCCATCAGGTCCATGAGGTCGACCCGTGGCAGATCGTCCGCCAGGTCACCGTAGTTGACCAGGCAGCCGCGCCGGCCGAGCAGAGCGAGACTCGTCCGGTACGTCGGCCCTCCCACGGGGTCGAACACGGCCGCCACACCCGCACCGCCCGTGTACGCGGCAACCGCCCGCGCCACGTCGCCCGCGCTCCGGTCGACGGTGTGCGCCGCGCCCGCCGCCCTCGCCGCGGCCGTGCGGCCGGGTCCTGAGGCGATGCCGATGACCTCCGCACCCCCCTCGGCGAGCACCGCCGTCAGCATCCGGCCGACCGGGCCCGCCGCGCCCCACACCACCGCGGAGCGCCCCTCCAGGGGCACGACGTCCGCCAGGAGCGAGGCGGTGAGGCCCGCGCTCGCCACCCGTGCCGCGGCCGTCAGCTCCAACGCGTCCGGTACGGGCACCAGCAGCGCCCTCGGCAGGACCGCCAGGTCCGCGCACGAGCCCGCCGCCGGCGTCCAGCACACGCGCTCGCCGGTGCCGACGACCGTCCCGCTGCCCTCGTAGCCCAGCGGAACCGGCCAGGTCAGGCCCTGTGCGTAGGGCCCGCCGCGCAGGGCCAGGACCTCCGACTGATTGACGGCGGCGGCGGCCACCCGGACGAGTGCCTCGCCGGGGCCGGGCTCGGGGAGGTCCGCCTCGACCACCTCGACCACCTCGCGCGGCACGCCGGGGCGGCTCGCCCGCGCCATCCGCCGCCAGGGCCTCCCGCCTTGTTCTGCCGCGTCTGTCGCGTCCTCCGCGCCTCGCCCGTTCCCGCCGTGTCCCGTCATCGCCCGCCCCCGGCCGCTCGTCGGGGGGGCCGCCCCCCCCCCGCCCGCCCCCCCCGGCGGGGGCCCGCAAGCCCCAGCGCGGGGGGTGCCGCGGGGTTGGTTTTTGTTAGGCGG
>NZ_JAIUKE010000226.1 GCF_020176795.1 Streptomyces sp. 8L
CGGCGGGGGGCGGGGCGGGGGGGCGCCGCGGGGGGGGGGGGGCGGCGCCCGCGGGGGGGGGGGGGGGGGGGGGGGGCGGGGGCGGGGCGGCCCCGCCCCCCCCCCCCCCCCCCCCCCCCCGGCCAGGGCGCGCCGCACGGACTCGTAGGTCGCGCCGTGGTCCGCGAGGACCTCGGCCGTCACGCCGGGATGTGCCGTCAGCGCCAGCAGGATGTACGCGTCGCTGATGGTCTTGTCCTTGTGTGCGAGGGCGATGCGCAGCGACCGCTCCAGGATCTTCTTCGCCCCGTCGGAGAACGCGCGGTGGCCGCCGCGCCCGCGCTTGGCCGTACGGTCGCCCCGGAGCACGCCCTCGCCGTGCACCGCCTCGACGCGGCCGACTATCTCCGCCACGTCGATGCCGAGGTCCGCGAGGGCGTCGGCGTCCGCGCGCGAGAGGCCCGCGCGGCGGTGCGCCTCGCCAAGGTCCGCCTCCACCGACGCCCGCCGGGCGGTGACGCCCAGGGCGCCGAGGAGGCCTGCGGCGCTCGTGCCGCGCTGCTCCAGCAGGGCGAGGAGCAGATGTTCCTCGGTGACGGCGGCGGCCGAGCGGAGCTCCGCGTGCCGCATCGCCTCCGCCACCACCCGCCGCGCGTCCGGGGTGAATCGTTCGAACATCACTGCCTCCCGTGCTTCTTGTGGGCCGCCTGGCGGCTCACGCCCAGTTCGTCCGCGATCTCCTGCCACGACCAGCCCTGGCCCCTGGCGCTGCGTACCTGCACGGCTTCCAGCTGTTCGAGCAGCCGCCGCAGCGCGGCCACGGCCCGCAGCCCGATCCGCGGGTCACGGTCGCCCGCGCGGGCGGCAAGGTCTGTTGCCTCGGTCATAACTGTCAACGTACATTGACAGACCCCGACCGTCAACCATCGTTGACAGTCGGGGTCTCGGGACATCAGCGCGTAAGTCACATCAGCGCGTCGCCACATCGGCGCATGGTCAGATCGGCGCCCCATCGCATCGCCGCGTCGTCACATCGGCGCGTCATCACGTCATCACATCGTCAGGACGAGCTTTCCGAAGAGGTCGCCTGCCGCCATCCGCGTGAACGCCTCGCGCGCCCTGTCCACCGGCAGGACGTCGTCGATCACCGGCCGGACGCCCGTCGTCGCGCAGAACGACAGCAGGTCCTCCAGCTCGTCCTTGGACCCCATGGTCGAACCGACGACCTTGAGTTCGAGGAAGAAGATCCGCGTCAGCTCCGCGTTCGACGGCCGGTCGCCGCTCGTCGCGCCGGAGATCACCACCGTGCCGCCGGGCCGCAGGGACTTGACGGAGTGCGACCAGGTCGCCGCACCCACCGTCTCGATCACGGCGTCCACCCGGTGCGGCAGCCTGGCCCCCGGCTCGAAGGCCTCCACCGCGCCCAGGCCGAGGGCGCGCTCCCGCTTCGCCGCGTCACGGCTCGTCGCGTACACCCGCAGCCCCGCCGCGCTGCCCAGCGCCACGCACGCGGTGGCGACGCCGCCGCCCGCGCCCTGCACGAGCACCGAGTCGCCGGGCCGCACGCCCGCGTTGGTGAAGAGCATGCGGTACGCGGTGAGCCACGCGGTCGGCAGGCAGGCCGCCTGCTCGAAGGTCAGCTCCTTCGGCTTCGGCAGCACGTTCCAGGACGGCACGGTGACCCGCTCCGCGAACGTCCCGTCGTACGTCTCGGTGAGGATGGACCTGCGCTCCCGCGGCCCGACGCCGTGGCCGCTCTCGCCGATGACGGAGTGGACGACGACCTCGTTGCCGTCCTCGTCGACGCCCGCGGCGTCGCAGCCGAGGATCATCGGCAGGCGGTCGGCGGGCAGGCCCACGCCGCGCAGCGACCACAGGTCGTGGTGGTTGAGCGACGCGGCCCTGACGGTGACGGTCGTCCAGCCGGGCCGGGCCGCAGGCTCGGGGCGCTCCCCCAGCTCAAGGCCGTCGAGGGGCTGGTCCTTGTCGATGCGTGCTGCGTAGACGGCGAACATGCGACGACGATAGGCGCGCTCCCGCGCGGCGCGGAACACGCCGCCGATGTGACACACACCCCGCACCCTGCCGGGTTTGCCCGCGGTACGGGCCGGGTCCGCGGGCCCGGCCCGTACCGCCCCACAAGGCGGCGCCCGGGACTCCGCGCTACCGGCGGGCCACCCCGTCCAGCCGGGCGGCGGCGGCCACCGCGGCCGTGACCGCGGGCGCGACCCGCTCGTCGAACGGGGACGGGATCACGAAGTCGGCCGCCAGCTCGTCGCCGACGACCCCGGCCAGCGCGTCCGCCGCGGCGATCTTCATGCCCTCGGTGATCCGGGACGCCCGCACCTGGAGCGCGCCCGCGAAGATGCCGGGGAACGCCAGGACGTTGTTGATCTGGTTCGGGAAGTCGCTGCGCCCGGTGGCGACGACCGCCGCGTACTTGTGCGCGACGTCCGGATGCACCTCCGGGTCCGGGTTGGCCATGGCGAAGACGAACGCGTCGGGCGCCATCGACGCGACGGCGGCCTCCGGGACCGTGCCGCCCGACACGCCGATGAACACGTCCGCGCCCTTCAGCGCCGACTCCAGCGAGCCGGTGAGGCCCGCCTTGTTCGTCAGGGAGGCGATCTCCCGCTTGATGTCCGTGAGGTCGTCGCGGTCGGCGCTGACGACGCCCTTGCGGTCCGTGACGGCCACGTCGCCGATCCCCGCCTCCAGGAGGAACTTGGCGATCGCGACGCCGGCCGCGCCGGCGCCCGAGATGACCGCGCGCAGGTCGCCGAGGCCCCGGCCGGTCAGCTTCGCCGCGTTGCGCAGCGCGGCCAGCGTGACCACGGCGGTGCCGTGCTGGTCGTCGTGGAAGACCGGGATGTCCAGCCGCTCCTGGAGCTCCCGCTCGATCTCGAAGCACCGGGGCGCCGCGATGTCCTCCAGGTTGATCCCGCCGAAGGACGGGGCGAGCCGGACGACCGTCTCGACGATCTCGTCCGTCTCGGTGGTGGCGAGCGCGATCGGCACCGCGTCGACCCCGCCGAACTGCTTGAACAGGATGGCCTTGCCCTCCATCACGGGGAGCGAGGCCTCCGGGCCGATGTCGCCGAGCCCGAGCACCGCGGTGCCGTCCGTCACGACGGCCACGACCTGCGACTTCCAGGTGTAGTCGTGGACCAGCTCGGGCTTTTGAGCGATCGCCGTGCACACCCGGGCGACGCCGGGGGTGTACGCGAGGGAGAGTTCGTCCCGGTCCCGCACGGGAACCGTGGCCCGCACCGCGAGCTTGCCGCCCCTGTGCAGGGCGAAGGCGGGATCGAAGGGCTCGTCCGTCTCGCTGTCGCTGTCCGCGTCGCTGCGCGGGTTGACGATCTCCGCTGCCATGTGATGTGTCCCCTTTGGGTTGTTCGTTCGAGGGTGGTTCCGGGTGTCCGCTCCTGGTCGAGGCGCGGTCGACGCGCCGCACGCGCGTCATCAAGTCCCGGTGGGGGAAAAGTCATTCATACCCGACGGGTGGCATCGCCACGCACGCCGGAGGACCGTGTGGGCGGCCGGAGATTCTCCGGCCCGAAGGAGGCGTCCCGGGAGAAGGTCCCGCCGTCACGGACGGGCGGGGTGTCGGTTCGGGGGTGACCCGTTATCCGATTTTGACATGCCCGGCGCCCTGAAGCCGCCTGTCCAAATGGCAGGATGCCGTAATCACACACGGTCGCGACACCCGAAGAAGCGTGCACGTCCACCCGGCAGACACCCTTTTGCCGTCACAACACGGTGACCCACCTCGGAGGACCCGAACATGAGTACCACCTCTCGCACCATCGCCGTGAGGTCACGGATCGCGGCCGTCGGCGCGCTCGCGGTCGCGGGCGCCCTCGTTCTGACCGGCTGCGGCGACCAGACGAAGAAGGACGACGGGGGCGGCTCCCCCTCGGCCTCCAGCGGCGGGGGCGCGGCGAGCGCCCCGCTGCACGACAAGCTGCCGAAGCAGATCCAGGACCAGGGCGTCATCAAGGTCGGGTCCGACATCGCATACGCACCGGTCGAATTCACCGACAAGTCGGGCAAGACCGCCGGTATCGACCCGGACATCGGCGCGGCCCTCGGCAAGCAGCTCGGCGTGAAGGTCCAGTTCGACAACGGCACGTTCGACTCGCTGGTGACCGGCCTGCGGGCGAAGCGCTACGACATCCTCATGTCGGCGATGACCGACACGAAGGACCGGCAGAACGGGGTCGAGAACGGCAAGAAGGTCGGGGCCGGCGTCGACTTCGTCGACTACTACAGCGCGGGCGTCTCGATCTACACGCAGAAGGGCAAGACCCAGGGCATCTCCGGCTGGAACGACCTCTGCGGCAAGACCATCGTGGTGGAGCGCGGCACCGTCTCCGAGGACCTCTCCAAGGCCGAGGCGAAGAAGTGCCCCGCGGGCAAGACGGTCAAGATCCAGTCGTTCGACACCGACCAGCAGGCGCAGGTGCGCCTCAAGAGCGGCGGCGCGGACGCCGGTTCCTCCGACTCGCCGATCGCCGCGTACGCGGTGAAGACGTCCGGCGGCGGCAACGACTTCCAGCTGGTCGGCAAGACGGTCCAGGCCGCGCCGTACGGCATCGCCGTGACGAAGGGCGACACGCAGCTGACCACGGCGATCCAGCAGGCCCTGAACAACATCATCAAGGACGGCGAGTACCAGAAGATCCTGCAGAAGTGGGGCGCCCAGGACGGCGCCATCACCTCGGCCAAGATCAACGGCGGCAGCTGACCCCGGCTCCCGGGCGCCCCGCCGCACGCCCGTGTCCCCGACGCCCCGGCACCCCGGGAGGGGACCTGGCGGCGCGGCGGGGGCGCCCCGGACCGCGGGGGGACCGAGGGCCGAGAGGACCGAGAGGCAGAGGGACCTAGCTGTGAGTGTCGACATCAACAAAGAGGCGGAACCCGCCGACTCCGTGCCAGCACCGCCGGAGGCCATCCGCGCCATCCCGGTGAAGCACTACGGGCGGTACGTGTCCGGCGTGATCGCCGTCGCCGTACTCGCCCTGATCATCTACGCCTTCTCGCAGGGCAAGGTGAACTGGGGAGCCATCCCCGACTACTTCTTCGACGGACGCGTGCTCGCGGGCGTCGGCAAAACGCTGCTCCTGACCGTGCTCGCCATGCTGATGGGTGTCGTCCTCGGCGTCATCCTGTCCGTGATGCGCCTGTCGAAGAACCCGGTGACCTCGTCCATCTCGTGGTTCTACATCTGGTTCTTCCGGGGCACGCCGGTCTATGTGCAGCTGCTGGTCTGGTTCAACCTGGGCCTCGTCTTCGAGTACATCAACCTCGGGCCGATCTACAAGGACTACTGGTCCTCGTTCATGACGCCGTTCCTCACGGCGCTGCTGGGCCTCGGCCTCAACGAGGCCGCGTACATGGCGGAGATCTGCCGCGCCGGCCTGCTCTCGGTGGACGAGGGGCAGACGGAGGCGTCCCACGCGCTCGGCATGAGCCACGGCAAGACGCTGCGGCGGGTCGTCATCCCGCAGGCGATGCGGGTGATCGTGCCGCCGACGGGCAACGAGGTCATCAACATGCTGAAGACGACCTCGCTGGTCTCCGCGGTGCAGTACTCGGAACTGCTGCGGGTCGCCCAGGACATCGGGCAGACCTCGGGCGCCGCGGCGGAGATGCTGTTCCTCGCGGCGGCCTGGTACCTGATCCTGACGACGGTCTTCAGCGTCGGCCAGTTCTATCTTGAGCGGTACTACGCGCGCGGTTCGAGCCGCGCGCTGCCGGCCACGCCCTGGCAGAAGATCAGGGCCAACATGCTCTCCCTGAGCAACCGAACGGGCGGAGGTGCCGCATGACCGCGATGGTGAAGGCGGAGGGCGTGCACAAGTCCTTCGGCACCGTGCAGGTGCTCAAGGGCATCGATCTGGAGGTCGCGCCGCAGGAGGTGTTCTGCCTGGTCGGCCCGTCCGGCTCGGGCAAGTCGACGTTCCTGCGGTGCATCAACCACCTGGAGAAGATCAACGCGGGACGGCTCTACGTCGACGGCGACCTGGTCGGCTACCGGCAGCAGGGCGACAAGCTGTACGAGCTCCGCGACAGCGAAGTGGCCCTCAAGCGCCGCGACATCGGCATGGTGTTCCAGCGCTTCAACTTGTTCCCCCACATGACGGCCGTCGAGAACGTCATGGAGGCGCCCGTCCAGGTCAAGGGGGAGAGCAGAGCCGTCGCCCGGGCCCGGGCGGAGCAGCTGCTCGACCGGGTGGGCCTGTCCGACAAGGCGGCCAACTACCCCTCGCAGCTCTCTGGCGGCCAGCAGCAGCGCGTCGCCATCGCCCGCGCGCTGGCGATGGAGCCGAAGCTCATGCTCTTCGACGAGCCGACGTCCGCGCTCGACCCCGAGCTCGTCGGCGACGTCCTCGACGTGATGCGCGACCTGGCGTCGGACGGCATGACCATGATCGTGGTCACCCACGAGATGGGCTTCGCCCGCGAGGTCGGGGACGCGCTCGTGTTCATGGACGACGGCGTCGTCGTGGAGGCGGGCCACCCGCGGGATGTCCTGACGAACCCGCGGCACGAGCGGACGAAGGCGTTCCTGTCGAAGGTCCTCTGAGTCGCGCGCCGGTGCCCCGTACGCCGCACGGCTCACCCGTACGGCGTACGGGCACGGCGGCGATCCGCCCGCCGGTGCCTGTACCCGTGCGCGTCCTTATGTGTGCGCGCCCGTATTCCCCCGTAGCCGGACTCGTAGCCGTACGCGTGCCCGCCCGGACACCGGCACCCTCGCCGGCGTCCGGGCGCCGGTTACCGCCCCGGCCGCTACTTCAGCGCGAGGACGACCGTGTCGGACGGGGACGCCCACACCGCGCGCGCCTCGCCGAAGCCTGCCGCGCGCAGCGTCTCCACGTGCCAGTCGAGCGGGGGCATCTCGCCGTCCGCGTGGCTGCCGTAGATCCGGAAGCGCTCGGCGGTGGCCTCCGCGAGCGCCGGGTCGGCCGCCGCCGCGTCCCACCACTCGCTCCAGCCGAGCGCGCCCGCGGCCGTGTCCCGGTCCATTCGGGCGTGCCGGTACGCGCTCTCCGCCGCGTCGATCCGCGGGGTGCCGCGGTGCTTCATGTGGTCCGCGTTCAGGAAGACGCCGCCCGCGCGGGTGACGCCCGCGATCCGCCCGTACAGCTCGGTGAGCGGCCCCTCCCGCAGCCAGTGCAGAGCGGTCGCGGTGAGCACCGCGTCGTACTGGTCGTGGGGCAGCGCACCGGTCCAGCCGGGGTCCTTGAGGTCGGCCGCCACGAACGAGACCCGGTCGTCGCCCGCGAAGGTGCCGCGCGCGATGGCCAGCAGCGCGGGGTCGAGGTCGACGCCGGTGCTGGTGGCGCCGGGGAACCGGGTCAGCAGCCGGTCGGTGATGCTTCCGGTGCCGCACGCGAGGTCGAGCACCCGCGGCTTCGGGCCGACCAGCGCCTCGACCATGTCGAGCATGACCCGGAACCTGTCCTCCCGGTCCGGCATGAACAACTCCTGCTGCCGGTCCCAGCTCTCCTGCCAGGCCCGCCAGTCGGTACCGTTCGCCGCGTCCCGCACATCAGTCATGGGAATCCTCCGTCGCGCCTCAACACATGTAATACCCTGGATCGGGAAACGACCATTACCCCCCGATACGCAGAACCTTAGACCGCCCTCGTAAGGACTACAAGTGGACCTGGCCTCTTACTCGGACTACGCCGTGCGCCTCGTCAACACCGAGGAGCCGCTGCGTGGCACCGACACGCTCACCTCGGTCGAGGCCGTACGCACCCTGTTCGGCTCCGCGTCGCAGGTCGCACGCAGGGCGGCGGACGCGGACGTGACCCGCCTGAGGTCCGTACGGGCGCGGCTGCGCGCCGTCTTCACGGCCGCGGACGAGGGCGACGAGACGCTCGCCGTGGACCTGCTCAACGCGCTGCTGCTGGACTTCCCCGTCAGCCCGAAGATCTCGGGGCACGACACGCTCAACGACGAGGGCCGCCCGGACTGGCACATGCACCTCGCGGAGCACACCTCGAACGCCACCGCCGCCTTCGCCGCGACGGCCGCCATGGGCCTGGCCTTCCACCTCACGGTGCACGGCGCCGACCGGCTCGGGCTGTGCGAGGCGGCGCCGTGCCGCAACGCCTACCTGGACACATCGACGAACCGCTCCCGCCGCTACTGCTCCGACCGGTGCGCCACCCGCGCGAACGTGGCCGCCTACCGCGCCCGCAAGCGCCTGGAGACGGAGCGGTCGGCGAGCACCGGGCGCAGCGCGGAGGCGAGCCACGCCACCGTGGCGCCGAGCGAACGCTGATCCTCGGCGCGTGGCCGGTACCGGCCGAGGACCCGGGCGAGCAGCAGTTCGTCGGGGACCGTGCCGAACAGCCGGCTGTCCCCCTCCGCGGCGGGGTTGTCGCCCAGCACCCACCAGCCGCCGCCCCGCCGCTCGACCAGCCGCTTGACGATGAGCAGATCCTGCTGGAGCGGATGCTTCAGCACGGCCACGTCACCGGCCTTGACCGGGGCCTTGTACTGCACGAGGAGCTGGTCGCCGTGCTTGAGGGTCGGATACATGGACGGACCCGTCACCTCGGCGATGCCGAGCGGCACCCGCGCCTCCCGTGGCTCCCGCCCCGGCTCCGTCATCCGGCACCTCCCGGTCACTCCCGCGCTCCGTCGTCGGTCCAATTCTGATGCCGGACTTTTGTCCTAAGCCCCAGGGGGCACTCGCGAAAACAGGCTTCTTACAGAGTAATGTCACACCCGAGAAGACGATCACGAGGAAGGACAGCACATGCTCTCCCGCCTGTTCGCCCCCAAGGTGAAGGTCAGCGCCCACTGCGACCTCCCCTGCGGCGTCTACGACCCCGCTCAGGCCCGCATCGAGGCCGAGTCCGTCAAGGCCATCCAGGAGAAGATGGCCGGCAACGACGACCCCCACTTCCAGACGCGCGCCACGGTCATCAAGGAGCAGCGCGCCGAGCTCGCCAAGCACCACGTCTCGGTGCTGTGGAGCGACTACTTCAAGCCGCCGCACTTCGAGAAGTACCCCGAGCTGCACCAGCTCGTCAACGACACCCTGAAGGCCCTCTCGACGGCCAAGGGCTCCAAGGACCCGGCCACCGGCCAGAAGGCCCTGGACTACATCGCCCAGATCGACAAGATCTTCTGGGAGACCAAGAAGGCCTGACCATGGCCCGGCCGTCCGGCTCGCGTTGCCGCGGGCCGCACAGCCCACCCGACCGCACCCGGCCCCGGGGCCGCCGAGAACGGCGCCTCCGCAGGCCGGGTGCGGTCGTTCTCCCGCCGGCCCCGGAGGTGCGTGGGCCCGGGGCGGGCGCTCGCGGCCCGGCGGCGCCGGAAGTCCGGGCGCATGTGCCGCCCGAAAGTGTCAGGAAGCACCTCGCAAAGCCTCGCGCACCCGATCGGGCCTGACATAGGGTCACATTCCATGACGGCCATGCCGAACGCGGCGATCGACAGCAGCAGACCGCGCACCGCCGGGGTGTACGACTACCTCCTCGGCGGACACGAGCACTACCGCGTCGACCGCGAAGTCGGGGACCGGCTGCCGCCGCTCGCCCGCGCGGGGGCGCGCCACAACCGGGAGTTCATGCACCGGGCCACGGGCTGGCTGGCCCGCCAGGGGGTGGACCAGTTCCTGGACATCGGAACGGGCTTCCCGGCAGAGCCCAACCTCCATCAGATAGTCCAGGGGATCAACCCGGCCTCCCGGGTGCTCTACACGGACAACAACCGGATCATCCTGCGGTACGCCGAGGCGCTCCTCGTGAGCGGTCCCGAGGGCGTCACCGACTATCTCCAGGCCGATGTGCGCGAACCGGCCGTGATCCTCGAACACGCCCGTACGACCCTGGACTTCGGCCGTCCCGTCGCCCTGTCCGTCATCGGCCTGCTGCACTTCCTGCCCGACGACGCCGACCCGCACGCCCTCGTCCGCGCCCTGGTGGCCGGGCTGCCGCGGGGCAGCTTCCTGGTCCTGACACACGCCGCGTCCGACCTGCACGCGGGCAGCTCACGCGAGGTCGTTCAGGCCTACGCGAGCGGCGGCGTGGACCTGGTGCCGCGCGACCGGTCCGCGTGCGCGCGCTTCTTCGACGGACTGCGGCTCGTGGAGCCGGGCCTCGTCACCGCCCCCGAGTGGTACCGCGACGAGCCGGCCCCCGAGCCCTCGGAGATCGGCCTGTACGCGGGGGTCGCCCGCGTCCTGTGACGCCGGGCCGGGACGTTCGGGGCCACCCCGCGGCCGGGCCCGGGCGAGGCCGCGGCTCCTCGTCGCGCACTCTCACGCCCGTCACACGGTCTCTCTGCGCCCGCTGTCTCCCCGTCGGCCTCTCCCGTGTCCCTACGGGGCTCCCCCGCCGCGCCGGATTGCCGGACCGTCCCCGCTTCCGCGTGCACCCGTACGAACGTATGTGATGGCCACCTGCGCCACGAGCGCCACGGCCAGGGCGGGCAGTACGCCCACCGGCACCGCGCCCCCCGCGGCGAGCACCCCGTAGACGACGAGCACCAGCAGCAGCGGCAGGGCGGAGAGCCCGGCGATCCGCAGCCGGTCGCCGCGGCTCACGCGTCCGCCCCCGCGTCGCGGGCCCGGTCGAGGTAGTCGCCGAGCGCCCGGTACGCGTCGGCGGGAGCGTCCGGGTCGCCGGAGAGGGCGGCCGGGTCCTCGCGCCAGGCGGCGCGCACCCCGGCGCCGATGGCCGGATCGCCGCCGTTGAACTGCGCGCTCAGCTCGTCCATACGCGCCGCGACGCGCCGCACGCGCGGGTCCGCCGCCGGGATGCCCGCCGTACGCAGCCGCTCGGCCCGCCGGTACAGCTCGGGCCACTCGATCTCCAGCAGGTAGTGCGCGGCGGGTCCGAGCGCCTTCGCGCGGGCGCCCACCACCGCGACCTGGTCGGCGTCGAGGTGGCCGCGCAGCACGCGCTCGCCCTCGTGCCCGCCGCCGCGGACCGCGGCGAGCGCGTCGAACAGCGTGCCGGTGGAGGGCCCGTCCGCCGTGTCCAGTTCGGCGGCCAGCCGCACCAGCCGGCCGCGCAGCAGCTCCAGCTCGGCGAGGGACCCTCCACCCGCGCGAGATGGTCGCGCACCAGCCGCAGAGGGTCGACACCTGAGTCCAGGCACAGGGCGACGGTGTCGAGCCCGAGGCCGAGGCTCCGCAGCGCGAGCACCTGGTACAGCCGGGCGACGTCGTCCCCGGTGTACTCCCGGTGCCCGCCCGCGGTGCGCCGCGAGGGGGTGAGCAGCCCGATGCTGTCCCAGTGGTGCAGTGTCCGGACGGTGAGCCCGCAGGCCTCGGCCAGCGGGCCCACCTTCCACGTGGACGGTCGTGTGGTCATGCCCCCACGGTGCACCCTCACGCCGCGTCGGGTTCAACCCCGCCCGCGCGGACTTCTCCAGCGCCCCGGCGACTGCGGTGGCTCCCCACCGCCCCGGCGACGGCGGTGGCCCGCACCGGCATCAGGCGCCTCATGGGCCGTGGCCTCCGCCGTGCGCACCCTCGGTCACACCGGAAGGTGACGGCCGGGTCACGGTCGGCGCGGCGCGGCGGACTGCAAGGTTTCTGCAAGGGCGGGTCAAGCCGGCCGGTACGGGCCGCGGGCATGCGCTCCTTCGAAGAGCCCCGGCCGCCGGTCGGGCCTGTCTCGGGGGAGACGTATGAAGCAGCTGGAGGGGCCCGCGGGCCCCGTCACGCACGACGCCGGGCAGTGGCTCACACTGCCCGACTGCAAGAAAGTACTGTTCGTGGTCCACACCGAGGTCTACGGGCAGCGGCTCCGTGAGCTGCTGCCGTTGTTCGAGTCGGATCTGCGGGTGCAGGTGGCGTACACCGTCGCGCCGCACGCCTTCAACCGGGGTGCGGACCGCGCGCTGAACGAGGTCGGCGGCGGGGTGGCGCTGCCGTGGCAGGAGGCGGTGAACACGGAGTTCGACCTCGCGCTGGCCGCCGGGTCCCAGGGCATGGAGCAGGTGCGGGCCCCGCTGATCCGCATGCCGCACGGTGCGGGGCACATCAAGCTGTCGCGGCGGCCCGGGACGGCCACGGGCGGCCACGGGGACGGGGAGCGCGCGGTGGGCGGTCTCGGTCGCGGCTATCTGACCTTCGACGGCCGGGTGGTGCCCACCGCGCTCGCCCTCGCGCACCGGGCGGATCTGGAGGTGCTCGCCCGCGAGTGCCCCGAGGCGCTCCCGATCGCGACGGTGGTGGGGGACGGCAGCTTCGACCGGATACGGGCGAGCCTGCCGTGGCGTGACCGGTACCGCGCCGCGCTCGGCCTGCGGGCCGGGCAGCGGCTCGTGCTGGTGACGATGACCTGGGGCCAGGGCTCGTCCTTCAACCGGCTGGACGCCCTCCTGCCCAGGCTGGTCGCAGAACTGCCGGGCGACGCGTACCGGATCGCGGTGCTCGTCCACCCGAACGTGCGCGCGGGCCACGGCGACTGGCAGGTCAACGCCTGGCTTGCCGGGTTCCGCAGGCAGGGCGTCGCGGTGCTGGACGCGGGGGCGGACTGGCGCACCCATCTGATAGCGGCCGATTGGATCATCGGCGACCACGGGAGCGTGACGCTGTACGGCACCCTGACGCAAGCCGCCATCCTGCTGGCGCGGTTCCCGTCCGCCGATGTCAATCCCGCGTCACCGGGCGCCGAACTGGGCAGGGCGGCACCGGCGTTGTCGCCCGCCCATCCCCTGCCGCAGCAGTTGCGCTACGCGGCGGAGACCTATCCGGCGGCCGAATACGCGCGGATCGCGTCGCTGATCTCCTCGGAACCCGGCCGGTTCGACCGGCGCATGCGCGACCTCATGTACCGGGTCCTGCGCCTCGGGCCTCCCGCGTACGATCCCGCTCCCGGTCCGCTGCCGCTGCCCGGCCGGCTGGCCGCGGCGGTGGTCGACCGGCCGGGCGGCCTCGGGCTCTCGGCGTGAGCGCGGCCGAAGGGGCGCTTCTCCTCACGGACGCGGTGGTGGTCGACCTGGACGGCCCCGCGGGTGAGGAGTGGAGGCAGTGCGCGGACGTGTTGTGCGCGGGCGTCCCCCGTACGGTCGGGGGGGGCGTGCTTCTCGTACGGCGGACCCTGCGCAGGTATCCGGGGTGTGTCGCGGTCGTGGTCGCCTGTCCCGAGGCGGGCGCGGCGGTCTGGGGGTTCAGGGACTCCCCGGGCACTCGACACGCCGCAGCCGCTCGGCCACGCGGGTCGCGTCCGCCTCGCTGACCGGTGTGTACAGGGCCAGAGACCGCCTGTAGTGGTCTCTGGCCGCTGCCGCGTCCTGCCACTCCTCGGCCGTCTCGCCCATCATCTCCCGAGTGCGCGCCTGCCAGTGGACGGAGCCCGCCGCCGCGAACTCCTCCAGGGCCAGGGCGAGATGGCGTTCCGCGAGCGCGCGCCCGCGCCCCGACATCGCGGCGGCGCGGCCGAGGAAGGCGAGGGCGCGGGCCGCGTCGTACCCGTCGTGTTCGGCCAGGAGGTCGGCGCGGGCGCGTTCGAGCCGGTGGAAGGCTTCTTCCGGGTGGTTCGTGGACAGCTCGATGTCGCCCAGGCAGATCCCGGTGAGGGCGGCACCGCGCCGGTAGCCGATCTCCTCGCGCAGGGCCAGGGCCCGGGTGAAGTGGGCGCGTGCCCGGACGAGGCGTCCGGCGAGCCGGTGCGTCTGGCCGAGGCCGTGCAGGGACTGCGCCTGGGCCTTGCGGTCTCCGGTGGTGGCGGCGAGTTCTCCCGCGCGGGTGAACCAGTCGACCGCCTCGTCGAAGAGGCCCGCGTTGCGCAGGCCGGTGCCGCCGGAGGTGAGCATGCGGCTGACCGCGGCCGGGTCCCCGGCCCGTTCCGCCGCGGCGCGGCCCACGCGGTGGGCTTCGATCCACAGGTCGTAGGAGCGCAGACGCAGGAACAGGGGCCAGCAGGCGTCGGCGAGCTGCCAGGCGGTGTCGTCCCAGCCCTGCTCGGCCGCCACGCGCAAAGCGGTCATGAGGTTGGACGACTCCTCCGCGAACCAGCGCAGCGCCTGCGCGGCGTCGCCGAAGGGCGCCGGTTCCTCCGGGCGGAACTCGTAGGTGCGCGGCAGGTTTCGGTGCGCGGGCGCGAGGAGGGCCTCGGCCGCCGTCGCGGTCCACAGGCAGTGGTCCACCACGCGCCGTACGGTGTCGCGCCGCTCCTCCTCCGAGTCGTGTGCCATCGCGCGGCGGGCCGCGTGGGCGCGGGTGAGGTCGTGGAAGCGGAAACGCTCGCGCGCGGACTCCTCTCCCCCGGTGCCGTGGTTCTCCAGCATGCTCGCCTCGGTCAGTTCGTCCAGTACGTGTTCCGCGTCGTCTCCCGGGAGTGCGAGCGCGGAGGCGGCGACGGCCCGGTCGAGCGCGACCAGCGGGACGAGCCCGAGCAGCCGGTAGCCGCGGGCCAGGCGGGGCGGCAGCCGTCGGTACGACTCGTCGAGCGCGGTCTCCACGGTGTGGGTGCCTTCGACCCGCAGGGCGCGCACCCCTCCGGCGCCGGGGCCGGTGAGGGACGCGGCGAGGCCGGCCAGGGAGTGGTGGGGGCGCGCCGCGAGCCGCGCCGCGGCGACGCACATCGCGAGCGGGAGGCCGCCGCACGCCACGGCGACCGCTCGTGTCGCGTCGGGGTCGCGGTCCGCACGCTCGGCCCCGATGCGGCGCGTCAGCAGATCGACGGATTCCTCCAGCGCGAGGGCGCCGAGCTGGAGGAAGGCCGCTCCGTCGACGCCGAGTCCGGTCAGGCGCCGTCTGCTGGTGACGGCCACGAGGCTGTCCGCGGTTCCGGGCAGCAGGGGGCGCACCTGGGCGACGCTGAGCGCGTTGTCCAGGAAGACGATCAGCCGGGAGCCCGCGGTCAACGACCGCCACAGCGCGGCCTGTTCGGCGAGTTCAGCGGGGACCCGGGTGGCGCCGAGTGCCCGCAGGAACTGGCCGAGTACCTCGCCGGGGGCGGCCGGCGGCCTGTCCTCCTCGACGTGCCCGCGCAGGTCCACATAGAGCTGGCCGTCGGGGAAGCCGTCGGCGCGCTCCGTGAGCCAGCGGGAGACCAGTGCCGTCTTCCCGATGCCGGGCGCCCCGCTGACCACGACGAGCGCGGGCCCGCGCACCGCGGCTCCGCCGTCCTCCATGAGGTTTTCCAGGAAGGCGAGTTCGCTGCTCCGTCCGGTGAACGTACTGGACACCGGGAGGAGTTGGCGGGGCACCACGGCCCGTGCGGGGCGGTGGCCGGACGGCGCCGGGGTGTGGATGTGCACATCGCCCGCGATGCTGCCCGCCTGCACCACGGAGCCCTCGACGGACGTGACGGAGCCGTCCCCGCCCACCGTGTTCCGCGTGCGCTCGACGGTGGGCGGGGCAGCGGCGGCGGCCGGCACCGTGTGAATCCACTGCCCGGCGTCGCGCGCGAACCGCTCCTCGGCGGCGGCGAGCCGGGCGGCACACAGGGCCAGTTCACGCAGGACGCCGCGTAACGCGGTGCCGTCACCGCCCGCCGACAGCTCGGCCGCCCGCTCCGCGAGACGCGGCAGGCCGCCCCGTTCCCAGTCGGGGTATTCCTCTGCGAGCACGGCTAATTTCCGCCATGTCGACGGCTGGAAAACAGCCGTACGCAGAGCGGAATCAAACTCATCGACCGACACCCGGTTCACACGCCCCCACCTCCCGGTTCACGAGCCCCTGACAGCTCTGATCAGGATCTGCCCACGAAATGACAACTACAGGCTGAAATTTTCATCACTCCGATCGATCAAGATCGATCAGATATCCCAATCAATCGATATTGCCGTCTTTTGAACAGAGCGAACCGGTGCCATCCTTTTGAGGTGCCGACAAGAAGGTCGGCCGATGGGGGCAACGGTGGCCTCTGGCATATTCATTCTGGGCCCTGTGGAGCTGCGGACCGACACGCGTCGCCACGCGCTGGGTACGGGCAAGGAGAGCCTCACGCTCGCCGCCCTGGCCGTCGACGTGGGACGCCCGGTGCCGGTGGAGGCGCTGATCCAGCGGCTGTGGGACGACGAGCCCCCGGGAAAACCCCGGGAGGGCCTGCACGTCTACGCGGCCCGTCTGCGCAAGCGCCTGACCGAGCATGCCTGCGGCGCCCACCTCGTCCAGCAGGCGCACGCCTACACGCTCGACGTCGATCCCGACGCCGTCGATCTGCACCGCTTCCAGCGGCTGGCGGCTGAAGCGCGCTCGCTCGCGGACGGGAGCACGGGGCAGCGGGCGCTGGAGACGATGCGACGGGCCGCGGAGCTCTGGCGCGGTGAACCGCTGGCCGGGCTGCCGGGGTTGTGGGCCGCGAGCGTACGGCGCAACCTCGGCGCGAAGCACTTGGCGGCGACCGTCACCCGGCTGGGGATCGAGCTGCGGCTCGGGCACTACGCGCAACTCCTTCCGGATCTCATGACCCTGGCGGAACAGCACCCGACGGACGAGACGCTGGCCGGATACCTGATGGTGGCCGAGTACGGCTGCCGCAGACAGGCGGACGCCCTGCGGACGTACGACACCGTCCGGCACCGGCTGAGCGCCGAACTGGGCACGGAACCGGGCGAGTCGCTCTCGCGGCTGCACAGGCTGATCCTCGACGGGGCGCCCGTGGCGGACCTGCTCGCGGGCCGCGCGACGCCGTCCGCGGCACCCCGCCCCCCCCCCCCCCGGGCCGCCCCGGGGGGGGGGGGCGCGGGCCGGGGGGGGGGGGGCGGCCGGCGCGCCCGCGGGGGGGGGGGGGCGGGGCGCGGGCGGGGGGGCGGGCGGTGTCGGGGCCGGCCGCGGGGCGGTTCGCGGCGGCGGGGGGCGCGGGGGGGCGCCCCCGCGGGCCCCCGTGGGGGGGGGGGGGGGGGCCGCGGGGCGGCGGGACGGTCCAGGTGATCAGCGGCGGTCCGGGCGTCGGCAAGAGCGCACTCGCGGTGCACGCCGCGCGCCGGCTCGCCCCGTCCTTCCCGGACGGCCAGGTCCACGTGGAACTGGGCACATACAGTCCCGGCAGACGGCGCATGGACCCCGAAGAGGCGCTCTCCGCGCTGCTGCGCGCCTTCGGGGAGCCCAGCGCGTCCATCCCCCGGGACCTGCCGGGGCTCGTGTCCGCGTGGCGCACACTGCTCTCCGGCCGGCGCGCGGTGATCGTCCTGGACGATGCCGCCGATGTCGAGCAGGTCCGTCCGCTGCTGCCCGGCGCCTCCCCGTCCGCGGTGCTCGTCACCAGCAGGCACCGGCTGGCGGGGCTGCCCGGTGCCCGTTCGCTGCTCCTCGACGACCTGTCCGCCGAGGGCGCGGTGGCGCTGTTCAGGCAGTTGGTGGGCGAGGAGCGCGCCGCGGACGCCGCGGGGATACGGCGCATCGCGGAACTCTGCGCGTACCTGCCCCTCGCGGTGGAGATCGCGGCGGGCAGGCTCGCTTCCCGTCCCTCGTGGAACACCGGCCACCTCCTCAGCAGGCTGGACCGCGAGCAGGGCCGGCTGGGAGAGATCCGCAACGGCCATGTCGAAATCACCGGCGCGTTCGCGATGTCGGTGAATGCCCTCCCCGCCCCGCAGCGCAGGGCATTCCGCCTGCTCAGCTCGCATTTCGGGCGAGCGTTCGACGCATATGCCGCAGCCGCGCTGACGGGCCTTTCACCCGAGGCCGCGGAGCGCGTTCTGGAGGAACTCCTCGACGCGCACCTCATCCGAGAACCGGAGCCCGACCGCTACACGTTCCATGATCTTTTGAAGGAGTATTCGAAGACGCTCACGGAAAGCGAAGATCCTTCCCGGGAGCGCACCGAGGCGACGAATCGGCTGATCGTTTTTTACGTACGCACCTGTGCGCTGGCACATTCCATGGTCTACCCACACCACCCCCGCCCAACGGGCGCGGGGCGCATCGACTCGTCGGTGGCGATGCCGGTCTGGAACGACGCGGAGCACGCGAAGCAGTGGCTTCTCGACGAGTACGAGGCGCTGACAGCGGCCGAGCGCGAGGCACGCGAGAGCGGCGACGGCCACAGCGCGGCGCTTCTCGCACACGCGCTCGTGGATTTCCTGGAGGAGGAGGGCCACTTCGCCGCCGCCCGGGTGATGCACGCGGCGGCGGCGGAACACTGGCGGCGCGTGGACGACCGCGCGGCGGAGGCACGCGCGCTGGTCGACCTCAGCCGCGCGCAGAACTCCGCGAGCCTGTACGGCGAGGCGCTGGCATCGGGCCGCCGCGCGCTGGAGACGGCGCGATCGGCGGGATCGCGACAGACAGCGACGGAAGCACTGCACTGGCTGGGCGTCACGTACTGGAACCTCGGCCGGTACGAGGAGGCCAGGACCTACCAGGAGGAGACCCTCGCCAGGCGCCGCGAGGAAGGCGGCACCTGGCAGATATCGCGGTCCCTCAACAATCTCGGAATCACCTATCTTTACCTTTGCAATTACGAGACGGCGGAGCGCGCTTTCGATGAGGCCCTGGCCGGCTTCCGCTCCAGCAATGACCCGAAGGAAATAAAGAGGACGCTCAACAACCTGTGCAACCTCTATATGGAGACGGGGAGAAACCTGGCGGCGCGGCGCATTCTCGAAGATCAGCTCAACCATCTCATCGCCAGGGGGGACGAGATCGAGCGCGCACGCGTCATGGTCAATCTGGCCGACACGATGGACTCCGCCACCGAGCTCCCCGCTCAATTGCACCTCTATGAGCAGAGCCTGAAAACGTTTACGCGCATAGACGACAGGCGGAACGCGGCGATCACCCTGAATCGCATGGGGATGGCCCGCCACGAGGCCGGTGACCACGGGCGCGCTCTGATCCACCACACCAACGCTCTGCGCCTGGCCAGGGAAATCGGGGCCCAGCTCGAGGAGTGCCGGGCGCTCTCGGGATGCGGTGCCGCGGAGCTCGGGCTCGGCGGCCGCGGGGCCGCCGCCCATTATCTTGACGAGGCCATGACTGTCGCCGAGGCGATGGCCGCGCCGCAGGAGAAGGCGCGGATCGAGGAGACCCTCGCACTCCTGAGGAACGGATGCGGAAGCGCCACGGGGGCACCAAGAACCTGAATCGGGCCATAACACTCATAGCCCGACTCCCGCTTCCCCGGTCCCGTTCGGTTTAGAAATACCAGTGGCATATTCAAAGCGCATGGATCGGCAGAACCGCCCGCGCGATTTGCGGAATCGATAAGCAACTGGATAAAACAGTCGCGGCACACGTGCGCCCCACAACGACTGTTTCGCTCATGCAAAGGTTGCTCCATGCGCAAAAGCATCGCCACCCTGCTCGCCTTCGCCGCCTTGTCCATCTGTTCCCCGTCCATCGAGGAGGCAGTGGAGGCATCCGTGGCACAGACGGCCTTCGGCGCAGTGGCCTGACACGATCCCTCGTGCCAGCGGCCGGACTCGCACCCAGCGGGTCCGGCACCCTTCGTACGGAGCGTTTTCCTTGCGGTCATCCCGCCGTGACACGGCGACGCGGGTCCGCTTGGTATTTTGCGTCATGGACATCAGCACCTTCTCCGCCCGCCAGGCCGACGGGCAGGTCGTAGGGGACTTCCGGCTGCGTCTCACCGTCGGGGTGGGGCGGGCGCGGGAGGTGGCCGGGTG
>NZ_JAIUKE010000227.1 GCF_020176795.1 Streptomyces sp. 8L
CGGTAACGGCGGGGGCGGTAACGGCAGGGCCGTAACGGGTAACGGCGGGGCCGTAACGGCGGGAGCGGCTTTCGGTCGGCCAGGGACGGTAACGGGGGCAGTAACGAGCCCGGCGTCCCGGGCCGGAGCGGCGAGCGTTTGGTCGGCGTCCTCGGCACCGTCACCGCCTGACCGCCCACGGCGCCCGTGCCCGCCGCCCACCCGCACGGTCGCCCACGCCAGGTCACCGGTCCGCCACCGTGCGCAGTGGCATGTCCACCGCCCGGCCGCGAGGTGGACGGCGAACGTCTCGAAGTGGACAACATCACGCACGGCGGGTGATCTGCCCCCGGCATGCGGGCGTACGCTGTTTGGCTGGTAGGCCGCTTCCGCCGCTCTGTCTGCGACACTCGCGGCCGCGCCGTCGGGGCGCACACCGCACCACATCCCGGACAGTGTCCGCGGACGAGTCGGATCGGGGAACAGAGCACCGTGCTGGAGAGTCTTGGGCCGCTCGCGAGCAGCCCGTGGATCTACGCCGTCGTGGCGCTCTCCGTCCTGCTCGACGTCTTCCTGCCTGTCCTGCCGAGCGGTGTGATCGTCGTCACGGCCGCGACCGCGACGGCCGCGAGCTCCACCACGGTGGCACACGCCGCCGACCGGATGTCGGGCTCGGCCCGCCTGCCGCACGAACTCCCCTCGCTGCTCCTGCTCGGCCTCTGCGCCACCACCGCGTCGGTCCTCGGCGACCTGGTCGCCTTCAGCCTCGCCCGCAGCGGAAGCGCCAGACTCGCCACCGCCCTCACCCGCTCCCGCCGCCTGGCCAAGGCCCACGAGAGCCTCGGCAGGGCGCTCACGGCGGGCGGCGGCACCCTGGTCGTGATCGCGCGCTTCGCGCCCGCGGGCCGCTCGGTGATGTCGTTCGGCGCGGGTGCCTCGCAGCGCAGGACGAAGGACTTCCTCCCGTGGTCGGCCCTCGCGGGCGCGGCCTGGGCGGTGTACAGCGTGGGCCTCGGCTACTTCGGCGCCCAGTGGCTCGGCGCGAGCTGGGTCGGCACGGTGCTGTCCGTGCTGGCGCTGTTCGGCGCGGGCGCCGTCGCCGCGTACGTCGTACGCCGCCCCAAGGCGCGTGAGGCGGCCACGGACGCGTCCGCCGCCGTGGCGTCCCCGGTCAGGCTGATCGGCTGCGAGCCGGCCCCGGCGCCCGAGCCCGCGTCGGTCAGGGCCGCGTAGTCCCCCGCCCGGGACGGAGCTAGGCCGGGCCGCCCTCCTACGAGCCGCCCTCCCTACGCCCTCCTACGAGTGGCCTCCCTACGAGCCGCCCGCCCGTCGGCGGCGGGCCCGCGCCATCAGCTCGTCGACGAACGCGGACTTCTCCGCGATGTAGCGGGGGCGTTCCGCGGCATGGCGGTCGGCCAGGGCCCGCTTCAAGCGGCCGTACTCGCGGGCGGCCTCGTCGTCGGACCTGAGGTAGTCGCGAAACAGCCGGTAATCCTCGGGGAGCGGTGAGCCCACGGCGACGACGTGCAGGTGATGGGTGCGTCTGCCGTCCGCCACCTTGCGGAAGAAGAGGTGCTGTTCGTCGTCGGGGAACGAACCGGGCCGGTAGTCGTAGCCGTGCCGCGCCAGCGCGTCGGTCCGCTCCCGTACGTCCTGGACGTCGGCGACGACCGCGAGGATGTCGATGGTCGGCTTGGCGCACAGGCCAGGGACGCTGGTGGAGCCCACGTGCTCGATGGCCGACGCGCCGGGCAGGACGCCCGCCAGCAGCGCCCGCTCCGCGGCGAAGCGCGCGGGCCACGCCGGGTCGTAGTCGACCACTTCGACCGTCCTGGCCCCGGGACCGTATTCCACTGCTCCGCCCTTCCGTCCACGCCCGTCCACGCGCCCGCCGCGGGATGTCCCGCGAGTCCGCCGACGCCGCGGCCGGACGTCCGCGGGCCGTGTGTCACCCGCCGGAGGCCACCGGACGCGGGGCGCTCTTCGCGGCGCCCCGTACCTCCAGGCCGGCCAGGAGCTTCCCGGTGGACGCGGCGATCTCGGCCACGGCCCGGTCGAAGACCTCGCGGTTGTGCGCGGCCGGGGCGCGGAAGCCGGACACCTTGCGTACGTACTGGAGCGCGGCGGCCGTGATCTCCTCCTCGGTGGCCTCTTCGGGGAGTACGGGCGGACGGAGAGTCTTGATGCTGCGGCACATGCCTCCAGTGTGCCGCGCGACGGGCGCCCCGGTCAGTCCGTGGGGCCCTTGGGCGCGCGCGTGCTGTCCCGTACGACGAGGCGGGTGCCCAGCTCGATCCGGGTCTCGGGGCCCGCCTCCTCGGCGGGGCCCTCGGGGCGGCCGGTCCCCCGGTCCCCGCGCAGCCGCAGGAGCATCTGCGCGGCCTCCTCCGCCATCCGTACCAGCGGCTGGTTGACGGTGGTCAGCGCGGGGCTCGACCACTGTGCGAGCGGTATGTCGTCGTAGCCGACGACGGAGAGGTCCTCAGGGACCTGGAGGCCCAGCACGCGCGCCGCCTCCAGTACGCCGAGCGCCTGGAGGTCGCTGCCCGCGAAGACCGCGGTGGGCCGGTCGGGCGCGCGCAGCAGGTCGAGGGCGTGCTCCCGGCCGGAGGCGACATGGAAGTCGCCGTAGCGCACGAGAGCGGGGTCGGGCGTGAGCCCCGCCATGCCGAGCGCGGAGCGGAAGCCGTCGAGGCGGGCGAGCGAGCAGAGCATGTCCTCGGGGCCCGTGATCACCGCGATCCTGCGGTGGCCGAGATCGATGAGGTGGCGGGTCGCGGCGAGGCCGCCGGCCCAGTTGGCCGAGCCCACGGAGGGGACGTCGGGCTCGGGGTCGCCCGCCGGGTCGACGATGACGAACGGGATGGCGCGCGACCAGAGCTTCTTCTTCAGCTCGTCCGGCAGCGTCGAGAACACCAGGACCACGCCGAGCGGGCGGCGCCGCAGCACGCCCTCGACCCAGTCGGCGCCGGGTGAGTGGCGGGTGCCGGTCTCGGTGAGCACCACGCTCATGCCGTTGCGCTGTGCGATGTTCTGCACGCCTCTGATCAGCTGCATCGACCAGATGCTGTCCAGCTCGTGGAAGACGATCTCAAGGAGCGGGGCCTCGGGGGGCGTTGGCGCGGACCGCCGGTAGCCGTGCTCGTCGAGCAGCTCCTCGACCTTGACGCGCGTGGGGGCCGAGACATCCGGCCGCCCATTGAGCACCTTCGAAACTGTCGAGAGCGACACCCCGGCTTGCGTCGCCACCTGGGCCAGGGTGATCCGGCCCGCGCTCCTGTCATCTGCCATGGCTGAAGGATAGAGCAAGGGCCTTCGGTAACAGTTTGATTGCGCGGGAGACCGGTACGTGACGGGCTGTTGACGCCATCGCACCCCAACTCTACGGTCGCCGTCCATAGGGCTTTCGGTATTCTTGCCGACACTTTCGAAGGGGACGCGATGCGGATATCGGCGCGGATGTCGCGGGGATCGACGTCGGGAGCAGGGCGTACGGGGGCGCGGACAGCGGTGGAGCGGGCGTCCGGGCGCGGTCCTGGCAGCGCGGCGCCGCCGCGGGCCCGGTTCACCCGCACCCTCGCGTTCGGCGGCGCGGCCCTGCTGCTCGGCACATCGCTGGCGGCCTGCGGCAGCGGCTCGGGCTCGGGCGGCTCCCAGGAGTTCCACGTCCTCGTCTACGGCGACGCGGGCAACAAGGTCGAGAAGAGGATCGTCGCCCAGTTCAACAAGACGTCGAAGGTGAAGGCCGTCCTCGACACCATCCCCGGCGCCGACTACCAGACGAAGCTCCAGACGATCATCAACACCCCGCAGGCGCCGGACGTGTTCTACAACTGGGGCGGCGGCTCCATCAAGCCGTTCGTCAAGGCCGGCCTGCTGATGCCGCTCGACGACGTCTTCAAGAACGACCCGGAGATCGGCGGCCACTTCCTGCCCGCCGTCTACAACAGCGCGAAGATCGACGGGAAGGCGTACGGCATCCCGATGCGCGGGACCCAGCCCGTCCTGCTGTTCAGCAACAAGAAGGTCCTCGCGGACGCGGGCGTCACCGCGCCGAAGACCTGGGACGACCTGCTCGCGACCGTGAAGAAGCTCAAGGCGAAGGGCGTCACACCCATCGCGCTCGGCGGCGGCGACAAGTGGACCACCATGATGTGGTTCGAGTACCTCTACGACCGGGTCGCCGGCCCCGGCCTCTTCGAGAAGGCCGCGTCCGGGGACAAGAGCGCCTGGGCGAGCCCCGACAGCAAGAAGGCGCTGTCCATGATGCGGCAGCTGGTCGACGCGGGAGCGTTCGGCAAGAACTTCGACTCGGTGAAGTTCACCGGCGGCGGCTCGGCGCAGCTCCTCGCGTCCGGCAAGGCGGGCTTCGAGCTGATGGGTTCGTGGGAGTACTCGACGCAGCAGGACGCGAGCCCCGACTTCGCCGCCAAGGACCTCGGTTACAGCACCTTCCCGACCGTGCCGGGCGGCAAGGGCGATCCGACCGACCTCGTCGGCAACACCAACAACTTCTACTCGGTGATGAAGAAGACGAAGCAGCCGGCCGCGATCGCGAAGTTCCTGAAGCTCATGTACTCCGACGAGTTCGTGAAGGCGCAGCTCGGGATCGGCAACCTGCCGACCACGACCAACACCGACCAGTTCCTGGACACCAGCAGCAACCCCGCGTACGCGAAGTACCAGCTGAACCTGGTCTCGAAGGCACCGTCCTTCCAGGTCTCCTGGGACCAGACCTACCCGCCGTCGCAGATGACCCCGATCTACAACGCCATCCAGGAGTTCACCGACGGCAAGACCGACGCCGACGGCTTCATCAAGGCCATGCAGGCCCTGGACGCGAGCTGACGGGCGGATCGGAATCGCTATGACGTCCGCGACCTCCCCCGCCGGCACACCCCGGGCGGGAAAGCGCCCGGGGAGCGCGCCCTCGGCCCGGGGGCCCCCCCCCCCCCCCCCCCCCCCCCGCCGGGCCCGGGGGGGGGGCGCCCCCGCCCCCGCGGGGGGTGGGGGGGGCCCCCCCGGGGGGGTTGGGGGGCGGGCGCGGGCCGGGGGGGGGGGCGGGCCCGCCCCGCCCGCCCCCCCCGCCCCCCCCCGGCCCGCGGCGCCCCCCCGGCGCGGGGCACGGCCAGGCCCGGCATTGTCTGGGCCCTGCCCGCCGTGGTGTTCTTCGGCCTGTTCGCGCTGGTCCCGCTGGTGCTGGTGGCGGTGCTCTCGTTCACCGACTGGAGCGGCCTCGGCTCGCCCGAGTTCTCCGGGCTGGCCAACTGGACCAAGCTGTTCCAGGACCCGGTGATGATCCAGAGCCTGTGGCTGAGCGTGCTGCTCACCGGGCTCGGTGTGGTGGTGCAGACGCCCCTGTCGATCCTGATCGGGGTCTGGGCCGCCGGTCACCAGCGCGGACGCGCCGTGCTCGCCGCGATCTTCTTCGTGCCGCTGCTGCTGTCGGTGACGGCGGTGTCGGTGCTGTGGCGGGCGCTGCTCGACCCGAACTTCGGTGTGCCGTCCCAGGCCCACTGGCTGTTCGGCGACGGCAACCTGCTCGGTTCACGCACCGGGGCGATCGGTGTGCTGGTGTTCGTCAGCGCCTGGCAGTACACACCGCTGCACTCGCTCATCTACCAGGGCGCGGCCCGCGCGATCCCGCGCGTGCTGTACCAGGCAGCGGCGGTCGACGGGGCGGGAAGGTGGCGGCAGTTCTTCCACGTCACCCTGCCGCAGCTGCGCAACGCGGTCGTCACCTCGGTGATCCTCATGATCGTCGGCGGCCTGACGACCTTCGACTCGGTCCTGATCCTCACCGAGGGCGGGCCGGGGACCGACACCACCATCACGGCCTACTACATGTACGACAAGGCGTTCAAGAGCTTCGACTACGGCACGGGCGCGGCGGTCGCGCTGCTGCTCGTCGTGGTGGCGACGGCCGTCTCGCTGATCGTGGTGCGGCTCTCGGGCTACGACCGGATGGCGGGCACGCAGGAGGGACTGTCATGAGCGCGGTGGTACGTCCCACCCCGGCGCCCCCGGCGAACGGCCGGAGCGCACGGCGCGCGTCCCGGCGCCCCGCGTCCGGCGTCGTCGGCGCGCGGCCCAACTACGTCGCGGGCGTCGGCGCGTTCCTCTGGCTGTGCGTGGTGGGCCTGCCGGTGTACGTGATGCTCGGCGCGACCGTGCGGTCCAAGCCGGACTACACGGCGGGCGGCCCGCTGTCGCTGCCCGGCACATTCTCGTTCGGCAATTTCGTGCGGGACCTCCACAGCGGTTTCGGCCGCTACTTCCTCAACACGGCGGTGGTCACGGCGAGTGTGGTGGCGATCGTGCTGCTGCTCGTGCCGCCGCTGGCGTTCGCGATCGTCCGCAACCGGGGGCGCGCCACCTCCACCGTCTTCCGGATGTTCCTGCTGGGCCTCGCGGTGCCCGCGCAGGCGGTGATCGTGCCGATGTTCTACCTGATCAGCAAGGCGGGGCTCTACGACAACCTGATCGGTGTGATCCTGCCGACGGCGGCGTTCTGCCTGCCGGTGTGCGCGCTGATCCTCACCGGGACCATGCGCGACATCGGCGGCGAGCTGTTCGAGGCGATGGCCATCGACGGCGCCGACACCAAGCGGGTGTTCTTCCGGCTCGTGGTGCCGCTGTCGAAGGGCGGTCTTTCGACGATCGTGGTCTTCTCCGCGCTCCAGGCGTGGAACGGCTTCCTCTTCCCACTGGTGCTGACGCAGTCGGAGAACACCAAGGTGCTCACCCTCGGCCTGTACAACTTCCAGACCCAGTACGGGGTGGACATCCCCGCGATGCTCGCCGCCGTGGTGCTGTCCACCCTGCCCGTCCTGCTCGTCTACCTGTTCGCCCGCAGAGCGCTCGTCCAGGGCCTCATGGGAGTCGGAGGAAAGTGAACGAGAACATGACCCCCAAGGCCCCCGGGACACCCGTCGCCTCCGGGACACCCGTGGTCCCCGGGACCCCCGTGGTCCCCGAGGGCCACGGAAGCGCCGGGGAGCGCGCGGCGCGGCGCGCGGCGCGGGTGGCGGAACTGGTCTCCGCGATGACCCTGGAGGAGAAGCTCGCCCAGCTGTACGGCCTGTGGGCGGGCGCCTCCCAGGACGGCGCCGAAGTCGCCCCGCACCAGAGCGAGATGGGTGCGCCGCCGCGACTGGAGGAACTGCTGCCGACCGGACTCGGCCAGCTGACACGGCCGTTCGGCACCGCGCCCGTCGATCCGGCCCTCGGCGCCCTGTCGTTGATGCGCACGCAGGCGCTGATCGCGGGCAAGAACCGGTTCGGTGTGCCCGCGCTCGCCCACGAGGAGTGCCTCGCCGGGTTCGCGGCCTGGCGCGCCACCGCCTACCCGGTGCCGCTGTCCTGGGGCGCGTCCTTCGACCCCGGCCTGGTGGGCGAGATGGCGGCGGCGATCGGCCGCGACATGCGCTCGGTCGGCGTCCACCAGGGCCTCGCGCCGGTGCTCGACGTCGTACGGGACGCGCGCTGGGGCCGGGTCGAGGAGACCGTGGGCGAGGACCCGTACCTGGTCGGTGTGATCGCGACGGCGTACGTGCGGGGGCTCGAGTCCGCCGGTGTGGTCGCGACGCTGAAGCACTTCGCGGGCTACTCGGCCTCGCGCGCGGGCCGCAACCTGGCGCCGGTGAGCATGGGCGTCCGGGAGCGGGCGGACGTGGTGCTGCCGCCGTTCGAGATGGCGGTACGGGAGGGCGGCGCGCGCTCCGTGATGCACGCGTACACCGACACGGACGGCGTCCCCTCCGCGGCGGACGGCGCGTTGCTGACCGGCCTGCTGCGGGAGACGTGGGGGTTCACCGGCACGGTCGTGGCGGACTACTTCGGGGTGGAGTTCCTGCGCACCCTGCACGGCGTCGCGGCGGACGACGCCGACGCCGCGGCGCTGGCGCTGGCAGCCGGGGTGGACGTGGAGCTGCCGACGGTCAAGACGTTCGGCACGCCTCTGCGGGAGGCGGTCGCGGCGGGCCGGCTGCCGCGCGAGACGGTGGACCGCGCGCTGACCCGCGTCCTCACGCAGAAGGCCGAACTCGGCCTGCTGGACGAGGACTGGACCCCGGTGCCGCCCGCCCTCGCGGGCGCGGACACCGAGGGCGGCGCCGACGCGGTGGAGCGGCTGCGCGGCACGGTCGACCTCGACACGCCCGCCAACCGGCACCTCACGCGGCGGCTCGCCGAGGAGGCGGTGATCCTGCTGTCGAACGACGGCACACTGCCGCTGGCCGGGGCGGTGGTGAGCCCGGGGGACCCGACTGCCCCGGCGTCGGCCGGCGCGCCGGTGGGTCCCGCGGCGGCCGGCCCGCTCACGCCGGGCCGGGTGTCCCCTGCCAAGGTGGCGCTGATCGGGCCGCAGGCCGGCAGCCCGACAGCAGTGCTCGGCTGCTACGCGTTCCCCGTGCACATCGGCGCGCAGCATCCGGACCTGACCCCGGGCATCGAACTGCCCACACTGCACGAGGCGTTGGCGGCGGAGTTCCCGGACAGCGAGATCGTCGTGGCCGAGGGCTGCGGGGTCGACACACCGGACACGGACGGGATCGCGGCGGCCGTCGCCGCCGCGCGCGGCGCGGACGTGGTGGTCGCGGCGCTCGGCGACCGCGCGGGCCTGTTCGGCCGGGGCACCAGCGGCGAGGGCTGCGACGCCCCCGACCTGGCGCTGCCCGGTGCCCAGCAGGCGCTGCTCGACGCCCTGCTGGACTGCGGAACGCCGGTGGTCGCCGTCCTGCTCGCGGGCCGGCCGTACGCGCTGGGCCGCGCGGTGGACGAGGCCGCCGCGATCGTCCAGACGTTCTTCCCCGGCCAGGAGGGCACCCGGGCGATCGCCGGGGTGCTGTCGGGCCGTGTCGAGCCGTCCGGCCGGCTGCCGGTGAGCGTGCCGCGCCTGCCGGGCGCCCAGCCGGCCGGCTACCTGGCGCCGGCGCTGGCCGGGGCGAGCAGCGTCTCCAGCATCGACCCGACTCCGGCGTTCGCGTTCGGCCACGGGCTCACGTACACCTCCTTCACCTGGTCGGACCTCGCGGTCACCGCGCCGCGCGCCACCACCGCGGGCCGCCTCGCCCTGTCCTTCACCGTCCGCAACACCGGTCACCGGCGCGGCACCGAGGTGGCGCAGCTCTACCTGCACGACCCGGTCGCGTCCGTCGTACGGCCCGTCCAACGGCTGCTGGGCTGGGCGCGGTTCACCCTGGAGGCGGCGCAGGAGGCGCGGATCGAGATGACCGTGCCCGCCGACCTGGCGTCCTTCACGGGCGCCGAGGGGCGGCGGATCGTGGAGCCGGGCGCGCTGGAACTGCGCCTCGCGACCTCGGCGGCGAGCGGGGACGTACGCCTGCGGGCGAGCGCCGAACTGACCGGCCCGGTACGGGAGGTGGACCACACCCGAGCGCTGCACGCGGACATCACGGTGACCGTCGCGGACACCGCGGGGCCTCGCGGCTGACACGGTCCGGCTCCACCACCGACGACGGAGCCGGGCCGCACCACCGCACCACCACTGCCCGTCCGTATATGGATATGGCATGTGCGTCCATGGCATGTGGGTCCATGGCGTGGCCCAGGGGCCGACATGCCCGAGCGGGCACCGGTCATCCTTGTGCAGGAGGTGGCCTCTTTCGTGCAGAGTGGGTGACAACTCCTCTCGCGGGCGCGGAATCTGGTACGGATGACGTAGACAGGACGGCGGCGGAAGCCGTCCGTCCCTACGTACGGTGCCCGCACGGATGCCCGGAGGAGACCGGATGGCCGCCACCAGTCGAGGGGTCGACGTATCCGCCTACCAGGGCGTACAGGACTGGGCCGCCCACAAGGCCGAGGGTGTGGCGTTCGGCTTCGCCAAGGCGAGCGAGGGCGAGCACACGCACGACAGCAGGTTCGCCACCCACATCAAGGGCATCAAGGGCGCGGGCCTCGTGCCCGGCGCCTACCACTTCGCGTGGCCGAACCAGCCCGCGTCCGTCGAGGCGGCGAACTACGTCGCCGCCGTCAAGTCCTATGCGGGCAAGGGCTTCTGCCACTGGCTCGACCTGGAGCGCTACAGCGACGGCCGCAACTACGCGGGCCGGTCCGCGGCACAGATCAAGGCGTACGCGACGGACTGGCTCGCGGCCGTGCGCAAGGCCTTCCCCGGCCAGCGGGTCGGCGTCTACACCTCGGGCGACGACCTCGCGAAGGGCCATGTGCCGAGCGGCGTTCCGCTCTGGTACCCGGCCTACACGTGGGGCACCGCGTCGGTCTCGTACGCGAAGGCCGAGGCGGCGGCGCGGCCGCACCCGTCCGGGCAGACGCCGCTCTTCTGGCAGTTCACCAGCACCCCCCTGGACAGGTCGCTCTGCTACCTGTCCGCGACCGCCCTGCGCGCGTGGGCCGCGGGCACCGACGCCCCGGAGGACGACATGCCCCAGTTTGTCAACCTCGGCCTGGCCGAGCCCTACACGATCGCCCCCGGCAAGGACTGGGACGCCATCGAGTTCACGAAGGAGTACACGGACGAGACCGGCGACCACTCCCCCGGCGGCAGTGTGTTCGTGCGCGGCTCGGCGCGCTTCTCCGGCCAGGTCAGCCTCACCCTCGAAGGCGCCCCCGCGGGCGCGCAGATCCAGGTGCGCCAGTCGGAGGTGGACGCGAAGGGCGCGTACGTCCTCGACCATCCCATCACCGAGATCATCGCCACGGAGGGCGCCACCTTCGGCACGGTCCCGCTGACGAACCACCTCCCGGCGGGCCACGGCATGCGCATCCGCGTCAAGGCGTTCCAGTCGACCCCGCTGAAGGTGACGGCGGCGGTGGTCAAAGCCCTGGTCTGGAAGGGCTGACGGGGCGATCAAGACCCTGGCCCGGAAGGGCTGACGGGGCGCTCAAGGCTTTGGCCCGGAAGGGCTGACGGGGCCCCGGACACCGCGAACCGCCCCCGGCGCCGGGCCGTACACCAGCGTGCCGGCCCCGCGCACGGGCGCGCACCTTGGGTGCGTTACAGGTGCTTAGCGGTGCTACGGGCGACATGAGGACGGCGGAAGGGCCACGGTCCCCGACCGGGCACCCCTGCCGTCCTACGATGCCGGGCATGATCCGCGCAGTAGTTCTCGACATCGGGGAGACCCTCGTCCGCGACGACCGGTACTGGGGCGCCTGGGCCGACTGGCTCCGGGTGCCGCGCCACACGGTGTCCGCCCTCGTCGGCGCCGTGGTCGCCGAGGGACGGGACAACACCGACGCGCTACGCCTCGTCAGCCCCGGCATCGACGTCGCCTCCTCGTACGCGGCGCGCGAGGCGGCGGGCCGGGGCGAGTTCCTGGACGAGAGCGACCTCTATCCGGACGTCCGGCCGGCCCTCGCCGAGCTCAGGGCGCGCGGCCTGCGGGTCGTTGTCGCAGGGAACCAGACGGCACGCGCGGGCGAGCTCCTCCGCGGACTCGACCTGCCCGCCGACGTGATCGCCGCCTCCGGGGAGTGGGGCTGCGCGAAGCCCGACCCGGAGTTCTTCCGGCACGTACGGGCCGCCGCCGCGGCCGACGAGCACGAAACGGTCTACGTCGGCGACCATCCCGGCAACGACATCTTCGCCGCACACGCCGTGGGTTTCCGCACCGCGCACCTCAGGCGCGGGCCCTGGGGCCACTTCTGGGCCGACGACCCCGCCGTCGTGCAGAGCGCGGACTGGTGCGTGGACAGTCTCACCGACCTGGCCGCGGCCGTCGTCGAGGCGAACGCCACGGCGGGCGCGGAGCCCGTCGCGGGGACGGACGCCGTCGCGGGGGCGGGGCG
>NZ_JAIUKE010000228.1 GCF_020176795.1 Streptomyces sp. 8L
GGGGAGCCCGTCGCGGACTGACGGGTCGGGACCGGGCGTGGACCAGCCGTCGTCCCCCCGATCTCCCCCTCCCCTGCCGGTCGGCGAGGTGCTCATGACACCGTGAGGTACATGAGCACAGCACACATCACCGCGGACCGACGGCCGGCCCGCCGCCCCGTACGAGGCACGGCAGCCCGGTGACATCGACCGACAAGCCGCCCCAGCCACCCCGGCCGCCCCGGACACGGGCGTCACGAGCCGCTTCCGCCGTGTCGCGCTCGACACGCGTCCGCTCGCCATCCCGATCTACCGGCGCGTCCTCGTCGGCCAAGGGGCCTCGTTCATCGGCACGATGGTGACCGGTGTCACCATCCCCGTCCAGATCTACGCACTGTCGCACTCGTCGTTCTACGTGGGTCTCGCGGGCCTCGCCGGGTTCGTGCCCATCGTCATCTTCGGACTGTACGGCGGAGCCATCGCGGACGCGGTGGACCGGCGCCTCCTCTACCTCTGGTCCTCGCTCGTGACCTGGGCGGTGACGATCGCGCTGCTCGCCCAGACACTCCTGAACGTGCGGTCCGTGCCGCTGATCCTGGTCCTGGTCGCCGTGCAGGGCGCCGGCTTCGCCACGTCCTCCTCGACGCGCGGCGCGATCATCCCGCGCATCGTGCCGGGCGAACTGGTACCCGCCGCGAACACGCTGAACTTCACCGTGGGCAACGTCGGACAGGTCCTCGGACCGCTCGTCGCCGGTGTCCTCGTCGGCCTCCCGCACGGCTTCGCGTTCGCCTACGGGGCGGACGCACTGCTGTTCACCGTCTCGCTGTACTCGACGTTCCGGCTGCCCGCCATCAGACCGGTGGGGACGCCGACGCGGCGCGGAGTGCTCGCGGTGTTCGACGGCCTCCGCTTCATCAGCCGCAACCCCGTCCTGCTGATGTCGTTCGGGGTGGACATCGCCGCGATGGTCCTGGCCATGCCGCGAGCGCTGTTCCCGCAGGCCGCCGAGGCGCGCTTCCACGGCGGAGTGGGCCTGCTCTACGCCTCGATAGCCATCGGGTCCGTGGTGGGCGGGCTGTGCAGCGGATGGATCGGACGGGTCCGGCGCCAGGGCATCGCGCTGACCGTCGCGGTGGCCGGCTGGGCGGTCGCGATCACCCTGGCGGGCTTCGCCCACACCCTCTGGCTCGCCGTCGTGCTGCTCGCCCTCGCGGGCTCGGCCGACCTGGTCAGCTCCGTGTACCGGCAGACGATCCTGCAAACGTACGCCCCCGACGACATGCGCGGACGGATGCAAGGCGTCTTCACCGTCGTCGTCGCGGGCGGGCCCCGGCTCGGCGACCTCCGCGCGGGCGCCATGGCCGCCACCACCTCGCTGAGCATCGCCTGGTCGGGCAGCGCCGCCCTGTGCATCGTGCTGGTCGTCGCGGGAGGCCTCGCGGTGGGTCCGTTCCGGCGCTACGACACCCGGGCGGTGGCGGCCTCAGGAGCCGTCGGCGACACCCCAGCCGTCAGCGACGGCAACGGCACCGGTGACGGTGACGGTGACGGTGACGGTGACGGCAGAACGCTGAGCGAGGGCGTCACGTAACGCCGTCCCCGGCCGTCCGACGGGCGGAGCTCTCACTGTCCGTTTCGGCGGGCGGAGCCCTCACTTCTCGCCGCGCTCCGTCCGGTCGGCTCGCCGCCGATACGTGGGTCCCCCGATCATCGCGAGGAAGAGACCGGCGACGATGGCGATCACGGCCAGGGCGAATCCGACTGCTTCGAGTGCCCTCATGCGGGACCCTCCTTGCGCGTGGGGACTTCGAGGCGCGCGGCCCGCGTGAGGGCGCGCCCGGGCCGGGGACCGCGCCGCGACCGCTCCCCCGAGATCCACCGTCTCACGGCTCCCGCCGCCCGGCAGGTCGGCACCGGAACCCGGCTCGCGGGCGCGAACCCCTGGACTTCAAGCTCTGGACTTGAGGGTCCATTTTCGATCTGCCACTGTCGGACTCAGGCGGTTCGCGGTCGAAATCAGATGATCCGCCCGGATCGACGTCTGCGGTCCACCCGGATCGACGTCTGCGGCCCACCCGGACCGACCACTGCGGTCCGCCCGGATCGATGTCCCTCGGGAGTCCTCATGAACTACTACCTTCTCGGCCGGTCCGGTCTGCGCGTGAGCAGGCTGGCCCTCGGCACGATGAACTTCGGGGTGGACGGGTTCCACGCCGCGTACGGCAAGACGGAGGAAGAGGCGGAGCCGATCTTCCGGCGGTACGTCGAGGGCGGCGGCAACTTCGTCGACACGGCGGACTTCTACACCGCCGGCGAGAGCGAGCGGGTCCTCGGCAAGCTCATGGCGCGCGCGGGCAACCGGGACCGCCTCGTACTGACCAGCAAGTTCACCAACACGACCGATCCGGGCGACCCGAACGCCAGCGGCAACGGCCGCAAGCACATGGTGCGCGCGCTGGACGATTCACTGCGCCGGCTCGGTACTGACTACCTCGACCTGTATCTGCTGCACACCTGGGACCGGATCACCCCGGTCGAGGAGGTCGTGCAGACCTTCGACGACCTGGTGCGGGCCGGCAAGATCCGCTACGCGGGCCTGTCGGACGTGCCGGCCTGGTACGCGGCCCGTGCGCAGAGCTATGCCGAGCAGCACGGAATGCCGCACATGATCACTGTGCAGCTGCCGTACTCGCTCATCAGCCGCTCCATCGAGGCCGAGTTCGCGCCGATGGCCCAGACGCTCGGTATCGGTATCACCGCGTGGAGCCCCCTCGGCGGCGGGGTCCTCACCGGAAAGTACCGGCGCGGCCCGAACGGGCTCACCGGCGAGGGGCGGTTCGGCAACCCGGACACCCAGGGCCCTCCGGTCGGCGAGCAGGGCTGGAAGGTGATCGAGGCACTCGAAGACGTCGCGACCGGACTGGGCCGGACCATGGCGCAGGTGGCCGTCAACTGGGCGGCCACCCAGCCGGGCGTCTCCTCGCTGGTGATCGGGGCGAGCCGCGTGGAGCAGCTCGACAGCAACATGGCGGCGCTCGACTTCGAGATCCCGGCGGACGCGCGCCGCCGCCTCGACGAGGCGAGTACGCCGCAACTGGGCGGCCCCTACTCGATGTTCACCCCGGGATACCAGTCCTGGATCGTGAGCCCCGGCCTCGGCATCGGCGACAGGCCGGCAAGCTTCGCACCCCCGGTCTTCAACGGCGCACCACAGAGCGCCTGAGGCAGGCCTGCCAACTGAGGCCCGCGGGACTGCTTGCGGCCCGCCGGCCGCCTACTGGCTGCATGAGGCCCGCTGACCGCCGTCGAAGGGCCCCCCCCCCCCCCGGGCCGGGGGGGGGCCCGGGCCCCCCCCCGGGGGGCCCCCCCCCCCCCCCCCCCCCCCCCCCCGCCCCCCCCGGGCGGGGGCCCCCCCGCGTCCCCTCCCGGGCGGCGCCGACGGCCGGCCCGGCTCCCCGACCGGAACCGGGACGCACCTTGGCCGTACGCCCGAAACGCGCTAGCCGAGACTCGGGATGGCCCCGGTGGCGGGCGCGACGAGACCCGTCAGCTGCTGGAGCTGGCTCAGTTGGCCGAGCCCCTGGAGCTGGGTGGTGATCGTCGGCACCCCTTCCTTCTGGTCCGCGGGCATTCCCGCGCTCGACAGGTCGTCGAGGGTGTCGGCCACACTGATCGTCTGCGGGTGCACCAGCGGTTGCGCCGCGGCGGCGGACGAGACGCCGAGGCCGGAGGCACCGGCGGCGACCGCGAGGAACGTGGCGATACGTCGAGTAGAGGTCATGCCCTCCCCAACGCCCGAGCCCCCGTCAGGACACGGTGCGCCGCCCACACGGGCGCCCGCCAGGACCACGGCGGACTGCCCGCCCAGGCCCCGCAGAGGCCCCGGGCGGCGGGAGAACGGAGAGAACGGGAGAACGGGGGAACGCGAAACGCGGGGTTGACGAACCCAGGCCCGGATCACAGGACGCGACCCGACCCGGATCATGGGACGCGCTCCGGCCCGGATCACCGGCGGTCCGGCTCCTCCGGCCCGAGGACGCGCCGTACGAGCGCGGCGACCTCCCGGCGGATGGCGTCCTGCGACCACCCCGACGCGAGCAGTTCATCGATCAGGTCGACCCGCAACGCGCCCAGCAGGACGTGTGCGGCATAGCCGGGCGACTCCGCCGCCGGGGAGTCCGTGCGCTTGATCAGGGCGCAGAGGGTCTCGTGCATCCACAGGTAGTGGGGCGCCCGCAACAGCCCTGCGCCGCTCAGTTCGCGGGCCTCGGTGAGGTGGCGGTTGTTGAACTTGAACGAGAGCAGTTCGTCGAAGAGCGCCAAGATCCTGTGCAAGGGGGGCGCCCCGGGGCCGAGGGGAGAGTCCAGGCTCTCGATCTCTTGGCGAAGGGAGACGGACCGGGCGGCGAAGAGCGCGTCGAGCAGACCGTCACGGCTGCCGAAGGCGCGGAACAGCGTGCCCTTGCCCACGCCCGCCGCGGCGGCGATGTCGTCCATGGAGACCGTGCGTGGCGTCTCCGTGTCGGCGAACAGGGCGTCGGCCGCCTCAAGGGCGACTTCACGCGGGAACGGAGGGCGCCCCGGCCCTCGCCTCTTATTTTCGGACTCTCGGTCCGTAATCGTGTTACGGTTTTTAGGACCCACAGTCCTAAACCCTAGCGGAGACGCGCCATGTACACCGAAGAACTTCCCCCGTGGCTGTCCGACGCCATGCAAGGCCTGGTCTCGGGGAACCTCGACGCCTGGATGGACGCCTTCGCAGAGGACGCCGTCCACGAATTCCCCTTCGCCGCCCCGGGGGCGCCGCGGCGCCTCGAAGGCAAGGAGGCCATCCGGACCTTCATGACCGCGCTCTCGGGACACCTCCGCTTCGGCGGCCTCAGCGACGTGCGGGTGCGCGAGACGGGCGAGGACACGGTGATCGAGGCCGAGGGCCACCACCGGGACGGCGCCACCGGCGCCCCGTTCGACCTGCGCTACGTCTGGATCATCACCCGCCGCGACGGCCGCGTGACACGGCTGCGCGACTACATGGGACCGCGGCGACCGAGGACCGAGGAGGACTGATGCGCGTCTTCGTCACCGGCGGCACGGGCTTCGTCGGCTCCGCGGTCGTACGGGACCTGATGGCCGGGGGACACCAGGTCCTGGGGCTCGCCCGGTCCGACGCGTCCGCCCGCGCACTCGAAGCGGCCGGGGCCACGCCGCACCGCGGCTCTCTGGAAGACCTGGACAGTCTGCGCGCCGCGGCAGCCAGGACCGACGGCGTCGTCCACACCGCCTTCGACAACACCGACCTCACGCGTTTCACCGAGAACAGCGCTACGGAGCGCGCCGCGCTGGAGGCCCTGGGAGACGAACTGGCGGGAAGCGACCGGCCGTTGATCGTCACGGCGGGATTCGCCTTCCTGGCACCGGGGACCGTGGCCACCGAGAACGACATGCGCCCACCCGGCGAGGCCCCCGTCGGCCGCGCGGCCGAGGCGACGGCCATGGCGCTCGCCGAGGCGGGCGTACGCGCGTCGGTCGTGCGTCTGCCGTGCGTCCACGGCGACGGGGACCGGTTCACCGTCCCGCGCTACATCGACATCGCCAGACGGTCCGGCGTCTCCGCGTACGTGGGCGACGGCCTCAACCGCTGGTCGGCCGTGCACCAGAGCGATGCCGCGCGCGTCTACCGGCTCGGCCTCGAAAAGGCCGCCGCCGGAGCCCGCTACCACGCGGTCGCGGAGGAGGGCCTGCCCTTCAAAGCGGTGGCCGAGGCCATCGGCCGGGGCCTCGGCCTCCCCACGGTCGGCCTGTCCGCGGCCGAGGCGGACGCACACTTCGGCGTCCACAGCTTCTTCGCGCAGTCCGACGTACCCGCCTCCAGCGCGCTGACCCGGGAGCGGCTCGGCTGGCAGCCGCACGGGCCCTCGCTCCTCGCGGACATCAGCAGGCCCGACTACTGGACCGGCTGAACCGAACACGGCAACTCCCCACCGGCGCGGCGCCCGTCGCACCGGCGTCCGTCGCACCAGCGTCCGACAGCCGGGTACTGCCCGGCGGCCTTCAGCCGGCCTGGTCAGGCGGGGAGCGGGGCTCGGGGAGCCGGAGCCGAACGAGACGGTTGCCCCGGCCGTCACGGCGACGGGCGAGCAGCCCGGCCACGGTCAGCCGGTCAGCCGGTCAGCCATTTTTGACGACGGTGGGCGTCGTGACGTTCAGCGCGGCGGGACACCTCGCCGGGCGTAGGGCCGTCCCGCTCTCACAGCGCCGCGAGGAGGTGGTTCTGTCCGGCGTGCGGCCCATGGCGATGCCCGAGCTGTACGCAGGTCGGTTGACGACCCATCATTCGCCGGCTCGCGTTCTCTCGAACTCACTGGACGGCAAACGCACCCGCGAACTCGCCACGAAAGGCGTGGAGTCACGTTTCCCGGTCCGTCAAGAGAAGCTCATCCGCGCCAGCGGCATACCGCGGCCCGGGGGCTTCATGACCAACGCCCCCGGCTGGCTGGCCACCATCCGCGAGGGAAACCACGTACTCGACCCGGCAGGCCCGGGCCGTTACGCCGACTCTTTCATGCGGCGAGCCCCTGCTCCCGCCGGACCGCCGACTCTTTCATGCGGCGAGCCCCTGCTCCCGCCGGACCGCCGCCTCCCACTCGCCGAGCAGCACCTGGTACTCGGCCGCCTGCCCACGCGTCATCACCCCGCCCGCGCGCGCCAACAGGGCGCGGATCTCCGCGTTTATGGCCGCGGCCGTGCGCGGCGGGGTGGTGGACATGGGGGCATGTTATCGGGCAGCACTGACAACATCACCCGGTTTCGGGCGGGTCGGGACGAAGACAAATCCTTCCCACGGGGGCGGTTCCGAGTCGCGAACGTCCGAGCCTGCGTGACGGTGCCCCCCGGACGGCCACGGGCCGCGCCCTTCGACCGATCGTCCCGGGTGGCAGCCGGGGGCGAACTCCGCGCCGCCCGCGGTCACTCCGCCGGCAGGTTGGCAGGATCGGACGACGGGGTGGACGTGCTGTCGGCCGCCCGTCGAGCGGCGTCCCTGCGCTCCGTGCGGCGGCCGAGCTGGTACGTGAGCAGGGCCACGATGATCGGTGTGACGATCGTCCCCGCGGCGGTCACCCAGGACGGCCAGTCGATACCGTCGTCGTGGTCGTGTTCCACGACGGTGACGGAGACGTGTACGGGCGGCTGCGCCCCGCCGGGCTCACCGCCTCCGTCGTGCTTCCCGTGATGGGCGGCGCTGTAGATCAGTTGCGCGACACCCAGGACCAGCAGCGTGCAGACTCCCGCCAAGACGGCTCGTAGCTTCACTCTCCGCGGCCGTGCAATCCCCGTGCGACTCATGCCCTCTGTCTACACCTGCCGGGCCGCGAGCTGAAAGTGGCTCCGGCGCCAGGCTGGGACGGCACCGCGCCCGCCCGCAGGCGTGCCGGGCATCGATCAGGCCGCGTCCCACTGATGGCCCCCCCCCGCCCGCCACTCCACCCACGAGGGATCGTCGAGCAGCAGGGCGGCGTCGGGGATGCCCGCCCGCTGGAGCAGCAGCACCAGACTCCGGTCGTCGTAGGCGATGCCCAGGATGTGGCTGCCGAGCAGCCGGCGGCGCAGGGTGACGCGACGGCCGCCTGTCGGCGACAGCGCATGCACGACGATCGGTGCGCCTGCCATGTCTCCAGCCTGCCCGGCACCCGCCCCTCCAGCACCTCCCCGCGC
>NZ_JAIUKE010000229.1 GCF_020176795.1 Streptomyces sp. 8L
CCCTCAGGCTCCTGCCCCGCCCTCAGGCCGGGCGCTCCCCGCGTTCCAGTGCCTCGATCTGGGCCACCCTGCGGGCGTGGACCCCTCCCTTGAACGGAGTCGTCAGCCAGGTCGCCGCGACCCGCAGCGCCTCCCGCGTCGGCAGTGTCTTCGCCGCGATGACCAGCACGTTCGCGTCGTTGTTGCCGCGCGAGATGCCCGCGCTCCACTCGTCGTGGCAGAGCCCGGCCCTGATGCCGCGGATCTTGTTGCAGGCGACCGTCTCGCCGAGGCCGCTGCCGCCGAGGACGATGCCCCGTTCCGCGCGGCCCGCGACGACCTCGTCGCAGACGTCCGCGCACAGCGCCGGGTAGTCCACGGCCGTCGCGGCGTCGGGCGCGCCGCCGCGGTCGTCCACGTCGTACCCCTCGGCGGTGAGCCGTGCGCAGAGCTCGGCACGCAGTGCCACACCGTTGTGGTCGGCGGTGATCGCGACCCGCATCAGCCCGTCACGTCCAGTGTGCTCTCGGCGAAGACGTCCTCAAGCGGTACGGGCCGGCGCAGGATGCGCTGGTCGACGGCGTGCCGCAGCAGTGTGCCGAGCACCTCGCGGTTCGGGGCGATGCCGTACGGGAGGGGGTCCTCGCCCGTGGTCTCCAGGACGCGCGCGTACATCCGGTCGGTGGCGGTGGGGTTCTCGATCGCCCCGGCGCGCAGCCGCTCGACGTACAGCCGCTTCGCGCGTGCGAACGCGTCGAAGACCTCGGCCCCCAGTTCCGGCCGCTCCCGCAGGAGCTCGTCCTTCACCACCACCAGGTGGTTGATCGGGTAGAACCCCCGGGTCTGGAGCGCCGCGTAGCCCGCCTCCTGCGCGTCGGGGATCAGCGGGACGACGCCGGGCACGTCCGCCCCCGCCCCGATGCAGGCGGCCAGCTCGCCCTCGGCCAGCATCCCCTCCAGGGTGGCGCCTTCCGGCATCCTGACGACGTTGGACGGCGGTTCGTACGCCTCCACGTGCTCGTCGCCCGACAGCACCCAGGTGATGGTGGACAGGTCGACGCCGTACTCCTCCTGGAGGACGGCGCGCGCCCAGACCCCGGTGGTGACGGTGTAGCCGCGGCTGACCCCGACCTTGTGGCCCTCCAGGTCCTTGGGGTTCTTGATGGCGGGCCACCGGGCCGGGTTGTAGTGGATCGCGCCGTGGTGGAAGCCGCGCACCAGGAAGACGGGGACGGCGGTGAAGCGCGCGCCGTGCTCCTTGGCGACCAGGTAGGTGGTCAGGGCCATCTCGCTGACGTCGAACTCCAGGCCGCGCACCATCCTGCGGAAGGCGTGCACGAGGACGGGCACCTCCTCGAACGCGAAGGACCAGCCGTCCGGCTTCACCTCCCCCGTCTTGAGCGCCTCGTTGTCGCCCTGCGTGCGGGTCACCGCAAGGAGACGGCGGTCGCCGGTGCGCGCCGTGTCTGCCATGTCTGCTGCTCGATTCTGTCGCGCGGGTCGGGTCTGTTCCACACGGATCTAAGGATCTCTCGACGGTCGAAAGGTAGCATGGTCAGTCCATCAGGCCATAGAGTATTGTCCCGGACGCAAACCATCGCGGAACAGCCCGGAGAACGTTCCCCACGGGTGAGGAGAAGTCATGGCAGAGCAGGTGTTGGCGGCGGTCAGGACAGGTCCCGGCACGACAGAGCTGCGCGAGTTCCCGATGCCGGACATTCCGGCCGACGGCGCCCTGTTGAAGGTCGAGGTCGCCGGCATCTGCGGCACGGACGTCAAGATGTACGGGAAGCCGCCGTTCCCCGACCCGGTGATCATGGGCCACGAGAACGTCGGCGTGATCGCGAAGGCCGGCCGGGAGTTCACCGAGCGCAAGGGCCTCGCCGAGGGCGACCGCATCTTCGTCGAGCACTACGTCGGCTGCATGCGCTGTGCCTGGTGCCACGCGGGCGAGTACCGCCACTGCGAGGGCACGGACTGGCGCACCAACCCGGACGCGCGGCGCTACGGGTACACGTCGGCCGACAACCCGTACCACCTGTGGGGCGGCTTCTCGCAGTACCTCTACCTCCCGTGGAACTCGGTCACGCACCGGGTGCCGGACGGCGTCTCCGCCGAACTGGCGGGTCTCGTCACGCCGTTGTCGAACGGCATCGAGTGGGCGCTGGTCACCGCCGGCGTCGGCTACGCCAGCACCGTCCTCATCCAGGGCCCGGGCCAGCAGGGCCTGTCCCAGGTCGTCGCCTGCAAGCAGGCCGGCGCCTCGCTGATCATCATGACGGGCACGACGAAGGACGCGGCCCGCCTCGCGATGGCGAAGCAGCTGGGCGCGGACGCCGTCATCGACGTCCGGCAGGAGGACGCGCTCACGCGGGTCCTCGAACTCACCGGCGGGCGCGGTGTGGACGTGGTGCTCGACTGCACGGCGGGCGCGGGCACCGCGCCCGTGCTGCTCGGCATCGACGCGCTCAAGCGCCGCGAGGGCACCATGGTCGTACAGGGCGAGGTGGCGGCCTTCCCCGACTTCCCCCTCAAGAAGCTCACCGAGAAGTCCATCGCCATGAAGAGCGCACGCGGCCACAGCTACCGCGCGTGCGAACTCGCCCTGGAACAGCTCGCGTCGGGCCGTTTCCCGCTGGAGAAGCTGGCCACCCACACCTTCCCGCTCGCCGACACCGACCGCGCCATCCGCACGGTCGGCGGCGAGAGCGGCGAGGACGCTGTGCACGTCTCCCTGCTCCCCTGGGCGGAGGCGGCATGAGCGGCACCGTCGTACGCAACACACCGCGCGCGGACGGGGACGCGGTCGAGGCGCTCGCCCGGTTCGGCGTGGCGACCGTCCACGAGGCCCAGGGCAGGACGGGCCTGCTCTCCCCCGCGCTGCGGCCCATCTACCCGGGCGCGCACATCGCCGGCTCCGCGGTCACCGTCAGCGTGCCGCCCGCCGACAACTGGATGCTGCACGTCGCGGTCGAGCAGTGCAGGCCCGGCGACATCCTGGTGGTCTCCCCCACCTCGCCCTCCGACGCAGGGTACTTCGGCGAGCTGCTCGCCACCTCCGTCGCGGCGCGCGGGGTGCGCGGCCTCGTCATCGACGCCGGGTGCAGGGACATCGCGGAGCTGACGGCGATGGGGTTCCCGGTGTGGTCCCGGCACGTCTGCGCGTTCGGCACGGTCAAGGAGACGCTGGGCGACATCGGCCTGCCGCTGGCGTGCGCCGGCCAGATCGTCCGCTCCGGCGATGTGATCGTCGCCGACGACGACGGTGTCGTGGTGGTGCCGCGCCTCGCGGCGGCCGGAGTCGCCGAGGCGTCACGGGCGCGCGAGGACAAGGAGGCGCTCTCCCGCGAGCGGTACGCGAAGGGCGAACTGGGCCTGGACGTCAACAGCATGCGCGAGCGCCTGGCCGCGAAGGGCCTGGCGTACACCGACTACGAGGGCACGGAGTGAGGCCGCGGTGATCATCGACATCCACGGTCATTACACCACCGCGCCGCCGCAGCTCCAGGCCTTCAGGGACGCCCAGCTGGCGCGTCTGGCCGACCCGTCGCTGCCCGTCCCCGCGCTTGCCCCGATCAGCGACGACGCGATCCGGGAGTCCGTCGAGAACCACCAGCTGAAGGTGCTCCGCGAACGCGGCGGCGACCTGATGCTGTTCTCGCCCAAGGCGTCCGGCATGGAGCACCACGTCGACGACCCCGCGACGGCCGCCGCCTGGGCCGAGGCGAGCAACGACTTGGTGCACCGGGTCACGGGCCTGTTCCCCGAGCACTTCGCGGGCGTCTGCCAGCTGCCGCAGACCGCGAACGGCCCGCTGGACGGCGTCATAGCCGAACTGCGGCGCTGCGTCGAGCGGTTGGGGTTCGTCGGCTGCAACCTCAATCCGGACCCCTCGGGCGGCCACTGGACGTCGCCGCCGCTGACCGACCCGTACTGGTTCCCGCTGTACGAGGTGCTCGTGGAGCTCGACGTGCCCGCCATGGTGCATGTGTCGACCTCCTGCAACCCGGCGTTCCACACGCTCGGCGCGCACTATCTCAACGCCGACACGTCGGTCTTCATGCAGCTCGTGGCGACCGACCTGTTCGACCGCTTCCCCGGCCTGAGGTTCGTGATCCCGCACGGCGGCGGCGCCGTCCCGTACCACTGGGGCCGCTACCGGGGCCTCGCGATGCGGACGGGCCGTCCCGACCCGTCGGTCCACCTCATGGACAACGTCTTCTTCGACACCTGCGTCTACCACCAGCCCGGTGTGGACCTGCTGACGGAGGTCGTCCCCACCGCCAACGTCCTCTTCGCCTCCGAGATGCTGGGCGCGGTGCGGGGCGTCGACCCGGACACCGGCGTCGCGTGGGACGACACCAAGCGGTACGTGGACGGCACGGGGCTTTCGGCGCCGCGGCTCAAGGCGGTCTACGAGGACAACGCGCGGCGGGTCTATCCCCGCCTCGACGCGCGGCTGACGGCGGAAGGCAGGTAGAGCGGACCGTGCCCCGACTCCCACTGACCATGGCGTGCGGCGACTACGACCGCACGCGCGCCCTGTACGAGGACACCATCAGGCCGGACGGCATCGACCTGACCTATCTGCGGCTGCCGGTGGAGGAGACCTTCTTCCGGATGATGCGCCACCAGGAGTTCGAGGTCGCCGAACTCTCCCTCTCCTCCTACGTGGTGTCGCTGCGCCAGGACCCGTCGCCGTTCGTGGCGCTGCCGGTGTACACGTCGCGGATGTTCCGGCACAGCTCCTGGTACGCGAACGCGGACGCGGGCATCGAGTCGCCCGAGGACCTGCGCGGCAAGGTCGTCGGCACGCCCGAGTTCCAGCTCACGGCGTGCGTGTGGATGCGCGGCATCGTCGGCGACCGGCACGGGGTGCCGTTCGACGCCTACGAGCACCGCACGGGCGGCCAGGAGACCCCCGGCCGGATCGAGAAGGCGAAGGTCGACCTCGGCGACGCGGTGAAGATCCGCCCGGTCCCCGCGGACCGCACGCTCTCCGCGATGCTCGCGGAGGGCGAGATCGACGCGCTCGTCACGCCGCGCGTCCCGTCGCCGTTCGCGCAGGGCGACCCCAGGGTCAAGCGGATCTTCCCCGATGTCATCGGCGCGGAGAAGTCCTACTACGCGGACACCGGCATCTTTCCGATCATGCACGTGCTGGTGGTCCGCAGGGACGTCTACGAGCGCCACCCGTGGGTCGCGCAGTCGCTGTACAAGGCGATGCTGGAGGCCAAGCAGCAGGCGTACGCGAGCATGTACGACACCTCCGCGCTGCGCTTCACCCTGCCCTGGCTGGCGCCGCAGCTTGAGGAGGCCCGCGCCCTGCTGGGTGAGGACTTCTGGTCGTACGGTCTGGGCGAGGCCAACCACCGCACCCTGTCGGCGTTCCTGCGCTACCACCACGAGCAGGGCCTGTCCGACCGGCTCCGCACCCCCGAGGAGCTGTTCGCGCCCGAGGCGCTGGAGTCCGCGGTGATCTGAGCACCGCTCACCGCAGCGCACACGCGCGGGCACCGTTCCGGCCGGACCCGGACGGTGCCCGCGCGCGTACGGCCCCGCTCAGCGCGCCCCGCGGCGCACGAGCGCGAGGGCCCCCGCGTACAGCGCGAGGACCGCGAGCAGCAGCGGGTAGAACGCCGGGGGCGGCGCGGTCATGCCGAGGGCGGCGCCCGCGGGCAGCAGGGGCAGCCCGACCCCGACCGCCGCGAGAGACACGGCGGCCACCCGGATCGGCGCCGGTACCCGGGCGAGCCGGGCACCCGCGCCTCCCGCGCGCCCAGGGTCCCGGTCGCCGCCGTACGGGCGCATCATCAGCATCACGAGCGCCTGCGTCAGCAGGTTCTCGGTGAACCAGCCCGCGTGGAAGGCGGCCTGGCCGCCGATGTGCCGGGAGGCCGGCATCACGAGGGCGAGGACGGCGAACGTCCCGAGGTCGGCGCACGCGTTGATCACCCCGTACTCGGCGATCATGCGCGGCAGTCCGCGCGGGTGCAGGATCGCGGGCCGGTCGGCGGCGGACGCGGGCGGCCGGTCGAGCGCGAGCGTCAGCTGGGCGCCGTCGAAGCACAGGTTCTGGAGCAGTACCTGGGCGGGCAGCATCGGCAGGAACGGCATGAGCAGTCCCGCGCCGAGCATCGCGATCACATTGCCGACATTGGACGACAGGGTGATTCGCAGGTACGTGACGATGTTGGCGCTCGCCCTGCGCCCGTGGGCGACGGCGTGCGAGAGCGCGGTGAGGTCCTTGGTGGCGAGGACGACGCCCGCCGCCTCGCGGGCGACCTGCGCCGCGTCCTTGGTGCAGATGCCGAGGTCGGCGGCGCGCAGCGCAGGCAGGTCGTTGACGCCGTCGCCCAGGTAGCCGGTGGTGCGCCCGGCGGTGCGCAGCGCCCGCACCACGCGGGCCTTGTGCTCGGGGGTGCAGCGCGCGAAGACGGCCGTGCGGGCGGCGAGCGCGGCGAGTTCGGCGTCGTCCAGGTCGTCGACGCGGTCGGCGGTGACGACGCCGCCGGGGCCGGGTGCGAGGCCGAGGTCGCGGCAGGCGCGGGCGGCGGTGCCCGGGTGGTCGCCGGTGAGGACGGTGAGGGACACACCGCGCCGGGCGAGGGAGGCGAGGGCGTCGGCGGCCGTAGGGGCGAGGGCGTCCCGCAGGCCGACGAAGCCGACGAGTGTGAGGCCGCGCTCGTCGGCGGCCGTCAGGGGCCTGGGCCGCAGCGGCAGGTCGGCGCGGGCGACGGCGATCACCCGCAGCCCGTCGTCGGCGGCCCCGGCGACCAGCGCGTCGAGCCGGGCGCGCGCGGCCGGGTCGAGCGCCGCGGTCGCGCCGGACTCCCCCGTACACAGCCGGGTGCAGCGGTCGAGCACGTCCTCCGGCGCGCCCTTGACGGCCAGCACATAGCCGCGGCCGTCCCGCACGAGCGCCGCCGACCTGCGGCGCACCGGGTCGAGGGGCAGCGCGGCGACGCCCTCGTACCGCTCCGCCGCGCCGGGGGGCGCGGCGGCGAGGATCGCCTCGTCGAGCGCGTCCGGCAGCGGGACCTCGGCGAGTTGCAGGGTGACGAGGCTGTTGACGGCCGCCCAGGCCAGGGCCGCCGGGTCGTCGCGGCCGTCGGGGGCCAGGCTGCGGTCCAGGGCGGGCGCGTCCTGGGTGAGGGTGCCGGTCTTGTCGGTGCACAGCACGTCGACGGCGCCGAGGTCGTGCAGCGCGGGCAGCCGCTTCACGATCACGCCGTACCGGCCGCCGAGGCGCCCGGCGCCGCGCGCGAGCACGGTGTTGACGACGACGGGCAGCATCTCGGGCGTGAGTCCCACCGCGACGGCCACCGCGAACGCGGGCGACTCGGGGCTGCTGCGGTGCAGTACGGCACCGGCCGCGAGCACGAGCGGCGGGGTGAGCGCCATCAGGCGGACGAGCAGCCAGGACACGCCCTTGACCGACCGGTCGAAGGGCCGCTCCCCGCGTACGGTGCCGCGCCGCCGTCCGGTGCCGCCGTGCGCGGCGGCGAACCGGGTGCCGGCGCCCGTCGCGGTGACGACGGCGGTCGCGCTGCCCGCCGCGACGCTGCTGCCCTGGAAGCACAGGTGCGGCCGGTCGAAGGCTCCCTCGCCGTCCGCGCGCGGCGCGGGGGTGTCCACCGGGTGCTTGGCCACCGGCACGGATTCGCCGGTCAGCGCGGCCTGGTGGACGCTGAGCCCACTGGCGCGCAGCAGCCGTACGTCGGCGGGCACCAGGTCGCCGGGGGCGAGACGCACGATGTCGCCCGGCACGACGTCGCAGGTGGGCACCTCCCGTTCGCACGTCTCGGTGTACGTGGGCCCGGCGCGGCGCCGTACGGTCGCGGTGGCGGCGATCGCGCCGTGCAGCGCGGCGGGCGACCGGGCGGCCCGCTGGTCGGCGCGGGTCCGCAGCGCGCAGCTGATGGTGACGAGCACCGTGAGGACGCAGGCCGTCCCCCAGGAGGAGACGGCCGCGGAGATCACCGCGAGGCAGAGCAGCACGCCGGTGAAGGGGTCGCGCACGCCGCCGAGGAAGCGGCGCGGCCAGGGCGCGGTGCGCGCGGTGGGCAGGGTGTTCTCGCCGTGCCGGCCGAGGCGCTCCTCGGCCTCCGCCTCGGTCAGGCCGCGCGGTCCGCTGTCGAGACCGCGGAGGACTTCGAGGGTCGTGGCGTCCGCGGCTCCCGAGGCGTCCGGCGGGACCTGGCCGCCTGCCGGGTCCTGGCCGGTGGCCGTGGCGCCGGGGGCCGGCGGCTCGCTGATCTTCACGGCGGTTCCGGCGGGCCCGTCAGGCCACCGGGCCGGCCGGGCCGCCCGGCGCGGCGGCGCGGCCCGGTCCGTCGTCGGCGCGGCTGCTGAGCTGGCCGACCATCAGCTGGACGACGGTCACCAGGGCCGGATCGTCGACCAGGTAGACCTGCCGACGGCCCTCGCGCCGGGCGCGGACGAGCCCGGCGAGCTTCAGCTTGGCCAGATGCTGGCTGACGGCGGGCAGCGACCCGCCGACCCGTTCGGCGAGACCTGTGACATCGCTCTCGCCCTGCGCGAGTATCCATACGATGTGCAGACGGACGGCGGACGACAGCAACCCGAAGGTGGCGGCGGCGTCCTGGAGGACTTCGCCTCTCGGACCGGCCTGCCTCGCGGGTGACCTCGTCACGTGAACCTCCACAGATTGACGTGCCAGGGTGGTACTGCCGCCGGGCTCGTCCCCGGTCGGACCGGTGGGTCAGACTACGCGAGTGGCCCGATCGCCCGGGTACCGTCCGGAGACCGGGCCTGGCCGCTCAGTTGCTCGGTTGCGTAATGTGGCAACCTTAGGGCCCCGGTGGTGTCCGCCACCGGAGCCGTCGTATCCGGAGGTGGCATCGCATGTTCAGAAACGGCCTGGAGCCCTGGCACGTGATCGTCGTCGTGGTCGTCGTAGCCTTGCTGTTCGGTTCGAAGAAGCTGCCGGACGCGGCCCGCGGTCTCGGCAGGTCCCTGCGCATCTTCAAGAGCGAGGTCAAGGCCATGAAGTCCATGGATGCGGACGACGACACGGCGCGGACGGCCCCGGCCACCGCGGACGCGGCGCCGTCCTCCGTGACGCCCGCCACCTCCGTGTCCACCACCCCGGAGGCCGCCACCGAGGCGCCCGGGGCAGCCCGGCGGAATTCCGCCGCGGCCCGCTGAGCCGCCACGTCGGCCGTTAGCACGTACAACGACCACTGACGCACAGGGAGTTCGCAGATGACGGACCCGAGGGCCGGCGAGCGCGCCCGGCAGGCGACACGCCATCGGCCCCCGGGGCCGCCCCGCCAGCGGAGGCCGCATGACGACGGGGGCGGCCCGCCGGGGCACGGCGGCCCCGCGCCGACCGGGGGCGGCCGGGCCGCGGCCCGCAAGGCGGCCCGCGCCAAGGACAAGGGCCGGCGCCGCGCCAAGCCGCTGCCGCGCTACAAGCGGGTCGTGCGGGCCGTGCTTATGGTGGTCTCCGCGCTGGTGCTGATCGTCGCGGGCGGCGGCGCCTGGCTGTACGAGCACCTCAGCGGCAACATCCACAGCGTCGCCATAGACGGCGCCGGGTCCAAGGAGAAGGCGGACTCGTTCGGCAGGACGCCCATCAACATCCTGGCGATCGGCTCCGACGGCCGGAACTCGGCGAGCGACTGCAAACTCGGCGGCGGCTGCGGTTCCGGAACCTCGACGGCCGGTCACAACGCGGACGTCGAGATGGTGGTCCACATCTCAGCGGACCGGTCCAACGCGACTGTGATGAGCATTCCGCGCGACACCATGACGCAGGTCCCCGCGTGCAAGAACACCGACGGCGGCCCGTCCACCCCCGGCTACCAGGGGCAGATCAACAGCGCCCTCCAGTACGGCCCGGCCTGCCAGGTCTCCACCGTGCACCAGCTCACCGGCATCCCCATAGACCACTTCGTGATGCTGGACTTCTCCGGTGTGGTGAAGATGTCGGACGCGGTGGGTGGTGTGTCGGTGTGTGTGAGTGACAACGTCTACGACACGTACTCGCACCTGAAGCTCGCCAAGGGGCAGCACACACTCAAGGGCGACGCGGCGCTGGAGTTCGTACGGACGCGGCACGGCCTGGGCGACGGCAGCGACCTGGGCCGCACCTACGCCCAGCACATCTTCCTGAGCGCGATGATCCGCAAGTTCAAGAGCGCCGGCACCCTCTCCGACCCGCCCAAGGTCTACTCGCTCGCCAACAGCGCGACCAAGGCGATGACGGTGGACACCGGCCTGAACAGCATCGGCAAGCTGATCGGGCTCGCGGACGACCTGAACAAGGTCCCGACGAAGCGGCTCACCTTCACCACGATGCAGACCGGGGCGTCCCCGACGGACGCCAACCGGGTCATCCCGGCGCCCGGGGCCACCGCACTGTTCTCGGCCATCGCCGACGACAAGCCGCTGACGTCCTCGGACGGCAAGAAGACCTCCGCGGGCGAGAAGCCCTCCTCCGGCGGCAAGACGGACACGAAGCCCTCGCCGTCCGCGTCGGTGCCCCCGGCCGACGTCTCGGTGGAGGTGGAGAACGGCACCAGCACCTCGGGGCGGGCCGCGGCCCTCCAGTCGGTGCTGACCGGCAAGGGGTTCGCCACCGGCTCCTCGGGCAACGCGGAGGCTCCCCAGTCGCGGACCACGCTCGCCTACGGCCCCGGCGAGAAGGCGGCGGCCCAGACGGCGGCGTCCGCGCTCGGCCTGCCCTCCTCGCACCTGACCTCGTCGGACTCCAGCGGACTCGTGCTCACCGTCGGCTCCGACTGGCCGAGCGGCGACACCTTCCCGGGCGGCTCCGGGTCGGGCAGCTCGTCGGCCGACGCCCAGGCGGCGGTCTCCGGAGCGCACGCGGAATCCGCGGACGACTCCAAGGCCTGCGCTTCGGTCAGCCAGGACAAGACCGTCGAGATCAACGGTGTGCCCATGACGCCTTCTCAGGCATATGCGGCATCCACCAACAAAAAGGACTCGGCGCCCTGATCGCACGGACAGGCGGCAGGTGAGAGGTGACAGGTGGCGGTGGCCCGGACGGGCCGCCGCCACCTTGTCGTTCCGCGGGGCCCCCCCCGCCCCCCCCCGCCCCCCCCGGGGCGCGGGGGGGGGGGGGGGGCCGCCCGCCCCCCCGCGGGGGCGGGGGGGCGGGGGGGGGGGGCGCCGGGGGGCCCCCCCGCCACCCTGTCGTTCCGCGGGCCCCGCCCGGCCCGCACAGGCCCCGCCATGGGCGCGATGGCCTCGGGCTGCCCTCTCTCCCCCCGTGCCAGCCTGCACGGTGGGAGCTCTACTCCCTGCTCATGCGACGCACGCGGCGGCGCGTGTCCGTACACGGCAGCGCCCGACGCCGGTGTGACGGCGGGCACATCAGCCCCGACGCCGGCGCGAGGAGCGCGTGCGCGCGGATGTCGGTGTGAGGCACGGGGCGGCGCGGCATGGACGTCGGTGTGAAAGCACGCGGCAGCGCGAATGTCGGTGTGAAGGCACGTGGCGGCGCGGGTGTCGGTGTGAGACGTGCGTGCGGCCGTCTGCGGCGCGTGCGGCGCATGCGGTCGGCCGCGGGGCCCGCGCGGGGCACGCGGACGCGCCACAGGCCCGTCAGAGTGCCTGACGGGCCTGTGGGTGCCCCGACGGGCCCGTCGGTGTGTCCGACGGG
>NZ_JAIUKE010000230.1 GCF_020176795.1 Streptomyces sp. 8L
CCCCCCGGGCCCCCCCCCCGGGGGGGCGGGGGGGGGGGCGGGGGGGGGGGGGCCCCCGGGGGCCGGGGGGGGGGGCCCCCGGGCCCCGCCAGGGGTGGTGCTGGTGTGTCTCTTAGTACGGGCCGTTGACGTTGTCGATCGAGCCGTACGTCGCGGCGGCGTAGTTGCACGCGGCGGTGATGTTCGCGACCGGGTCGTACGGGTCCATCGAGGTGCCGGACACGTGGTAGGTCTGGAACGTGGGGTCGATCACCTGGAGCAGGCCCTTGGACGGGGTGCCCTTGGCGGCGTTCGAGTCCCAGTTGTTGATCGCCGTCGGGTTGCCGGACGACTCACGCATGATGTTGCGGTAGATGCCGTCGTAGCTGCCCGGGATGCCGTGCTGGGACATGATGGACAGGGACTGGCGTATCCAGCCGTCCAGGTTGTTCGCGTACGTCGGGGCTGCCGCCTTCACCGTGGTGGCGTCGGCCGTGTTCTGCGTCTTGATGACGGTCTTGTGGGCGGAGCCGTTGGCGGCACCGCGCGCCTCGCCCGTGGTGCGGGCGGCCGGCGCGGCCTTGCCGCTCAGGGACAGCTTGAGACCGGGGTGGATCAGCGACGGGTTGGCGCCCACCGCCTCACGGTTGTGCTGGTACAGGCTCTTCCAGCCGCCCGGGAGCGAGTGGTCGGCGGCGATCTTCGAGAGCGAGTCGCCCGGGACCACGACATACGAGGAGCCGACGGCCTTCTTGGCCGCCGCGATGGCCTGCGCAGGCGCCTTCGGCGCCTGGTGGGCCACGGAGTGCGTGACCGGTGCGGCGTTGGCGGCCGCGGCGGTCAGCAGCGGTACGGCGATCACCGCGCTGCCCACTCCCGCGACCATCAGGCCACGGGTCATCGATCGGGACATGGGACGGCGGTGGCTGGGCATTTTGAGCATGCTGATTTCCTCTCCGTCGCCTACGAGGTGAGCTGTCGGGTTCGGGCTGGAGATGCCCGGCCGCATTGCTGCGGCTTCACCCCTAGCCGGTCCGCTTTCGCGGCTCGGCGGCTTACCTGGGTCCCCCGCTCCTGCCGTATGGATGAGACGAATGGTTGAGGTATCCGGACAGCGGCAGGATTCGGCGGTCTGTCCGGAATGACGAGAACGTAAGCGAAGACCTCGCGACGAAACAAGTTCCGAATTCACTGAGCCGTGCCGAAAACGCCGGCAGCGACGCTCAAGCCGATCACTCGGCGGCCTTACAAAAACCCAACGCGCCCTGTGTGCGCACGAAATGGGAGGGGCCTCGCACGGCCCGGAACGCACTTCAGGTGATGTATATCACCCGTTGGGGGAGCAACCACCCCTCACAACACCCGCCAGAGAGCAATAAGTTACCTGAACACCCCAGAACAGAACTTAGGGATTAAGACCATCAAATCGCCCATATCGGCACCCGCTCGTCTCGCACAGGGAGCGCACAGGCTGATGCCGGGTCAGCCATGCGCATTCAACGGAAGCGGGGCTTCGGGGCCCTGGGAAGTCCCGCCCGCACGACCATCGGCATTCATTCCCGGATCGGGTTCCCGGATCGGGACGGAGGCGACGGCCTCGAAGGGAGGGGAAGGAATGACGGACGATGAATTCACGCAATGCCGGAGGATGAGAAAGATCTTTATGCGGCCTGACACGAAGTCAATGAACCGTCGAATGGGAACCGGTGGGCGAATGGCACCGTGAGCGCCACGATTGCTCCGTACCGCCGCCGGGCGGACAGCGGACCGGGCGCCGGACGGATAACGGGCGGACAGTCGCCCGAATTCGGCCCGGGGGAAAGGGAAATGGGGCGAGCGCGCCCTTCAGGGGCACCAGCCGAGGGCGAGCAGCAGCTCGGCCCGGACGGCGGCGTCGGCGAGGTCCACGCCGAGCAGCGCCTCCACGCGCCGCATCCGGTGCCGGACGCTGTTGCGGTGCAGTCCGGTGAGCTGGGCCGTGCGGTCCCAGCCGCCGTGGCACCCGAGCCAGGCGCGCAGCACTTCGGTGAGGGCGGTGCCGTCCGCCTCGGCCGGCTCGTCGAGCAGCGGTCCGAGCGTCTGCCGCGCCCAGTGCGCCGCGCGGGCGGGGTCGACGGCCGCGCCGATGCCGAGCCCGCCGTCCTCGGCCACGACGGGGGCGCCCGAGGCGAGTGCCCGCCGGAGCAGCAGGCGCGCCTCCCGGTCGGCCGCCGGCAGCAGGCCCGGCGGTACGGGCCTGCTGAGCGCGGCGAGCCAGCCGCCGCGCTCCCGCAGCCGGTCGAGGTCGGACCGTGTCGTGCCCGTAGGCATGACGCCGCGCAGCGTTTCCTCCGCGCCGCCGCCTCGGCCCGGGACGTCGTACAGCGGGCCCGGCGGGTACGGGTCCGCCGCACCGGTGTCCGCGGCGGCGCCCGGCGCGCGGCGCGCGTACAGCGCCCTGGCCTGCGGAGGTCCGGCGGTCCCGGCCTCGCCCACCGGGCCCCCGCCGAGCAGGGAGGCCAGCAGGTCCCGCGCGCGGCCCGGCGCGGCCGGATCGTCGCCCAGCAGCAACAGGGCAGCGAGCGCGCCCTGTTGGCGCTCGGCGCGATCCGTACGGGTGAGCAGTCCGAGCAGCCCCGCAGCCGTCGCCCCTGCGCCCCGTGCCGCGACGGTGGGCGGCCGGTCGCCGCCGAGCAGCAGGACCGGCGTACCGGTTTCCCTGACCCCTTCTGCGACAGGCGCGTGCCCCGGCCCCTCTACGGGGTGGAGCGCGACGTACCCGTCCCTGTCGTGGTCGACGGCGCTGCGCGGGCCGCCGGTCCGGCCGAGCCGGGCGGCGCGGTCCCGGAGGCCGGGGCCGGGTTCGGGGGCCCCGGCGGTCGCCGCGAGCGGCCGGCCCCCGCCGTCGAGCAGCAGCGCCCAGCCGCCGGCCGCCCGTGCGGTCGCCTCCAGGACCGCGGCCACCGGTGCGGTCCTGTGCAGGGCCGCAGCGGCGATCGCGGCCTGCGCCTCGGCCATGGACAGGAGTTGCTCGGCGTGGCGGCGGTGGAGGGCGGCGGCCACGGTGCGCGCGATGGTGTGGAACGGGGTGGCCTCCGGCACCGCGAGCAGGGGCAGGCCCTGTTCCTCACAGACCGCGGTCAGCTCCGGCGGGACGGCGGTGTGCACGGGCGCGAGCCCGAACCCGAGCGCGGCGGCACCCGCACGCACGAGTGTGGCGACGTACGCACCGTACGCACCGGGCCCCGCCGCCGCGGCGGGCACGGCGAGACCAGCCGTGAGCAGGAGCTCTCCTCCGGTCATGTACGGTGCCGGGTCGGCCAGTTCACTGATGTGCGCCCAGCCGATCCGCCGGTCGAGCAGTGCGTCACGGGTCATCGGGACCAGGGCGAGCGCGGGGTCCCCCACAAGGTCGCGGAGCGCGAGGGTCGGCGGGGCGCCGGGCGGCTCGGCGTTCCCGGGCGGCGCCGCGGCGTGCGGCGGCTCGGTGCCGTTTGGTGGGGCGGTGTGCATGTGCGGGCTCCGGCAGAGGGGTCGGCCCCACCGGGACGGCCGGGCCGGATCATCCTAGAAGGCGCGCCGAGTGGGACGGATCGTCCCGTGACCGGTCCGGTGGTGCGGCTTAAGCTGCTCGGCGTCCCTCCCGGCGGCAATGGAAGAGGTCGTCCCTTGGCATCGCAGCAGCCCCCGTCGCAGCCGGAAGGCGCGCCGTCCCCGGATCAGGCAGGACCCGCAGGCCCGGCCGCTTCGGCCGCTTCGGCTCCTCCCGTTGCTCCCGTCGGTCCCGTCGGCCCTGTCGACAGCTCCGTCGTCCCCCGTTACGCGGGCATCGCCACCTTCGCCCGGCTGCCCCGCCTCGAGGAGGTCGGCCGCGCCGACGTCGCCGTCGTGGGCATCCCCTTCGACAGCGGGGTCTCGTACCGGCCGGGGGCGCGGTTCGCGCCGGCGGCCGTGCGCGAGGCGAGCCGTCTCCTGCGGCCCTACCACCCGGCGCTCGACATCTCCCCGTTCGCCGCCGTGCAGGTCGCGGACGCCGGTGACATCGCGGTCAACCCGTTCGACATCGGACAGGCGGTGGCGACCGTCGAGGAACAGGTCGGCGGACTCGCCGCGACCGGCGCCTCGGTGGTGACGGTCGGCGGCGACCACACCCTCTCGCTTCCGCTGCTGCGCGCCGCCGCGCGGCTGCACGGGCCGGTGGCCCTGCTGCACTTCGACGCCCATCTCGACACCTGGGACACCTACTTCGGGGAGCCGTACACCCACGGCACGCCGTTTCGGCGCGCGGTCGAGGAGGGGCTGCTCGACACGGAGGCCCTGGGGCACATCGGCACCCGGGGCCCGCTCTACGGCAAGAGCGACCTGGCCGAGGACAAGCGCCTAGGCTTCGGCATCGTGACGGCGGCCGACGTCATGCGGCGCGGTGTGGACGAGACGGTGGCGGCCGTGCGGGAGCGGATCGGGGACCGGCCGCTGTACGTCTCCGTCGACATCGACGTCCTCGACCCGGCCCACGCGCCGGGCACCGGCACACCGGAGGCCGGCGGTCTGACGTCGCGGGAGCTGCTGGAGATCCTGCGCGGCCTGGACGGTACGCGGATCGTCGGCGCGGACGTCGTGGAGGTCGCCCCCGCCTACGACCACGCGGACATCACCTCCGTGGCGGCGTCGCACGTCGCGTACGACCTGGTCAGCCTGCTCGCGCGGCGCCGCGCGGCCGGGGCCTCCTGAGCCGGGGGGGGGGGGGGGGGGGGCCCCCCCCCCCCCCCCCCCGGGGGGCCGCGCCCCGCCCCGCCCGGGGGGGGGGGCCCCGCCCCCCCGCGGCGGCGGCCGCGGGCGGGGGG
>NZ_JAIUKE010000231.1 GCF_020176795.1 Streptomyces sp. 8L
CCTCCCTATCACCGCCGCGGGGGGGCCCCCCGCCCCCCCCCCCGGCCGGCCGCCCCCCCCCCGCCGGGGCCCCCCGGGGGGGGGCCCCCGCCGGGGGGGGGGGGGGGCCCCGGCCCCCCGGCCCGCGCCGTCCGGGTGCCCGGCTCACGCCCGTACGACGAGGAGCTCCCCCGGCCAGGCGTCGCGTACGGCGGCCTCGGTCTTCGACGCGTCGCCCACGACCACCAGGGACAGGCCGTCGAACGGCAGCTGGGCGGCCAGGGCGGCGGAGGCGGACTCCGCCGTGACGTCGCGCACCGTGTCCTGCCACTGGTTGAAGAAGCCGGGCGGCAGGCCCTCGGACACATAGCCCGCCACCTGGTCCGCCAGGGCGTCGCCGGTCTGGAAGGCGACCGGGCCCACACGCAGGAAGCAGTCCGCCGCGATGTCCCGTTCCGCCGGGCCGACGCCGCCCGCGACCGTCGTGCGCACCACCTCGGCGAGATCGGCGAGGGCGGCCCCTGTCACCCCGGTCTCCACAGCGCAGGCGATGGTCGTGAGCCCGCCGCGGCGCAGCGGGTGGTTCCCGGCGAAGACGCCGTACGTGTACCCCTTCTCCTCGCGCAGGACCGTGCTCAGCCGGGAACCGATGTGGCCGCCCAGCGCGTACGTACCGACCCGCAGCGACGCCCAGTCGGGGCTGTGCCGGTCGATGGAGGGGATGCCGGCGCGGATCGCGCTCTGCACCGCGCCCGGCCGGTCCACGAGGAGCACACGCGGCCCGGCCGCCACGGGCTCCCGCGCCACGGTGGGCGCGGCCGTGCCGGTCCACGCCCCGAACGCGGCGTCGACGAGCGCGTCGGTGTCGGTGTCGCGGAAGTCGCCCGCGAGCACGAGCGTCGCCGCCGACGGCGCCACGGTCCGCTCGTGGTAGGCGCGTACGGCGGCCACGTCGAGCGCGTCCAGGTCGGCCGCGGTGCCTCCGAGGGGCCGGCTCAGCCGGCTCTCCGGGGTGAACAGGACGGCGTTCAGTTCGAGGTACGCGCGGTACTCGGCCCGCGCGCGGCGCTCCTCGATCGCGTCCCGCTCCTCCCGCACGACGCGCGCGAACTCCTTCTCCGCGTAGGCGGGCCGCATCATGCTGGCGGCCAGCAGGCCGAGCGCTTCGCCGAGCCTGGCCGTCGGCGCCGTCAGCCCGGCCACCGGCCCCTCGTGCCCGGCGCTTGCCCAGTACGACGCCCCTATGGCCTCGATCCTGCGGGCGAAGGCGGGCGCGTCGAGTTCCTCGGTGCCCTCGGTCCACAGGCCGGCGGCGAGGGAGGCCGTGCCGTCCCGGCCCTCGGCCGCGAGCGGAGCGTCGAAGACGAGTCGTACAGCGGCGAGTTCGCGACCGGGAAGGTCGTACACGAGGACGTCGAGCCCATTGCCGAGGCGGCGCGAGCGCGGTGCGGGGAAGACCCAGGGCGCGGGCGCGGAGATCGTGGGGCGGGGAAGGACGCCGGTCATGCCTGGGCACTCCGTTCGGGGTGGTAGACGACGCGGGCGGAGCGCTCGGGCAGCAGGTCCGCGGCGGCGCGCCGCACCTGCTCCGCTGTGACCGCGCGCAGCCGGGCGACGACGCCGTCGGCGAGCGCGGCGTCGCCGTGCAGGCAGGCGAACCGCCCGTACTGGTCGGCCCGGCCGGCGAAGTCGGCGGTCTCGTCCAGCCATTCCCGCTCGGCCAGCGCGCGGGCGCGCGGCAGTTCGTCACCGGTGGGTCCGGTGGCGGCGAACGCCCGCAGCTCCTCGTCGAAGTGGCGTTCGAGCACCGCGGGGTCCGCGCCGACGCGGCCCTTGACGACGAGCGCGGCGGAGGAGTCACCGCGCGCCTGGCGCAGCAGGACCGGGGAGACGTGGCGGGCCACTTGCGCGTCGTGCACCATGCGCAGGCCGAGCCGGCTCGCCGTGCCGCCGGCGAGGATCTGGAGCGCGAGCTCCGCCGCGTCGGCCTGCGGTGTGCCGTCGCGCGCGACGCGCCACAGCGCGTACACGGCGGGGGCGGGCACGTCCTCGCGCAGGTCCAGCCGGAGCGGCCCGGTCAGCGGTCCGAGATGTTCCGGCTCCGGCTGCTCAGGGGCGGGCGCCGCGCTCAGGCGGCCGAAGTACCGCTCCACCCGGGCGAGGGCATCGTCGGCGGAGATGTCGCCCACCAGGGTCAGGACGGCGTTCGACGGCCGGTAGTGGCGCCGGTAGAAGTCGGCGCACTCGGTGAGGCTCGCGGCGTCGAGGTGTTCCATCGAGCCGATGGTGTCGTGGTGGTACGGGCTGCCCGGCGGGAACGCCAGCCGGTGCAGGCGCTCCCAGGCCGTGCCGTAGGGCTGGTTGTCGTAGCGCTCGCGGCGTTCGTTCTTCACGACGTCGCGCTGGTTGTCCAGGTTCTCCTGGGTGAGGCCTGCGAGCAGTCCCGTCATGCGGTCGGCCTCCAGCCACAGGGCGAGGTCGAGCGCGCCGGTGGGAAGGGTCTCGAAGTAGTTGGTGCGCTCGAACCAGGTCGTCGCGTTCAGGTCGGCCCCGCCCGCGTCGAGGAGCCCGAAGTGCTCCCCGGAGGCCACGTTCTCGGAGCCCTGGAACATCAGGTGCTCGAAGAGGTGCGCGAGCCCGGTCCGCTCGGGGTCCTCGTGGCGCGAGCCCACGTCGTACCAGATGTTGAGGGCGACGGCGGGCGCGGACCTGTCGGGGCGGACCACGACCCGCAGCCCGTTGTCGAGGGTGTGGGTGGTGGGCCCGTTCGTGGGCGGGGAACTGGTCACGGAGTCTCCTGCTCGGTCGGGGACGCGACATGGGACGTGCGACCGAGGCGCGCGGCGCGGGCCCCGGGGTGGGT
>NZ_JAIUKE010000232.1 GCF_020176795.1 Streptomyces sp. 8L
GTTCGGGGGTCGATGGCGGATGGCGGAGGAGAGGGGGCGAGGGCCTGTCGTTGGCCAGAATGTCGAATTTCGGGCCGGGCCTTGTACGTATACGGCCTGTGCCGACCGCCCCGCCGCGGGAGATAGGGTCTGTGCGTGATCAGCGCGATATGCGGAGCGGGCTCGGCCCCCTGCAAGCGCCCGGAGCGCCACGGCGGCCGGGCGATCGCCGCACCTTCCGAGGCGATCGCCGTACTTCCCGGTGCGGACGCGCGGCCCGATGTGGCCGAATTCATCACGGACATCTCTCCATGCGGCATAACGTCGACATCGACCGGAAACACCGCGTCGTGGCGTTGTGTCGGTTCGTTCACCTACGTCACGCAATGGCGCGCGACAGGAGCCAGAGGACATGCAGACCAACCTGGACGAAGCCAAGACCGAGCTGCTCGCCCAAGCGGCGAGGGTCGCTGACAACGGCCCGATGGGGCAGACCGCGGGCCTGGACGGCCGGCGGCCGGACCGCGGCCCCGTCGAGCCCGGCAGCGGCGGCAGGCCGGACCAGGACAGGCTTCTCGCGTACCTCCAGCGCTACTATCTGCACGCAGCGACCGAGGACCTGGCCGACCGGGACCCGGTCGACCTCCTCGGGGCCGCGCTCTCCCACTACCGGCTGGCCGACAACCGCCCCCAGGGCACGGCGAACGTGCGGGTGCACACCCCGACCGTGGAGGAGAACGGCTGGACCTCCAGCCACACGGTCGTCGAGGTCGTCACGGACGACATGCCCTTCCTCGTCGACTCGGTCACCAACGAACTCACCCGGCACGGCCGCGGCATCCACATCGTCATCCACCCGCAGATCGCCGTCCGCCGCGACGTCGCGGGCGAGCGGATCGAGGTGCTGCCCGAGGGCACCCTGGCGGACGGGACGGCCGCGGGCGACCCGGTCCCCGACGCCCACATCGAGTCCTGGATGCATGTCGAGGTCGACCGCGAGACCGACCGGGACGTGCTGGGCGACATCACCACCAACCTCCGGCGGGTCCTGTCCGACGTGCGCGAAGCCGTCGAGGACTGGGAGAAGATGCGGGGCACCGCCCTGCGCATCGCCGACGAGCTGCCCGCCGAGCCCACGGCCGACGACCTGCCCGAGGAAGAGGTGCAGGAGGCCCGTGAGCTGCTGCGCTGGCTCGCCGCCGACCACTTCACCTTCCTCGGTTACCGCGAGTACCGGCTCACGGACGCCGACGCGCTGGTCGCGGTGCCCGGCACCGGGCTCGGTGTCCTGCGCTCCGACCCCCGCCACCGCGACGCAGAGGACCACCTGGCGAGCCCGTCCTTCAGCAGACTCCCCGCGGACGCGCGCGCCAAGGCCCGCGAGCACAAGCTGCTCATCCTCACCAAGGCCAACAGCCGCGCCACCGTGCACCGGCCCAGCTACCTCGACTACGTCGGCGTGAAGAAGTTCGACGCCGAGGGAAACGTGATCGGTGAGCGCCGCTTCCTCGGCCTGTTCTCCTCGGCCGCGTACACGGAGTCCGTGCGCCGGGTGCCGGTCGTGCGGCGCAAGGTCGCGGAGGTCCTGGAGGGCGCCGGCTTCTCGCCGAACAGCCACGACGGCCGCGACCTCATGCAGATCATGGAGACGTACCCGCGCGACGAGCTGTTCCAGACGCCCCCGGACGAACTGCGCGCCATCACGACCAGCGTGCTCTATCTCCAGGAGCGCCGCAGGCTCCGGCTCTACCTGCGCAAGGACGAGTACGGGCGCTACTACTCCGCGCTCGTCTACCTGCCGCGCGACCGCTACACCACCGGCGTGCGGCTCCGGCTGATCGACATCCTCAAGGACGAACTCGGCGGCACCAGCGTCGACTTCACCGCCTGGAACACCGAATCGGTGCTCTCCCGGCTGCACTTCGTCGTCCGCGTCGAGCGCGGCACGGAGCTGTCCGAGCTGACGGACGCCGACGTCGACCGGATCGAGACGCGGCTCGTGGAGGCCGCCCGCTCCTGGGCCGACGCGTTCGGTGAGGCGCTCAACGTCGAATGCGGCGAGGAGCGCGCCGCGGGGCTCATGCGCCGCTGGGGCGCGTCCTTCCCCGAGGGCTACAAGGCGGACCACACGCCGCGCGCCGCCGTCGCCGACCTCGTCCACCTGGAGGCGCTGGAGGGCGGCGAGAAGGAGTTCGCGCTCTCCCTGTACGAGCCGGTGGGCGCCGCGCCCGACGAGCGCCGCTTCAAGATCTACCGGACCGGCGACCAGGTCTCGCTCACCGCGGTCCTGCCGGTCCTCCAGCGGCTCGGCGTCGAGGTCGTCGACGAGCGGCCGTACGAGCTGCGCTGCGCCGACCGTACGCGCGCGTGGATCTACGACTTCGGCCTCAGGATGCCCCCGCCCGCGAGCGGCACCTACCCCGTGGACGACATGCGGACGCGCTTCCAGGAGGCGTTCGCCGCCGTATGGACGGGCGCGGCGGAGAACGACGGCTTCAACTCGCTGGTGCTCGGCGCCGGGCTCACCTGGCGGCAGGCCGTGGTGCTGCGCGCGTACGCCAAGTACCTGCGCCAGTCGGGGGCCACGTTCAGCCAGGACTACATGGAGGACACGTTCCGCCACAACGTCCACACGGCCCGGCTCCTGGTGTCCCTCTTCGAGGCGCGCATGAAGCCCGAGCGGCAGAGCGCGGGCACCGAGCTGATCGACGCGCTGACCGAGGAGCTGGACGCGGCGCTCGACCAGGTCGCGAGCCTCGACGAGGACCGCATCCTGCGGTCCTTCCTCAGCCTCGTCAAGGCCACGCTGCGGACGAACTTCTTCCAGCGCGGGGCGGACGGCACCCGGCACGCGTACGTGTCGATGAAGTTCGACCCGCAGGCCATCCCGGACCTTCCGGCGCCGCGCCCCGCCTACGAGATCTGGGTGTACTCGCCGCGCGTCGAGGGCGTCCACCTGCGTTTCGGCAAGGTCGCCCGCGGCGGCCTGCGCTGGTCCGACCGGCGTGAGGACTTCCGTACGGAGATCCTCGGCCTGGTGAAGGCGCAGATGGTGAAGAACACCGTCATCGTGCCCGTCGGCGCGAAGGGCGGCTTCGTCGCCAAGCAGCTGCCCGACCCGGCCGCCGACCGGGACGCCTGGCTGGCCGAGGGCATCGCCTCGTACAAGATCTTCATCTCGGCGCTGCTCGACATCACCGACAACCTGGTCGGCGGCGAGGTCGTACCGCCCAAGGACGTCGTACGCCACGACGGGAACGACACGTACCTGGTCGTCGCCGCCGACAAGGGCACGGCGAGCTTCTCCGACATCGCCAACGAGGTCGCGGTCTCCTACGACTTCTGGCTGGGCGACGCGTTCGCGTCCGGCGGCAGCGCCGGCTACGACCACAAGGGCATGGGCATCACGGCCCGCGGCGCCTGGGAGTCCGTCAAGCGGCACTTCCGCGAGCTCGGCCACGACGTGCAGAGCGAGGACTTCACGGTCGTCGGCGTCGGCGACATGTCCGGTGACGTGTTCGGCAACGGCATGCTGCTGTCCGAGCACATCCGGCTGGTCGCCGCCTTCGACCACCGGCACATCTTCATCGACCCCGATCCGGACGCCGCGACCTCCTTCGCGGAGCGCCGCCGGCTGTTCGAGTTGCCGCGCTCCTCCTGGGCCGACTACGACACGAAGCTGCTGTCCGCGGGCGGCGGCATCCACCCGCGCACGGCGAAGTCGATCCCGGTCAACGCGCGCGTGCGCGAAGCGCTCGGCATCGAGGGCAACGTCACGAAGCTGACGCCCGCCGACCTGATGCGAGCAATCCTCAAGGCGCCCGTCGACCTGCTGTGGAACGGCGGCATCGGCACGTACGTCAAGGCCACCACCGAGTCCAACGCGGACGTCGGCGACAAGGCCAACGACGCCATCCGCGTCAACGGCGAGGACGTGCGCGCGAAGGTCATCGGCGAGGGCGGCAACCTCGGCCTGACCCAGCTCGGCCGGATCGAGTTCGACCGGCGCGGGGCCGGCGGCGACGGCGGGAAGATCAACACCGACGCCATCGACAACAGCGCGGGCGTGGACACCTCCGACCACGAGGTGAACATCAAGATCCTGCTCAACGGCCTGGTCACCGACGGGGACATGACCGTCAAGCAGCGCAACAAGCTGCTGGCGGAGATGACCGACGAGGTCGGCTCCCTCGTCCTGCGCAACAACTACGCGCAGAACACCGCGCTCGCCGCGGCCGTCGCGCAGTCCACGGGCATGCTGCACGCGCACATGCGGTTCATGCGCCGCCTGGAGGGCGACGGCCACCTCGACCGCGACATCGAGTTCCTGCCCAGGGACCGGCAGATCCGTGAACTGCTGAACGCGGGCAGGGGACTCACCCAGCCCGAGCTGGCCGTGCTCCTCGCGTACACGAAGATCACCGTCGCGCAGGAGCTCATCGCGACGAGCCTGCCGGACGACGCGTACCTGCTGAAGCTGTTGCACGCGTACTTCCCGACCCAGCTGCGGGAGAACTTCGCCGACCGCATCCACGGCCACCCGCTGCACCGCGAGATCATCACCACCGTCCTCGTCAACGACGCCGTCAACACGGGCGGTTCGACCTTCCTGCACCGGCTGCGCGAGGAGACCGGCGCGTCGGTCGAGGAGATCATCAGGGCGCACACCGCGGCGCGGGCGATCTTCGGCCTCGGCGCGGTCTGGGACGGCGTGGAGGACCTCGACAACACGGTCGCCGCGGACGTCCAGACGAGGATCAGGCTCCACTCGCGGCGCCTGGTCGAGCGGGGCACGCGCTGGCTGCTCGGCAACCGGCCGCAGCCGCTGGAGATCGCCGACACCATCGCCTTCTTCTCGGACGGCACCGAGCGCGTGTGGTCGCAGCTGCCGACACTGCTGCTCGGCACGGAGCGGGAGTGGTTCGACTCGATCCTGGAGCAGATGAGCGGTGCCGGGGTGCCGAAGGAGTTCGCGCCGCGCGGCGCGGGCTTCTCGTCGGTGTTCTCGGCGCTCGACATCGTCGCGATCGCCGACCGCAGCGGCAAGGACGTGCTCACCGTCGCGGAGGTCTACTACGACCTGGGCAACCGGCTGCGGATCACGGAGCTGATGGACCGGATTCTGGAGTTGCCGCGCACCGACCGCTGGAAGTCGATGGCGCGGGTGTCGATCCGCGAGGACCTGTACTCGGCGCACGCGTCGCTCACGTCGGACGTCCTGGCGTTCGGCGGCGACGGCGCCACACCGCAGGAGCGGTTCACGGCGTGGGAGGAGAAGAACGCGGCGATCCTGGCGCGTTCGCGCAACACGCTGGAGGAGATCCAGGGCTCGGACTCGTTCGACCTGGCGAACCTCTCGGTGGCCATGCGGACCATGCGGACGCTGCTGCGCACGCACGCCTGACACGCCTGAGACGGGCCCGCGCGGACGGGCGCGTTGGCGCGGCAGGAGGCGGGGTCGCCCGGTCCCTTCGACCGGACGGCCCCGCCGTCGCGTCTCCGGGCAGGACAGCCCTGACTCCTGGACCCGACCCGGCCCGACCCGGCCGGACCGCACCGGACCGGACGGCTCCGGGCGGCGAAAGGGCAGGGGCCAAGGTCCGGGCGGCGGGACGGTCAGGGCCGTCGGGCCGTTTGCGCCTGTCCTTCCGGGCCTCTGGTGCGGGACCGCTGGGGAAGCTGCCGGGGGTGCGCAGGGACCGGCGGCCACTGACCGAAGGGCTGCGCTCACGGCCCGTCCGGACCATCTCGCTCGTGACGTTCCGGCCCGGGGGCAGGGGTACGGAAATGGCCGAGATCGTTCGGTGAACCGAGGCCGGGGCGGTGGTCGATCCGGCCTCCGAACGGCCGCTGAGGGAGCGGGCGGGGCAGGGGCAGGGTCCGTCAGTAACGCGTCCGCCGCCCACGAGGGGCCGTGGCGCCGGTCCGCCGGGCCGTCGCCGGAAGGTGCCCGGGGCCACGCCAAAGGACCTGCGGGGCCGCGTCGGAAGGTCTGGCGGGACGGTCCGCGATGTTCGTAAGGGCCACGGCCACAGGGCCGTCAGGCCCTCTGCGGGTCAGGCGGCCCGACCCGGAGATGGCGGCCGGAGGGCCGTCGTCGTGTCCACCGTCGACCGGCCGTGGTGACCGGACCCGGGGGCCTTCGGGTCCGTCCGCGACCGGCCGCGGGGCCCGTGTCAGATGCCCGACCGGTGCGGCGGGCGCGGCAGGTCGAACGGTCGGGCGCCATCGAGAACCGGCCACGTACGGCACCCGGCGTGAGGCGAGCGGTACATCCCGGCCGGCCCGGCGGCCCGGCCCGCTCCGGCGCGCCCTGCCCGACAGGTTCGGCAGCGGCGCCGTCGCGCTGCTTGCGTAGTTCCCGGTAGAGCGTGAGCGGCTGACGCCGGGTTCGGCGGCGACTTGCTCGGGGATCGCGCCGCCCTTGATCCGTTGGGCGGCTCCAGCGCGGGCGGTCGCGTTGAGCTTCGCGGGGCGGCCGGTCGGCCGGCCGCGGGCCTCCTTTGCCGCGCGGGCACCGGCGGCACGTTCCAGCGTGTAGATCCGCTCCATCTGGGCGAACACCGCCAGCAGTGCGATGGCCATGTCGGTGCCGGGTACCGGCTCGCTGGTGTCCACGGCGAGCGCTCGGTGAGGCCGTGCACGAGGTTCAGGGTCTCGCGCGTGTTCCGGCCAAGCCGATCCAGCGTCAGCACGTTGATCCGGTCCCCGGGACGGGCGAAGCCATGCGGAGCCCTCAAGCCCTTGCGTTCTATTGTTGGCGCCGGTGCGCTTGTCGACGTAGATGTGTTCTGCCGGTCGAGGTCCTGAGCGGTCGTGCTTACTTATGACACCAGCTTCTGAGACAGGGTGACCTGAGGCAATGCGGTCACGTGTCGACACTCGGCCTCCTGTGGGCTTCGCGGCTCAGCGCCGCTCTGAGCCGCCGGGCCTGCTTGATCAGCTGTGATGAGCCCTTGCGCGCCGCCAGCTCGTCGATCTCCGGTATCGGGCCACGGGCTCCGGACCGCTCCGCGCAGTCGGCCGCGAGCGTGAGCAGAGCGCCGCCGGCGGATGCCGGTTCTCCCGCCAGGAGCCCGGGGAGGGCGCCCGAGAGCACCGCCCACACCGTGGCATACGCACCGGCGCGCGCCGCTTCCCGCAGCGCCGCCACGATTCGCTGGAGCTTGAGCCGGCGCAGGTCGGTCAGCTCGGCGATGTCCCGGCCGAGCCGAGCCGCGTCGAGCTGTCCGCGAGCGGCCAGGACGAGCATCGCGTCCACCGCGAACAGTTGCTCCTCGAAGCGCCGCGCCCCGAGCCCGTACGCCATCAGCAGATGGGTCGCGGGCCCGGCCGGTCCGCCCGACTCGGCGAGCGCGGGCAGCACGGGCACCCCGCGACCGAGGTGGTCGGAGTCGGCCAGGGTCGCGAAGGCCGACAGCATCCGCGCCGCGATGATCTCCCGGTGCTGGGGCAGGAGGGCCAGGGCCCGGGCGGAACACTCCCCGCCGCCCCCGCACTTGCACGGACCGCCGATGGGGTCGTGCGCACCGAGCAGGGAGCGGAACGGCTCGGGATAGTCCTCATGCCCGGGAAGGGCCTCGGTGTGCACGAGGACACCGGGGCGAGGGGTCCTGAGCCTCAGCGGCTCGGTTTCCCGGGAGAGGGCGGGATCGGGCAGGCCGCCCGAGGCGAGCCAGGCGGCCAGCCGCCGCCCCGCCGGGGAGGTGAGCCGGTCCGCCGCGGCCCGTGCTTCGGGCGGCACCGCACGGCCGAGTCGCAGCAGGGCCTGGTCGAGGTCCGCCGGGCCGGGCTCGGTGCCCGCGTCCTCGTACGCGGCGAGCCGGGCCACCAGCTCCGACGGGTCGATGGTTCCCGTGGTCCAGGTGGGCGTGGCCAGCAGGAACGGCAAGGGGTCCCCGAGCTCCAGCCGCGCCCCGATCTCGGCCACGCGGCTGAGGCAGACGGACCAGATCGCCGTGTGCGGGCACTGGTACTCCTGGAACCGGAAACGGAGGGCCCCCAGGCCGGACTGGATGCGGAGGGTGCGCGTCTTCTCCTCCGCGGCCTCGCCCATGACGAACATGACGACGGCTTCGAGTGCCTGTGCGAAGACGTTGTCGCTCAGCCATGAGGCAGGCTGCCGGTGCGCTGCGACGACCGGTTCCAGGGCCGCGCGGAGCCCCGCCAGGTCGGCGCCGGCGTGGATCACGAGGCTGTTCAGCGCCCGCTCCTCCTGCGCCGGGGTGCCCTTGCCGCGCAGCAGCGCGACGACCTCCTCGGCGAGCTCGGCAGGGGCGAGCGGTGCGGGGGCCAGGCGCTCGGGGTCCGGTACGGGCGGCAGGGCGTCGCCCTCTGCGGCGGGCAGCGGATCGGCCTCCTCGGCGGGCACGGTGCCGCCGAACGCCTCGACCGCGCGTGCACGCAGGTCGGAGGGGAGCAGTTCGGCACTCGCCGCCAGTTCGGCGAGGACGGCGTCGCCTGTGTGCTTGCGGTGGCGGACGGCCAGGGCAAGGGCCCGCTCCTGGAGGCTGTGCTCCTCGTTGCCGAAGCCCTCGGCGGCCACCGGCAGCAGCTCGTCCGCAAGGGACTGGTCGTGCTTGATCGCCTTGTCGAGCATGGCCAGTTGGGCGCGCACGATCTTCTTCTCGGGCCGGAACAGGGCGATCCTGGACGCCTCGACCAGGTGCTCGGTCTCCAGACGGCCCGCCTCGTTGAGTTCGGCCAGCGTCTCCTGGGCGCGGGCGGCCGCCAGCGAGTGCCCGCCGGAGAGCATCCGCACCCAGGTGGGGGTGTGCGCCGCCCGCTCGTCCGCGGTCAGGTCCAGGGCGGTCAGCAGGGCGAGGAAGCCCTTCACGATGCCGAGCCGGCCACCGCGCAGCAGCCGCGACAGACAGCCTTCGACCAGCATCTCGCGGCTGAGCAGTCCTTCCCGGGCGAGTGCGGCGAGCGCGTCGGGCCATCCGGGGTCGGTGCCCCGGGTGTACTGGAAGTCCGAGCCGGCCTCGTCCACCTCGAAGAGCCGGGGGACGGCCGCTTTCAGGAACGGATCGTCCCGCAGCCTTTTCTCGATCGTCTTACCCCGCTCCGGGATGTCCCTCTCCCAGCCGAGGATGAAACCGTCCGTCATGGGCGGCTCGCAGCCGGCGATCAGCGACAGCCGCTTGATCAGCCCGTACTCCCACTCGCCGACGGTGCGGCGCTCCGCCAGCCGACGCGCCACCTCGGCCAGCCACTCGGGGGCACGATCGCCCATCACGCCGACGACCGCCTGGGGGTCCTTGGGCCCGGCCCACCACAGATCGCGGCTCGTGAGCCACTGGGCCGCGGCCGCCGCGCCGGTGCAGCACCCCGCCCCGGCGAGCAGCAGGCTCTGGCGCACCAGCAGGTGTTCCTCGCCCCGCCAGTGTTCCGGGGTGTCCTTGCGCCACTGCTTGAGCAGCGGCAGCCCCTTTCGCCGCTCGGCGTCGGTCAGGGCGCCGACCAGCTTGGAGACGTCCTCGACGCGGCCCGCGCGCACGGCGTCCAGCAGGGCGCGGATGCCTTCTGCGGTCCCGTCGGGTATCCGGTAGTCGGGGAAGTCGTCGGTGAAGGTCATCGGGTGGCTCCGGTGGGGGTGTCAGCGTTGTCCTGGGCGGTGGCGGTCGTACGGCGCGAGGCGATGCGGACGGCGAGGGCGTGTTTGCACGGGCCGCGTCCGCCGCGGTATTCGGCCCACCAGCGGCAGGTGCAGGTCAGCCGCCCTTCGGCGGACCTCACGCGGTGGCTGTGGTCCTCGACGGTGACGGTGGCCGTCTCGCCGTCGAGGCGCACCGCGCCCGCGTCGACGAGGGCGCGGGCGGCACGCAGCCGGGGGTTGTCCCGCTCGGCCCGTCCGGTGTCGTACGGGAGCACCCGGTGGAAGTAGGCCGCCTCCGCCGTGTCGTAGCCGATGCGCCCGGCCGTGCCGAGGCGGGTGAGCGCGGCCCGTACCCGCTGCGGGGTCAGCCCGGACTGCGCGGCGAGGTCGGCGATGTCGACTGCGGGGTCCCAGGCGAGCAGCACCGAGACCAGGTCGGCATCCTCGGCCGACTCGTCCGCCGCCAGCGCGTCGAGGACGCGGCCCTCGCCGGAGAAGCCCCGTGTCGTGTCCGGGGACAGGGTGAGGGTCAGCCGCATCCCGGGGAGTCCGATCTCCCATGCGCTCGCCACCGGGCAGCTGCCCGCCGTGACGGCCGGGCCGTGGACCCGCAGCCCCGTCGCATGGCGCAACACCCGGGTCAGCGCGGTCAGCCGCTCGGGCCCGGGCAGGCAGACCGCGCCGGGGACGGGCCGGGTGGTGGCGCGCAGCGAGCGGCCCGCCGGGACGAACCAGTGCGCTCCCTTGGAGGCGCCGCGGGTGGTGTTGGGGCGTGGCAGCGCGCGGAGGAGACGCACGGCCTCGGCCGCGGGGAGTTCGGCCCGCAGGTCGAAGCCGGAGGCGATCACCTGGGTCTCGGCGAAGCCGCGCACCCAGCGCTCGGGCAGCGGCACCTTCTTCTCCACCACCGGCCCGTCGAAGGTGGTGACGGTCATCTCATCGGGCCCGACCTCCAGACGCAGCGGATCGCTTGCACCCACCCGGGTCAGGGCGTCCCGCAGCGGGATGTTCACGTCGACGTTGGTCGTGCCGTGCCCGATGTCGTCGCCGTCGAGGGCGTCGCCCAGCATGTCGAGCCGTGCGTACACCCCGCAGCAAGCGGAGAACGACTCGAACCTCAGCCGGTCCCCGTTCCCGGTGACGACCGGGTCGCGCCAGTAGTCGAGCTGCGGCCGGTAGTAGCGGGCGGCGGCGATGTCCGCGACGCACAGCAGTCCGGCGGCGGTGGCCTGGGGATGGGTCAGGAAGCCGCTGAAGAAGCGCGGATGGGTTTCCTGTCCGGCCGGGGTGGCGCCGCCGGAGGTCTCCAGACCGATGCTCCGTCCCTCTGCCGTGCCCCGCACGGCAGAGGGACGGAGATAGGCGTACGTCTGTGCCGTTCTCGTCATGGCCGAGATGCTATGGGCCACCACTGACACTTCACTGGGGTGCGGGCCAGGTCGGACATCAGCATGTCGAAGACCACGATCGCCTCGTCCGACGATCAGCGAGGCAGTGGCGTGCCCGAACTTGATCGATGCGGCCAGACGCGGCAGATCGTCCCATTTCTCCTCGATCAACCCCATATTGATCTTCTGGGTCAGCAGCGGACCGGCGACCGGCCAGTGCCTGCTGACGTCGCGCTGCGGGTCCATCCGGTACAGGGTGATCTTCCCCAGGCCCGGATCTCCGCGGTGAGAGCTGCATTCCCACCAGGTCGAACAGTGCGAGGTTGACCAGCGTCACCCCGTGCGTGTCGGTGGCGTGCTCGGTGATCGGCAGGTCGGTCTTGTTGCCCATGATCTCGTCCAGTACGTACCGGGCCTCGCGCCGGGTGGCCACGATGACCTTCGTGCCGAACGTCGAGTGCTGGTCCGAGACGTGGGTGTAGGTGGACAGGCCCTGTCCGGCGAAATACTTCTTCATCGCATGCGCGGTGGTCGACGGCTATGAGGACGGCCAGCAGGTTGCGCTTGAGTTCTGGGGAACGCGACTGCTTTCCCGCCGGCGTGGGCAAACCGCCACATCGCGGCATATCGGACGCCAAGTCGACCATGGTCGTTGCCCATCTGCGCGACCAAGCCGACCATCCCCGGGCCACATCACCGCAGGTCATGGGTATCCGGGGTTTTTTCGGCGATTACTACGGGGACCCACGTACGACATACGGTCGGTCACGCCGAACGCGGATCGCCCCGGCGACCGGGCCGGTCTCCGGGGCGATGGGACGCGCGCGTGCGCGCACGCGCGCCTGGCGGGCTACTTCTTCGCCTTGGCCTTCGGCTTCGCCGTGAACTCCTCGTACGCGGCGACCACCTCGTCCGCGGGCCCGTCCATGCGCAGCGTGCCCGCCTCGAGCCACAGGGCGCGGTCGCAGGTTTCCACGATCGCCTTGTTGCTGTGGCTCACCAGGAACACCGTGCCGGCCTGCTCCCGCAGTTCTCCGATGCGCTCCTTGCTGCGCGCCTGGAACTTCGCGTCGCCGGTCGACAGCGCCTCGTCGATGAGCAGCACGTCGTGGTTCTTCGCCGCCGCGATGGAGAAGCGCAGCCGCGCGCCCATGCCGGAGGAGTACGTCCGCATCGGCAGCGAGATGAAGTCCCCCTTCTCGTTGATGCCGGAGAACTCCACGATGTCGTCGTAGACGTCCCTCACCTCGCGCCGCGACATGCCCATGGCCAGCCCGCCGAGCACGACGTTGCGCTCGCCGGTCAGGTCGGACATCAGGGCTGCGTTGACACCGAGCAGCGACGGCTGGCCCGCGGTGTAGATGCGGCCGGCGGAGGGCAGCTGGAGGCCGGCGATGGCCCGCAGCAGCGTGGACTTGCCGGAGCCGTTCGACCCGATCAGGCCGATCGCCTCACCGCGGTACGAGGCGAAGCTGACGCCCTTCACGGCGCGGACCTCGCGCACGCCGACGGAGGGCCGCCGCGAGACGATGCGGCTCAGCGCCGAGGTGGCGCTGCCCTTGCCGCCCTTGGTGCCGTGCACCTTGTAGGTGATGTGCACGCCGTCCACGACGACGGTCGGAACCCGTTCCTCAGCCACGTCCGTAGGTCTCCTCTGCACGCCAGAAGTAGATGAAGCCGCCGACGAAGAACAGCAGGCCCCAGCCCGCGCACAGCGCCCAGACGTGCGGCGGGAGCTGGTTCGAGTGGAAGCTGGTGATCAGCGCGAAGCGCATGATGTCGATGTAGACGGCGCCGGGCTGGCAGCGCAGCGCGGTCACCACCCAGCTCGGAATGCCCTGGTGGCCGCTCGCGAGCTTCTCGACGCTCCACATCACGCCGGACGTGTACATCCACACGCGGATGACGAACGGCATCAGCTGCGCCAGGTCGGGGGTCTTGGCGCCCAGGCGCGCCATGATCAGCGACACGCCGGCGCAGAACAGCGACTGGCAGAAGAGCGCGGGGATCGCGAGCACCCAGTGGAACCGGGGGTACTGGCCGAACCCGATGAGGATCACGACGAGCGCGCAGATGGAGAAGAACAGCTGCTGGAGCTGCTGGAGCACCAGCGACAGGGGCAGCGAGGCGCGGGGGAAGTGCAGCGCCCGCACGAGGCCCTGGTTGCCGGAGATGGCGCGGATGCCGACGCTCACCGAGCTGGAGGTGTACGTCCAGATGAAGACGCCGGTCACCAGGAACGGGATGTAGTCGGGGACGTTCCTCTTCGTCCCCAGCAGCACGCCGAAGATGAAGTAGTAGACGATCGCGTTGAGCAGCGGCGTCATGATCTGCCAGATCTGACCCATTTTCGCCTGGCTGTACTGGGCGGTCAGCTTGGCGGTGGCGAACGTCGTGATGAAGTGCCGCCGTGACCACAGCTGCCCCACGTACCGGGGCAGCGAGGGCCGTGCTCCGCTCACCGAGAGTCCGTGGCGTGCCGCGAGAGCGGTGAGGTCCGTCTCCGGTCCCGGTGCCGGCGGAGTGGGCTGAGTCGGTGCGATCGTCTGGCTCACAGGAGTCGCTTTCGACGTGATTCGACGTGAGGGGGAAGTACCACCGACGATGGAACGCTTCCGTATCGTCGCATCGGAGAGCGTACGGTCTCGCGACGTCGCAACGCAACCGTACCGTCGTGACGGTATGCTCAAGAGATGACCAAGGGATCGGGTACCGCACGCCGAGTCCCCGCGGGGGCCGCCGTACTCCGGGAGGACGTGACCGACGCCATCCGCGCGGCCGTCTTCGACGAGCTGGCTGCCGTCGGGTTCGCCCGGATGTCCATAGAGGGCATCGCGCGCCGCGCCGGGGTCGGCAAGACCGCGGTCTACCGGCGGTGGAAGTCCAAGCTCGCGCTGGTCCTCGACCTGGTCTCCGTCTTCGCCGCACAGGGCCTGCCCGCTCCGGCCACCGGTTCGCTGCACGGGGACATCCGCGCGCTGCTCCAGGTCGCGTCGGCGGCCCTGCGCCACCCCGTGGCCTCCCAGGTCATCCCGGACCTGCTCGTCGAGTCCGCGCGCAACCCCGAGATCGCCGACACCATCAGGGCGACGCTGCTGGACGGGCAGCAGGGCATCGCCGCGGTGATCGTGCGGGAGGCCGTGGCGCGGGGCGAGCTGCCGGAGGGGACCAGCCCCGACACCGCGCTCGATCTGATCGTCGGACCGCTGTACTGGCGTCTGGCCGTCGTGCGCGCCCCGCTGCCCAAGGGCTACCTGGACGAGCTGGCCGCCTCCGCGGTCGCCGCGCTCAAGCGCGGCTGAGCGGTCGGGCACGGCTCCCTCAAGCGCGGCTGAGCGCTGGGACGGCTCAAGCGCGGCTGAGCGGTCGGCACGGCTGAGCGCTGGGCACGGCTCAAGCGCGGCTGAGTGCTGGGCGCGGCTCGGCGCGGCCGGGAACGCCCGCCGGGCGCCCAGCCGCGCTGCCGGGATCGTCCGCCGTCGTGCTCGGCCGCGGGGCTACTTGACCGCCCCCGCCATCACGCCGGAGACGAACTGCCGCTGGAACGCGAAGAACACGGCGAGCGGGATGACCATCGACAAGAACGCCCCCGGCGCGAGTACGTCGACGTTGTTGCCGAACTGCCGTACCTGCTGCTGGAGCGCGACGGTGATGGGCGGGTTCTTGGAGTCCGCGAAGACCAGCGCCACCAGCATGTCGTTCCACACCCACAGGAACTGGAAGATGCCGAGCGAGGCGATCGCGGGCCCGCCCAGCGGCATCACCACCCGGGTGAACAGCCGTATCTCGCCCGCCCCGTCCAGGCGCGCGGCCTCCAGCAGCTCGCGCGGGATCTCCGCGAAGAAGTTCCGCAGCAGGAAGATCGCGAACGGCAGCCCGAACGCGACATGGAAGAGGATCACCCCGAGCGTCGTCTCGAAGATGCCGATCGCGCCGAACAGCTTCGACACCGGGATCAGCGCCACCTGCACCGGCACGACCAGCAGGGCGACGACCCCGACGAACCACCAGTCGCGGCCGGGGAAGTCCATCCAGGCGAAGGCGTATCCGGCGAACGAGCCGATCACCACCACCAGCAGCGTCGCGGGCACGGTGAAGAGGACCGTGGCCAGCAGGGAGTGGGTGACGACGTGGTTGTCCAGCAGGTTCGCGTAGTTCTCGAAGGTCAGCTGGGACGGCTTGGTGAAGACCTGCCACCACCCGCTCGCCGCGATGTCGTCCGCGCCGCGCAGCGACGACAGCAGCAGTCCGATCGTCGGCATCAGCCAGAACAGGCCGATCAGGATGAGGACGGCCCGCAGGACGCCCCCGCCGAGGCGGCCCGCGATCCGGCCGGGCAGCGACCTCTCCGGATCGGGCCGGGCGCTCCTTCCCGGGGTGCGGCGGGTGCGGTGCCGGGCCGCGCGGCTGTCCCCGGCAGCGGTGTCCGCCGGCCCCACCGCCCCGCCGATCACCGGTTCTTCCATGGTCATCGGCGGTTCTCCTTCCGCATCCGGCGGATGTTGACGAGCATCACCGGGATCACCAGGAGGAGCAGCAGGATCGCGATCGCGCTGCCCACCCCCAGGTCCGCGTCGGTGCCGAACGACGAGCGGTAGAGCTGGAGGGCCAGCACGTTGGCGTCGTCCTGCGACGAGCCGGGCGCGATGATGTACACGAGGTCGAAGATCTTCAGCACGTTGATCATCAGGGTGACGAGGACGACGCCGAGCACCGGCGCCAGCAGCGGGACGGTGACCCGCCGGAACACCTGCCACTCGTTCGCGCCGTCCACCCGTGCGGCCTCAAGCAGCTCTCTCTCGATGCCGGCGAGGCCCGCGGCGATCAGCACCATGGCGAAGCCGGCCCACATCCACAGATAGCTGCCGATGATCGCCGGTGTCACCAGGTGCGGGCCGAGCCACTCCACCCCGTTGTACGGTTCACGGAAGTTCGCGGCGGGCAGCGACAGCACGGCGCCGTCCGCCGCCTTTGGCAGGGTGAACGTGCCGTCGGCCGCCGCCTTCGCCGACGCGACGACCTTGCCGCCCTTGACCGCCTGGACCGTGAGGCCCTTCAGGCCGCGCTCCTCCGGGTCGATCACATTGGGCTTCCCGCCGCCGCCGAGGGTGAAGTCCAGCCAGGCGGTGCCGGTGACCTTCCCGGCCTCGGGCGTCGCCGCCCGCGCGGGCTTCGCCGCCGACGGCATCGTGCCGGGCGCCACGCCGACCAGCGGCAGCCGTACGGTGCTTCCCGCACGCACCGGCTCCTTGGTGACGAACGAGCCGCCGCCGCCCGCCTTCAGCGGATGGACGGGCAGCGGGTGGGCGCCCGGGTAGCCGGCCGACTCGGCGAACGTGTCGTGCACGCCCACCCAGACCGCGTTGGCCACACCGCGCGCCGGGTCCTGCTCGTACACCAGCCGGAAGATGATGCCCGCCGCGAGCATCGAGATCGCCATCGGCATGAAGACGACCAGCTTGAACGCCGTCGCCCAGCGCACCCGTTCGGTCAGCACGGCGAAGATCAGGCCGAGCGCGGTGGCGACGACCGGCGCCACGATCACCCAGATGGCGTTGTTCTCGACGGCCTTGAGGATCGAGCTGTCCGTGAAGATCGTGACGTAGTTGTCCAGACCGGCGAAGCCGTGACCGGACTTGTCGAAGAACGACCGGTAGAGCGAGTACCCGATCGGGTAGACCACGAGCGCGCCCAGCAGCACCAGCGCGGGCAGCAGGAACGCCACCGCCATCGCCTTGCGGGTGCCCGTCACGCTCTTGCGCGTTGTCCCGACGGGGGACGCGGGACGCCGGGCGTCCCCCGTGACCGCTGAGGCCATCCCGTCAGCTCTTGAACGCCTTGGCCGCGTCGGCCTCCAGCCGCTGCTGGGTGCCCGCGACGTCCTTCGGGTCGCTCAGGAAGTCCTGGAGGTCCTTCCACTCGCCCTTGCCCGGCGTGCCGCCGAACGACTGGGGCATCGAGTCCGACATGTCGAACCGGAAGTCGTCGCCCGCCGCGATCAGCGCCTTCGCGATGGAGCGCTGCACGGCGTCCGGGTACGCGGCCATGTCCAGCGACTTGTCCGGCGAGACGAAGCCGCCCTGGGCCGCCCAGATCCGCGCCGCGTCCGGCGAGGCGAGGTACGTCAGCAGCGCCTGCGCCCCGGGGGTGTCCTTCAGCGCCACGGCCGCGTCGCCGCCGGTCACCACGGGGGAGTCCGCGCCGACCGCGGGGAACGGGAAGATCTTCGCGTCGGTGCCGATCTTCGCCTTGGTCTCCTGGATGTTGACGCCCGCGAAGTCGGCCGCGCCGACCATGGCCGCCTTCGGGGTGTCGCCGCCCGTGAAGGTCTGGGTGACGGACGCGGGGAACTCCGTCTGGAGCGCGCCGCTGGGGCCGCCCGCGAGCGTGTTCGGGCGGGCGAACAGCTGGGCGAGCGTGGTGAGCGCCTTCGTGACGGACGGGTCCGTCCACTTGATCTTGTGCCGGCCCAGCTGGTCGTACTTCTCGGGGCCCGCCTGGGAGAGGTACACGTTCTCGAACCAGTCGGTGAGCGTCCAGCCGTCCGCCCCGCCGACCGACAGCGGGGTCACTCCGGACGCCGAGAGGGTGTCGGCCGTCTTCAGGAACTGGGGCCACGTCTTCGGCACCGTGGCCCCCGCGTTCTGGAAGGCCTTGGCGTTGTACCAGACGAGGGACTTGTTGGCGGCCTTGAAGTAGACCGCGTACTGCGTGCCGTTCACGGCCCCCAGGTCCTGCCAGCCCTTGCTGTAGTTCTTCGCCAGCTCCGCCTTGGCGGCCGGGCCCAGAGGCTTGGCCCACTTCTGCGCCACCGCCTGGTCGATGGCGCCGACCTGGGGCAGCATCGCGACGTCCGGCGGGGAGCCGCCCGCGATCTTCGTGCCGAGGAAGTTGACGATCGGGTCCTGCGCGGGGACGAACGTCACGGTGGCGCCCGTCCGCTTCTCGAACGCGTCCAGCACCTTGGTGAAGTTGGCCTGTTCCGGCCCTGTCCACACGGCGGCCACTTCGATCTTCTGCCCCGTCAGCCTCGGCAGGGTGACACCGCCCGCGCCGCCGGCCGGGCTTTTGGCCGCCGAGGGGCTCGCGCCGCCGCCCTTGCCGCTGTCCGAGTCCGAGCCGCCGCATCCCGCGAGCGCCGTGGCGCCGATGGCGACGAACACCACCGCTGCCGCCCGGATGTTCCTGGATCTGCCGGCCGGAGCCCTCCGTGCTGTACGAGTTGTGCGCATCGCAGCTTCCCCGTCTCTTCCGCGCGTTCGGAACTGATCCACGCTCAGGGGCAGGCGTACGCGGCCGGACGTGGCGGCGCCGTCCCGTCCCGTGCGGATCAGTCCTACGCCCGGTGTTCATGACAAGCAAGAGCGCGGTGGAGCCGCACGCCGTGATCGTGATGGGCTCGTGACGCGCCCCGGCGGGCGCCCCACGAGCCCCGTGACGTCAGGGGTGCGCGGGCGTCAAAGGGGACACGGGGGCCGCCGCGATCGAACGGGCCGCCCGGTCCATGGCGCTGGCGAGCAGCGCGAGGTCGGTCGGGCCGTTGCCCAGTTCACGCACCGGGCGGCGGGTCGGCGGGTCGCCCATCCGCTCCCACTCCAGCGGCGCCACGGTGGGCCGCTGGGTCGCCGTGCGCGGGATGCGGCCCGTCACCCGGCCCGCCTGGAACGGGACCGCGAATCCGTCGGGCCCGGTGAGGCGGCCCCGTCCCGGGGCGGGGTCCTCGGGCGCGGGCGGCACGGGCGGCGCGTCGAGCAGGGCGCGCAGCCGCACGGTGCGCGCCAGTTCCGTGCCCGCCGTACGCTCAGGCGCGGCGGACGCCGCCACCAGATGCACCCCGAGCCGCTCCCCGTCCCGCGCGATCGCCTCGAGCGCCCGTACGACCGAACCGGCGGCGGGCCGGCCTGGACTGCCCAGCGCGGGCGCCACCAGCGCGTCGAAGTCGTCGACCAGCACGGCCAGCCTCGGCAGCGGCCCCGGCACCGGAGCCTGTTCCCGCGGGCTTCGGAGCGGGCCGGGTCTGAGCCGCATCGTGCGGGTGGACGCCGACCCCGCGTCGCCCTGCTGCCCTCCGGGCGCCGCGCCCCCGGCCGCGTGCCCCTCGTGCCGCTCGCGCTGTTCGTGCCGCTCGTGCCACTCGGCGAACGACAGCGGGCCGAGCAGCTCGGCACGCCGCTTCAGCTCCGCGCCCAGCGCCTGCGCGAACTCCCGCATCCTGACCGGGTCGGAGGCGATCAGATGCTCCGTCACATGCGGCAGCTC
>NZ_JAIUKE010000233.1 GCF_020176795.1 Streptomyces sp. 8L
GGGCCCGGGAGAGGGGCCCTCGGCGGGAGCCCCGTCGGCGCGAGGGCCCGTCGGCGCAGGAGCACATCGGCACGGGGCCCGTCGGCGCAGGGAGCACATCGGCACGGGGCCCGTCGAGCTCCGCCCGTGACCGACCGTAGGGCCCACCGACGGTCGAACCTGCCGGCGCGGGGCCCCTCGGCGCAGGGTCCGTCGGCGGGAGCCGCGTTTCCTGGTCTCCATCACAGGTGTGGCATCCCCGGATTCCGTCGACGGTCGCCGCGTCCGCGGTAGCCGCCGACGCGGCCCAGCGGAAACTCGTCAGCCGTGAGGCGCGATCCAGCGGAAACCCGTCAGCTGTGGGGCGCGGCCCAGCGGAAACCCGTCAGCCGTCGGCTGCGCCCGCCCGGCCCGCCGCGGCTTCGCGGTCGAACATGTCGCGGAACCGCGGAAAGCGCTCGGCCCGCGGGTCCAGAAGGTCCAGCAGCAGGACGAGCTGGCGCTGCACGTCCTCAAGCCGCCACATCGCGGGCCCGGTGTCGGCGGCCAGTGTGTCCACATCGTCCAGCAGCCGCTGGAACCAGCCGCGGAACACCTCGTCCTGGTCGAGCCGCGCGCAGAACTCGGCGAATCCGAGGCACCGGCGCCGCCTCGGCTCACCGTCCGGATGCACCATCAGCTCCCCCACCGCGCGCTGTTCGGCCCTGAAGAGGCGCAGGGCGTTGCTCTGCGGGGAGATCGTGCTGAGCGCATGGCCGACCTTGGAGATCTGTGCCATCACACTGCGGTTCGTCACGGAACTGCCGAGATCGAGGAACTGCACGTCACGCCGGAGTATCTCCACCCAGCCCAGGTATTCGGCCAGGACGAAGACGGTGCTGCGGCGGGCGTATTCGGCCTCCGCCTCGGTGCCCGCCCTGAGGAAGGACGTCAGAAAGCCGACGCCTCTGCCCGGAGCGCTGTCGACCACGTGTCCGCGCAGGATGTTGAACACCCGCCCCTGGAAGTCGAACGCGGCCCACGCGAGGGACGCACCGTACGAGTCCATGAGGTCGCGCTGTTCCATGGTCCGCAGCCGCTGCTGCTGCCAGTAGCCGAGCACGGCGGTGACGGAGGCGCTGGCGAGCGCGACCCCGGCGGATACCCACGAGACGACGTCCACAACCGTCTCCCCCTCCGAAACCGGTGCGGTCAGCACAACGGCCCCCGACCTGCGTGTCGCAGTTCAGGGGCCGCATTTCGCGCGTGGCGGCGCCAGGATTCGAACCTGGGAAGGCGAAGCCGGCGGATTTACAGTCCGCTCCCATTGGCCACTCGGGCACACCGCCATGGGGTTTGCCGCTTTCCGGTGGCTCACCTGGGTGAGGCCTCCGTGGCGACGTCGTAAACGATACCTGATGCGAGCGGGTGCTCCGCCACCGGATTGATCCGCCCTTCCCGCACGGCGAGGTGGCTAGGCTTTGGTGGAGCGGTCGGTTCGAGTGCGGCCGTGACGGGGCAGGCGGGCATCGCCGCACCGGAGACACCCCAGCGACATCAAGGAGCCACAAGGACATGGCCGACTCCAGTTTCGACATCGTCTCGAAGGTCGAGCGGCAGGAGGTCGACAACGCTCTCAACCAGGCCGCCAAGGAGATCTCGCAGCGCTACGACTTCAAGAACGTCGGCGCCTCGATCTCCTGGTCCGGCGAGAAGATCCTCATGGAGGCGAACTCCGAGGAGCGGGTCAAGGCCATCCTCGACGTCTTCCAGTCCAAGCTGATCAAGCGCGGCATCTCGCTGAAGTCGCTGGACGCGGGCGAGCCGCAGCTCTCCGGCAAGGAGTACAAGATCTTCGCCTCCATCGAGGAGGGCATCTCGCAGGACAACGCCAAGAAGGTGGCGAAGATCATCCGCGACGAGGGTCCGAAGGGCATCAAGGCGCAGGTGCAGGGCGAGGAGCTGCGGGTCAGCTCCAAGAGCAGGGACGACCTCCAGTCCGTCATCGCCCTGCTCAAGGGCAAGGACTTCGACTTCGCGCTCCAGTACGTCAACTACCGCTGACCTCTGCCGCTGACCTCTGCCGCCGGCCTCGCACGCAGCCGCCGCCCGGGTTCTCGCGCCGGTCTCGCGGCCCGGGCCCGAGGTTCCGGAGCCGGGGTTCCGCGACGCGTGTCGGCCGACGGCGGTGCTGAGGGCCGGGATTCCGCGACGCGTCGCCCGGCGTCGGGGCTGAGGGCCGGCCCCGTCCCCGGGCTCAGTCTCGTCGTCGACCCCGGCCGCCGGGAAAGGAGTCGGACATGACCGCGACCACGCACCGGGCCTCGCCCCCAGCCGCTGCGGCGTCCCTGTTGGCGGGCGCCGGCAGCCCGTCAGGAGCGCCGCAGGCGCGCCCGGCGGGCCCCGTCGTCGGCCCCGCCCTCGGCCGTCATCCGCTGCTCGTCGTACGGCCGTGCCACCGGGTGATCGGAGCGGACGGGGCGCCGCGTGAACGCGCGGACGGCGCCGGCCACCACGCCCGGCCGCGCGGGCTGGAACGGGTGCTTCCGGTATGACGCCGGAGGCGGGTGCGGGCGGCACCGACGAACTGTTTCCCAGGCCACGCGCGGTCGTGGCGCCCGGCGCCGTGCATGTGCCGGGGTGGCTGTCGCCCGAGCGGCAGCGCGAACTGGTGGCCGCGTGCCGGTCCTGGGCCGCGGGGCCCGTACCGATGCGGCACACCAGGCTGCCGCGCGGCGGGGTCATGTCCGTACAGACGGTGTGTGTGGGATGGCACTGGCAGCCGTACCGGTACACGCGTACGGCGGGAGATGTGAACGGCGCCCGGGTGGTGGACTTCCCAGGCTGGCTCGGCGACCTCGGACGGGAGGCTGTGGCCGCCGCCTACGAGGGCGACCCCGGGGCCGACGTGTACGCGCCAGGACGCTACGCGCCGGACACGGCTCTCGTGAACTTCTATGACGGCGCCGCCAAGATGGGCATGCACCAGGACAAGGACGAGGAGTCCCGGGCTCCCGTCGTGTCACTGAGCATCGGCGACCGGTGCGTCTTCCGCTTCGGCAACACCGAGGACCGGGGGCGGCCCTACACGGACGTCGAGCTGGACTCGGGCGACCTGTTCGTGTTCGGCGGGCCTTCCCGGCTCGCGTACCACGCCGTGCCGAAGGTCTACCCGGGCACGGCGGGGCCTGAGACGGGGATGAGCGGCGGCCGACTGAACATCACGCTGCGGGAGACCGGTCTCGCCTGACGGGCGGGCCGGCCGGCTGGTCCCGGCCGGCTCCCCCGGGCGGACTCAGCGGCGGTCGCGGGAGTTGCCGAACACCAGGCGGTAGGCGATCAGCAGCACCAGGGCGCCGCCGATCGCGGCTATCCAGGTCGGGCCGTCGAAGAAGCTCTTGTTGATGGGGTGGTCGAGCCATTTGGCCGAGATCCAGCCGCCGAGGAACGCCCCGACGATGCCGGTGAGTGTCGTGCCGATGAGGCCGCCCGGGTCTCTGCCGGGAAGCAGGATCTTCGCGATCGCCCCGGCGATCAGGCCGAGAATGATCCAGCCGATGATGCCCATGCCGTGCACCCGTTTCTTCCGTGTACTTCACGTACGCGTCCGCGCACGCCGTGCCTGTCTTCCTGCGGTGTTGTCGCCTCTGGAGACGCGGGCCGGACGCCACGCGGTTGCGCGGCGTCCGTGAACCTCATGTGCCCATCATGAACGGGGGCACTGACAATCCCGCCGCCGCACCGGCACGGCGGAATCCTACGAGCCGACTGAACCGACTGAACTGCCTGAACCGGCTGCCTACCTGTGTCTGCCGCTCACCGCCGGGTCACCAGCGGGTCCGGGCGAACGCCTGGTCCGTCGGGACGATCTCCTTGCCGAGCGGCATCAGCGACAGCGGGATGAGCTTGAAGTTGGCGAGGGCCAGCGGGATGCCGATGATCGTCACGAACAGCGCGATGCCCGTGAAGATGTGGCCCAGCGCCAGCCACCAGCCCGCGAGGACCACCCACAGCACGTTGCCCACCAGGGAGCCCGCGCCCGCGTCCCTGCGGTCCACCGCCGTGCGGCCGAAGGGCCACAGCGCGTACGTGCCGATACGGAACGCCGCCACGCCGAAGGGGATGCCGATGATCGTGATACACAGCACCACCCCGGCGGCCAGGTATCCGAGGAACATCCAGAAGCCGGACAGGACGAGCCAGATGATGTTGAGGATTGTCTTCATGGTCGGCGACCTGCCATCTGTTCGAGGCGTGCAATGCGTTCGGCCATGGGCGGGTGCGTCGAGAAGAGCTTCGCGACGCCCTCTCCCGGCCGGAACGGGTTCGCGATCATCATGTGGCTCGCGGCTTCGAGACGGGGCTCGGGGGGCAGCGGGAGCTGCCTGGTGCCCGCGTCCAGCTTGCGCAGCGCGCCCGCCAGGGCCTCGGGGTCGCCCGTGAGCTGTGCGCCCGAGGCGTCCGCCTGGTACTCGCGGGAGCGGCTGACCGCGAGCTGGATGACGGACGCGGCCAGCGGCCCGAGAAACATGATCATCAGGAAACCGACGATACCGGGGCCCTCGTCGTCGTCCGACCGGCCCACGGGGATCAGCCAGGCGAAGTTGACCAGGAACAGCACGACCGAGGCGAGGGCCCCGGCGACCGACGAGATCAGGATGTCGCGGTTGTAGACGTGGCTCAGCTCGTGTCCGAGGACGCCCCGCACCTCGCGCTCGGTGAGGATCTGCAGGATGCCCTCCGTGCAGCACACGGCGGCGTTGCGCGGATTGCGCCCGGTGGCGAACGCGTTGGGCGCCTGCGTCGGCGAGATGTACAGCCGGGGCATGGGCTGGCGGGCCGCCGTCGAGAGCTCGCGGACGATCCGGTACAGCTCGGGCGCCTCGAATTCGCTGACGGGGCGCGCCCGCATGGCGCGCAGTGCCAGCTTGTCGCTGTTCCAGTACGCGTACGCGTTGGTGCCGAGCGCGACGAGGACAGCGATGATCAAGCCCGTACGGCCGAAGAAGGCCCCGATGACGATGATGAGCGCGGACAGTCCTCCGAGGAGTAGGGCGGTCCTCAGCCCGTTGTGCCGGCGGTGCACGGTAGGCCCTCCAAGTCGTGCGGCAGGGGAACCCTTCGCTTGCTGCTGCTCCACTCCTTACAAGTGGACCCTTCCGTACTGGTCAACGCCAGGCGGGGGAATCCGGTTCCCCGGCCCGCGCACCGCACCGGCGGCCGTTTCCGCTCCCAGGCCGTGGTCCCGCCCCGGATTCCCGCCGGGTTCAGAAGAGGTTCACGTTCAGAAGAGGTTCACGTCCGTGAATCTCAGGACGAGCTGCGGCGCGCCCGACAGGGCGATGCCCGCCACGGCCGCGAGGGCGACCGCCGCCACGACAGGACCCGGCGTCTGCGGGACGGGATCGGGCAGTGCCTGCGCCGGCGGCCCAGGCACCCCGGGCGGCTCGGCCCCGGCGGGACTCCCGGCCGGAACCGGGCCGTCCGTGCCGTCCTCCGCGGTGCTGCCCGGACGGTCCCCCGCGCGCTCTCCCGCGCGGTCCTCCGCGTCCTCCCGCGGCCGGAACAGCACCGCCGTCCAGCGCAGGTAGTAGTACAGAGCGCAGACGACGTTGGCGGCCATCACGAGCGCTAGCCAGCCGAGGCCCGCGTCGACGGCCGAGGAGAAGACGGTGACTTTCGCGAACAGTCCGATGATGCCGGGCGGCAGCCCTGCGAGGCAGAGCAGGAAGAAGGCGAGGGCGAGCGCCGCGAGCGGGCGGCGCGCGTACAGGCCGCGGTAGTCGCCGAGCCGGTTGAGCGGGGCCGTACGGGCGACGAGGACGACGACCCCGAAAGCGCCGAGGTTCACGGCGCCGTACATGAGGGCGTACGCGACGGTCGAGCCGATGCGCCGCTGACCCGCGTACCCCGCGGCGGCGATCGGCACCAGCAGGTAGCCGGCCTGCGCGACGGACGACCAGGCGAGAAGCCGGACGGCGCCCCGCGCGCGCGTGGCGGACTGGCGCAGCGCCGCGACGTTGCCCACGGACATGGTGAGCGCGGCGAGCACGGCGAGCGCGGGCCCCCACAGGTGCCCGTAGGGCGGGAACGCGACGACGGCGACCAGGATGAGCCCGGAGAAGCCGACGGCCTTGCTGACGACGGACAGGTACGCGGCGATCGGCAGCGGCGCGCCCACGTAGGTGTCGGGGACCCAGAAGTGGAACGGCGCGGCCGCCGTCTTGAAGGCGAAGCCGACCAGGGTGAGCAGGACGCCGGTCTTGGCGACGGCCTGGAGCTGCCCCGGCACGTGCGGGAGCTGCGCGGCGATCGCGGTCAGGTGGAGCGTGCCGGTCGCCGCGTAGACGAAGCTGACGCCGAGGAGCATGACGGCGGTCGCGGCGACGGACGAGAGGAAGAACTTGAGCGCGGCCTCGGCGGAGAGCCGGTCGCCGCGCCGGAGGCCGACGAGCGCGAAGGCGGGCAGCGAGGCGACCTCCAGGGCGACGACGAGGGTCGCGAGGTCGCGTGCGGCGGGCAGCAGGGCGGCGCCGGAGGCCGAGGAGAGCAGGAGGAACCAGTACTCGCCGGGCAGCGCGCCCGCCTCGCCGGCGGCAAGGCCCGTTGCCGAGCCCCCCGCCGTACGCGGATCGGCCGGGCCTTCGCGCGGGGCGGCCGGGGGCCTGCCCGGCATGGAGAGCAGCGCGGTCAGGAGGGCGCCGCCGAGCACCAGCAGTTGGATGACCAGGGCGAAGTGGTCGGCACTGTAGCTGCACAAGCGGTCGCCGCCGTGCCCGGCGCCCGGCCCGCCCACACCTCCGGTCAGGCAGAAGGTGGCGCGGTGCCCGGCCCGCAGGGGCAGCAGGGACAGCAGGGCGAGTGCGAGCCCGGCGACCGAGAGGGCGCCCAGGAGCGCTTTGCGGCGCTCCTCCAGAAAGAGGTCGGCGACCAGGACGACCAGCGCGACGGCGGCGGTGATCGCGGGCGGTGCGACGGCGAGCCAGTCGACGGACTGGACGAGGCCCGCGGCGGTCATGACGCGCCTCCCGCGAGGAGTCGGTGGACGGCGGGGTCGGTCAGGCCGAGCAGTACGGCGGGCCACAGTCCGGCCAGGACGGTCAGGGCGACGAGTGGGCTCCAGGCGGCCAGTTCGTAGCCCCGCACATCGGGCAGGTGCGGCGGGCCGCCGGGCTCCCCCGCCGGGAAGGGCTGCGCGGAGGCTTGGGCGGGGGCTTGTGCGGGGGTCGTGCCCTCGGTGCCGCGTACGCCCATGCAGACGCGCCGTACGACGGCGAGCAGGTACGCGGCGGTCAGCAGCGTGCCGAAGGCGGCGGCGGACATGAAGGTGAGGAACGCCGGGCGGCTGAGTCCCGCGGCGGGGCGGAACGCGCCGAACATGGTCAGCATCTCGCCCCAGAACCCGGCGAGGCCCGGCAGTCCGAGGGAGGCCACCGCGGCGAACGCGAGGAGCCCGCCGAGGCGGGGCGCGCGGCCGTAGAGCGCGGCGCCCGTGGCTCCGGCGAGGCTGTCGAGGTCGGCGGTGCCGTAGCGGTCCTTGAGACCGCCGACCAGGAAGAACAGCAGGCCGGTGATGAGGCCGTGGGCGATGTTCGCGAACAGCGCGCCATTGACGCCGGTGGGGGTCATGGAGGCGATGCCCAGGAGCACGAAGCCCATGTGGCCGACGGAGGAGTACGCGATCAGGCGTTTCAGGTCGCCGCCCGCGCCGCGCCTGACGAGGGCGAGGCAGGCGAGCGATCCGTAGATGATCCCGGCGACGCCCAGGGCCGCGAGGTAGGGGGCGAAGGTCCGCATGCCGTGCGGGGCGATCGGCAGGACGATCCGGACGAATCCGTACGTACCCATCTTGAGCAGGACCCCGGCGAGGAGCACGGAGCCGACGGTCGGCGCGGCCGTGTGCGCGTCGGGCAGCCAGCTGTGCAGCGGCCACATCGGGGTCTTCACCGCAAGCCCGATTCCGATCGCCAGAACGGCGATGACCTGCGTGGATGGACTCAGACCCCGGCCGTTGTCAGTGGCGAGTGCCACTATGTCGAACGTGCCTGCGCGAAGTCCGATCAGCAGCAGGCCGAGCAGCATGACGACCGAGCCGAGCACGGTGTAGAGGACGAACTTCCAGGCGGCGGCCTGCCGGCCGCCGCTCACGCCCTGATCGCCGCCCCAGCGCGCGATCAGGAAGTACATCGGGATGAGGACCATCTCGAAGGCCAGGAAGAACAGGATCAGGTCGAGGACGGCGAAGGTCGCGAGGGTGCCGGACTCCAGGAGGAGGAGAAGGGCGACGAAGCCCTTCGCCCCGGGGCCGTTCGGGGGCTTGTAGTAGCTGTAGAGGGCGCAGAGGAAGGTCAGCAGGGCGGTCAGGACCAGAAGGGGGAGGGAAATGCCGTCGACGCCGAGGTGGATGCGGACGTTCATCGCCGCGATCCAGCTGATGTTCGTCGTGGCCTGCATCGCCGACGCGTGGTGCCGGTCGAAGCCGAGGGCGAGGACGATCGCCGCGGCGAGGACCACGCCGGTGACGATCACGCCGTGGCGCAGTACGGCCCGCTGCGGGCCCGCGCCCCTGAGGCCGGGCGGCGCGGGCAGGAGGGCCGCGCCCGCGCCGATGAGCGGCCCCGCCACGATCACAGCGAGCAGGATCTTCATCACGGATTCGCTGATATCGAGCACGGTTCACGCTCCCGCTGCGACGAGTACGGCGGCGATCGCCAGCACGACGGAGCCGGCGAGCAGGGCGCTCATATAGAGCTGGACGTTTCCGGTCTGCGCCCGGCGCACGGCGGCGCCGAGCCAGCGGGGCCCTGTGCCCGCTCCCCGTACGTAGGTGTCGACGACCTCCCGGTCCAGGAAGCGGACCAGGCGGGCGCCGGCCTCCACGGTGCGCACGAACAGCAGGTCGTACAGCGCGTCGAGGTGGAAGCCCGCGGCGGCGTGCCGGTGCAGCGGGCCGAGCAGCCGCCGCCCGGGGTCCGCGGGGTCGGGTGCGTCGGCGATGCCGCCGTAGGCGAGGGGGTGGGTCTCGATGGCCTCGGCCTCGGAGAGCGCGGGTTCGGCCTCGGGATGCGCGGCGACGGCCCCGAGCGGGGTGCGTTCGAGGAGCGGGGCGGTGCGCCGCCAGGTGCCGTACATGACACCCGCGCCGAGGAGGGCGACGCCGGTGGCGAGGAGCGACGTGGCGAGGGCGGGCGTGAGGCGCTGGCCGTCGAACCAGTCTCCGAGGTACCAGGCGAGGGCGCCCGAGCCGACGGTCGGTACGGCGAGCACCCACAGCACGCCGCTCATGACGCGGGGCTGCCTGCAGTGGTCGGGCGCGGGGGCGCCCCGGCCGCGGAAGGCGAGGAGCCACAGGCGGGCGGCGTAGGCGCCGGTGAGGAGGGCGGTGACGAGTCCCGCGAGCAGCACGGTCCAGCCGATCGCGACGGACGCGGTCGGGCCGAGGGCCCCGGCGGCGGCCCCGGCCGTCGCGGCCGAGTGGGCCGCGTCGGAGACGGAGGCGGGGGCCGGTCCGCCGAGTGCGGCGTTCTCGGCCGCGCCGAGCACCGCCTCCTTGGAGAAGAAGCCGGAGAAGGGAGGGATCGCGGCGAGGGCGAGCAGGCCGAGCGTCATCGTCCAGAAGGTGTCGGGGACGCGCCGGAGGAGACCGCCCATGCGGGACATGGCGGCGAGCGAGTTGGTGCCCGCGGCGTGGATGACCACGCCCGCGCCGAGGAAGAGGAGCGCTTTGAAGGCGCCGTGCGACAGGAGGTGGAAGACGGCGGCGTCCCGGTCGCCGAGGGCCAGCGCGCCGGACATGTAGCCGAGTTGGCCGATGGTCGAGTACGCCAGTACGCGCTTGATGTCGTCCTGGGCGAGCGCAGCGAGCGCCGAGCCGACCATCGTCACGGCGGCGACGACGGCGAGCACGACGAGGGCGGCGGTGGACGCGGCGAAGACGGGGAGGACACGGGCGACGAAGTAGACGCCGGCGGCGACCATGGTCGCCGCGTGGATCAGCGCGGAGACGGGCGTGGGGCCCGCCATCGCGTCCGGCAGCCAGGTGTGCAGGGGGAACTGGGCGGATTTGCCGGCGACACCCGCGAGGAGGAGCAGCGCGACCAGCGTGGGGTGGTGCAGTCCACCGCCCGCGGCCGTGTCGAGGATGCGCGGGATGCGGAAGCTGCCGGAGTCGGCGGCCAGGGCGAACAGCCCGATGAGGAAGGGGATGTCGCCGAGCTTGGTGACGAGGAACGCCTTGACGGAGGCAGCGCGGGCCTCCGGCGTCTCCCAGTAGTGGCCGACGAGGAAGTACGAGCAGATGCCCATCACCTCCCAGCCGACCAGCAGCACCATCAGGTCGCCCGAGTAGACGACGAGCAGCATCGCGGAGGTGAAGAGGGACACGAGCGCCGCGTACGAGGGGTAGCGCAGGTCGTCGCGCAGGTAGGCGGTCGAGTAGAGCTGCACGCAGGCCGCGACGACGGCGACCAGGACGGCGACGAGCGCGGCGAAGCCGTCGATGTGCAGCGACAGGTCGACGGGGACGGAGCCGGTGGGCGTGAGCCGGGTCGCGGCGTCGAGCGGGGGCGTGCCGTCGCCCGCGCCGCCGCCCTGCCGCACGGCGACGGCCACGGCGAGCACGGCCGCGAACAGCGTCGGCAGCAGGGCCAGAGGGCGTACGAAGCCGGGCGCGGCGCGGCCCGTGAGGAGGCCAAGCGCGGCACCGACGAACGGAAGGAGGGGTACGAGGACGGCCAGGGTCGTGGTGCTCACGCGGAGGCCTCGGCATTCGTCGCCGCGGGGCCGGCGGGGTCGTCGGGATGCCCGGGGGCGGTGGCGCCCGGCTCGCCCGCGCCGGGGGCGCCGGTGCCGTCCGGGTCGCGGTCCATCGCGGGCTCGGAGGTGTCGCGGAGCCTGTCGATGTCCGCGCTGCCGCGCGCCCGGTACACCATCAGGACGATCGCGAGGCCGATGCCGATCTCGGCGGCGGCGATGGCGATGACGAAGAGGGTGAGCGCCTGCCCCGCGTGCAGGGTGTCGCGCAGCCACGCGTCGAAGGCGACGAGGTTGAGGTTGACGGCGTTGAGCATGAGCTCGACGGACATCAGGACGAGGATCGCGTTGCGCCGGGCGAGTACGCCGTACACGCCGGTGCAGAAGAGGAGGACGGCGAGGACGGCCGGATAGACGAGGTGCATCAGCGCTGCCGCTCCCCTGCGCGCGGGCCCGGGGCACGGCGCACGGCGGTGCGCCCGGCGCGGGGCCCCGTACCCCCGGGGACGCCGGTCGGGCGGGCGCTGCCCGTCGTGTCGCGTTTGCGGGAGAGGACGATGGCGCCGACGAGCGCCGCGAGGAGCAGGACGGAGAGCGCCTCGAAGGGGAGCACCCAGTGCCGGAACAGGACTTGCCCTGTCACCTTGGTGGAGCCCCGCGCGGGCCCGCCGAGGTCGATCCAGCTGGTGCGGAACGCGTCGACGACAACGTAGACGAGGGTGGCCGCAGCGGCGACCGCGACCACCAGGGCGGGGACGCGGGCGGCCGAGTCGGCGTCGGGCGAGCGGCCGATGGGGGCTTTCGTGAGCATCAGACCGAAGAGGAGGAGGACGACGACGGAACCGAGGTAGATCAGGACCTGCACCCAGGCGATGAACTCGGCGGTGAGCAGCAGGTACTCGACGGCGAGGCCGCCGAGCGCGACGACGAGCCACAGGGCGGCGTGCACCAGCTGGCGGGTGGTCACGGTGACCAGGGCCGCGCCGAGGGTGACGATGCCGACGAGGAGGAACACCACCTCGACACCGGTCGGGGACAGGAAGCCGTGGACGGTGCGCACGGCCCCGGCCCCGGAGCCGTGCGCGGAGGCGAGGGCACGGCCGAAGGAAAGGTCGAGGACACGGCCGTGCGCGGAGGCGAGGGCGTCCGCGGGGGCGGCCAGGGCGTTCACCGAAGCGGCGAGGTTCACGCGCCTGCCCCCTCGGGTCCGTCCTGCGGGTTCCCGGGCCCCGGCCTGCCTGGCGCGTCCTGGCCGGACCCGGCCGGACCCTGCTCCCGCTCCTGCTGGTCCCGCTGCTCCTGCTGGGCGAGTCGGTCGGCGGCCTTGCGGGCGGCGGCGACCTCCTTGGGTTCCTCGCTCGCCGGGTCGAGCGCGGGCGGCTCGGGCACGGTCCACATCCACTCGCGGAGCTTGTCGCGCTCGTGGGTCAGCTCCCGGATGTCCGTCTCCGCGTACTCGAACTCGGGCGACCAGAACAGCGCGTCGAACGGGCACACCTCGATGCAGATGCCGCAGTACATGCACAGGGCGAAGTCGATGGCGAAGCGGTCGAGGACGTTCCTGCTGCGCTCCCGGCCCCCGGGAGCGGCGGGCGGCACGGTCTCCTTGTGGGAGTCGATGTAGATGCACCAGTCGGGGCACTCGCGCGCGCACAGCATGCACACGGTGCAGTTCTCCTCGAACAGCCCGATGACGCCCCGGCTGCGGGGCGGCAGTTCGGGCAGGGCCTCGGGATACTGCTCGGTGACCGTCTTTCGGGTCATCGTGCGGAGGGTGACGGCGAGACCCTTGGCGAGCCCGCTGCCGGGGATCGGGGACATCAGCTGATCACGACCTTGACGACGCCGGTGAGGGCGATCTGGGCGAGGGCGAGGGGGATGAGCACGGTCCAGGCGAGCTTCTGCAACTGGTCCTCACGCAGCCGCGGATAGCTGACGCGCAGCCAGATCACGACGAACGCGAGCACCGCGGTCTTCAGCAGGGTCCACACCCAGCCGAGGCCGTCGGCGCCGGACGGCCCGTGCCAGCCGCCGAGGAAGAGTACGGCCGTCAGCCCGGAGAGCACCACGATGCCCGCGTACTCGGCGAGCAGGAACAGCGCGAACCGCAGCCCCGTGTACTCGGTGTAGGCACCGAAGATGATCTCCGAGTCGGCGACCGGCATGTCGAAGGGCGGCCGTTGCAGCTCTGCGAGCCCGGACACGAAGAACACGGCGCCGCCCACGATCTGCCAGGGCACCCACCACCAGTGGAAGGCGTCCAGCAGCCCGGGGAGCGACACGGTGCCGGCCGCCATCGCGACGGACGCGGCGGCCAGCAGCATCGGCAGCTCGTACGCGAGCAGTTGGGCGGCGGTGCGCAGGCCGCCGAGCAGGGAGTACTTGTTGGCGGACGCCCAACCGGCCATCAGTGAGCCGAGCACGCCGACGCCCAGGACGGCCAGGACGTAGAACAGGCCGGCGTCGACCGACTGGCCCACGGCGCTGCCGCCCGGGCCCACCGGGATCACGACCAGGACCAGGAGGTACGGCAGGAGCGCGACGGCCGGCGCGAGCTGGAAGATCCGGCGGTCCGCGTCGGCCGGGACGACGTCCTCCTTCTGCGCGAACTTCACCCCGTCGGCGACGAGCTGCGCCCAGCCGTGGAAGCCGCCCGCGTGCATCGGGCCGAGGCGCCCCTGCATATGGGCCATGACCTTGTGCTCGGCCTGGCCGACCAGGAGCGGGAGGACGAGGAAGGCCACGAACACGATGACCAGGCGCAGGACGATGTCGAGCACGCCGTTCACGAGTCCTCACCGCCGCGCTCGCGCGGGCCGCCCCGATCGCGCCGGCCCGCCTCGGTGTCCTGATCGCGCCGATCGGGGCCGGTGTCCCGATCGCGTCGGCGCGCTTCGGGGTCCTGATCGCGCCGATCAGGCCCGGTGCCCTGCCCCGGCTCAGCGCCCTTCTCTGGTCCGGCGCCCTGCTCCGGGCCCGTGTCGGCGTCGCCCGGGGCGGGGTGGTGCCAGGGGGCGTCGCGGCGGGGCTGGTCGCGCTGCGACGCCGAGCCGCCCGAGGCCGAGCGCGAACGGCGCGGGGTGCGTGGAGCCGGCCCGTCCGGTTCCGCGACCCCCCGCCCGCCGGCCGCCGGACCGGCCGATGAGCCCGTCGCCGCGTCGGCCGATGAGCCCGTGGCACGGCCTCCCGCAGGGCCCTGCGAGGCGGAGCCTTCGGACGCACTGCGCGTCCTGCGGGGCCGGCGCGGGGTCTCCTCAGATGCCCGTGCCGGCGCCCCGGCCGCGCCACCGGGTGCGGGACGGGCAGGTGTGCGCGGGCTCTCGCCCTTGTGGGGGCCCCACTCGTTCGGGTCGGGAACGCCGGGCGGGAGCATCTGGCGGCGGCGCGGAGACGCCGACTCGCCCGGGTCCTTCGCGCCGGGCCACGCCTTCACGACCCGTGCGGCCAGTACGAAGTCCTTGCGCAGCGGATGCCCCTCGAAGTTCTCCGGCAGCAGCAGCGGCGTCAGGTTCGGGTGGCCGCCGAAGGCGATGCCGAACATCTCGTGCGTCTCGCGCTCGTGCCAGGCCGCGCCCGCGTACACGCCGACGGCGGACGGCAGTTCCGCCGCGTCGTGCGGTACCGCCGTGCGCACGAGCAGTGCCCGTACCGTACGGTCGGCGACCGCGAAGACGCGCGCCGAGACGCGGAAGCCGTCCGCGCCCTCGTCGACGGCGCTCAGCCAGTCGAAGTAGTCGCAGCCCAGCACGGATCGCGCGGCCGTGAGGGCGTCGAGCCAGCGTCCGGCCGGCACGTCCACCGTGAGCAGCCCGTACGACAGCTCCGCCGTCGCGCCCTCGCCGAAGGTGTCCGCCACCGAACCCGGCAGAGTGTCGTACGCCTCGGTCATCGCGGGTCCCCGGCGTCCGGCGGCCGGACCAGGCCGCTGCGGAGCTGCGCGGCGGACGGTTCCGTGCCCTGCCCGTAGCGCTCCGCGAGCGACTCCGCCGCGATCTTCTCCTGGAGCTTGAGGATGCCCTGGAGCAGCGCCTCGGGACGCGGCGGGCAGCCCGGCACGTACACGTCGACGGGGATGATCTGATCGACGCCCTTCGTGACCGCGTACGAATCCCAGTAGGGGCCGCCGCAGTTGGAGCAGGCGCCGAAGGAGATCACGTACTTCGGCTCGGGCATCTGCTCGTACAGCCGCTTCACGGCGGGCGCCATCTTGTCCGTGACGGTGCCCGAGACGACCATCAGGTCCGCCTGGCGCGGCCCCGGGGCGAACGGGATCACCCCGAGCCTGATGAAGTCGTGACGGGCCATGGAGGCGGCGATGAACTCGATGGCGCAGCAGGCGAGGCCGAAGTTGAACACCCAGAGGCTGTAGCGGCGGCCCCAGTTCAGGACGACCTTCATCGGCTGCGGGGCGAGCCGGGACCGGTCGCCGAGGCGGCGGGGCTCGGGCGGCGGCTCGGGCTCGCGGGCGGCGGGCGGGTTCGGCGTCGGTGGCGGGTTCGGCGTCGCGGGCGGGGTCACGTCCATTCGAGGACGCCCTTCTTCCATGCGTAGAGCAGTCCCACGGCCAGGAAGCCGAGGAAGACGAACATTTCGACCAGGGTCGTCACGCCGTACCCGGGCGCGGCGAAGACAGTCGCCCACGGGAAGAGGAACACGGAGTCGACCGCGAAGATCACATAGAGGAACGCGTACACGTAGTACCGCACCTGGGTGTGCGCCCAGCCCTCGCCGACCGGGTCGACCCCGCACTCGTACGTCAGCAGCTTCTCCTGCGTCGGTACGACGGGCCGCAGCAGCCGCCCCGCGCCGAAGGCGACGGCGACGAACAGCACGCCGACGACGGCGAGCACCCCCACCACCGAGTAGCCGCGGAAGTAGCCCGCGGCGAGAACGACCGGTTCCGGCACGTCCGCCCCCTCGCTCCCTCACCTGCTGTGTCCGTCGGCCCGGAACCCGGCGTCCCGGTCCGGCCTCCGCCCTCCGGACCGGTTTCCTGTGGCCAGGTCGCCGTGCGCCGGCCCGGCACCGTCCGCCGGTCCCGCGTACGCCTGTGCGCCCGTGGGCGGAGCAGCCGACATACCGGCTGTATGGAGCGGAAGTCTAGGCCCTGTTAAAGACCGGGTAAGCGCCGTCCCCGGCGCCGGGGCCACCCGGGGTGGGGCTAGCCCCACCCCACGCGCTTCGGGTTACCCCATGGCGCACCGCCTCGCCGGACGGCAGGCTTGTGCGTTATGACCGCCAGTCCACGCCCGAGTGGCGCACCGCACGGCAGTCCGGGACGCCGCGTCGAGCGCGACGTCCCGGGCCTCGCCGACGTCTCGCCGCCGCCCGCGCGTTTCGCGTACGACCGCCACACGTGGAAGGAGATCGCCCACCTGCTGGTGAATTTCCCCGCCGCGCTGATCGGCTTCGTCTACGTGGTGGTGACGCTGACGCTGGGCGTGGGCCTGTCGGTGACGGTGATCGGCCTGCCGCTGCTGGTGGTGGGCCTCTCCGGTACGCGTCTGTTCGGGCGGCTCGAGCGGGCGCGGGCGCGCGGGCTGCTGGGCGTACGGGTGGAGGAGCCGAGCCCGATGTTCCGGCGCCGGGGCACCGGCTTCGTCGGCCGGATGGTGTCGGCGCTGAAGGACCCGGTGGGGTGGCGGACCGCGCTGTACACGTTCATGCGGCTCCCGTGGGGGATCGTCACGTTCAGCGTGACGCTGACCGGCCTGTTCGTCCTGTGGCCCGTGCTCCCGTTCATCGCGCGCGGCATGGCCAACGCGGACCGGGCGATGGTGCGCGGCCTGCTCTCCCCCGACGAGGAGCTGGAGGCGCGCATCGCGGAGCTGGAGTCGGACCGCGGGGTCGTCGTCGACACCGCCGCCGCCGACCTGCGCCGCATCGAGCGCGATCTGCACGACGGCGCCCAGGCCAGGCTCGTCGCCCTCGCCATGGGCCTCGGCCTCGCGAAGGAGAAGCTGACCCAGGACCCGGTGGCGGCGGCCGCCATGGTGGACGAGGCGCACGGGGAGGTGAAGCTGGCGCTCCAGGAGCTGCGCGACCTCGCCCGCGGCATCCACCCCGCCGTCCTCACCGACCGCGGCCTGAGCGCCGCCCTGTCGTCGGTGGCCGCGCGCTGCACGGTGCCGGTGAAGGTCACCGTCGAGCTGGCCGAGCGGCCGGCCGAGGCCATCGAGGGCATCGCGTACTTCACGGTCTCCGAACTGCTCCAGAACATCAGCAAGCACAGCCGTGCCAGGACCGCGAGTGTGGATGTGTGGCGGTCACAGGACCGGCTGCTGATACAGGTCTCGGACGACGGAGTCGGCGGCGCGCGTCTCGACGGCGGTACGGGCATGGCCGGCCTCGCGGACCGGCTGGGCGCCGTGGACGGCCTGTTCGTCCTGGACTCGCCCGTCGGGGGGCCGACGACGGTGACGGCGGAGCTGCCCTGGCGCCGGCGCGGCGGGGACGGCGGCGCCCCGCGGTGGCAGGGGCAGCGGTAGGGCGGGGGACGACCGCGAGGAGCCCCGCCGGGTGCGCGGGATACGCGGGATACGCGGGACGGGCGCCGCCCGCGAGGCGGGCATGAGGCGCGAGGCGGACACGGGCCGCGAGGTGGGGAAAACCCGAGGGTGAGGACGGTGACCGCCCCCATGGCCGGGCGCTCGCGCGCTCGGGGCCATGGGACGCGGTGAGGGGCGCGCGGAGAAGCACGGCAGCCCGGCGCACACGTCGGGCCGCGCGTCAGCCGCGCACCGTGCATCACCGGCACGAACACGAACATGAACGCGCACACGGACACGGACGGCCCTCCCTCGCGGAATCGGCGGCGGGTCCTGCGGATCTAGCAGATCGGACGGCCACGATGGCCAGTTACACAGGTGTCGAGATGAGTACGGAGTACGGCCCCGGCCGGGGCACCGCGCCGCGGCGCCACTTCCTTCCGCCGGTCCTGCGCGCGCCGTTGGAGGCCAGGACCTGGCGCGAGTTCGGTTATGTGCTGCTCGGCCTGCCGATCGGCGTCGTGCTGTTCTCGTACTCCCTGATCATGCTGGTGACCGGCCTTGGCATGCTGGTCACCTTCCTGGGGGCGCCGATCCTGGCGGCCACCCTGGCGAGCGCCCGGGGCTTCGGCGCGATGGAGCGGGCCCGCGCGCGGCTCCTGCTCGGCATGGACATCGGCCGCCCTGCGCCCGTCCGGGCGAAGAAGGGCGGCCTGCTGGCCTGGACGGGCGCGCTGCTCAGGAGCGGCGAGTCCTGGCGCAATCTGCTGTACGCGCTGGTGCAGTTTCCCTGGGCCGTGTTCTCGTTCGTCGTGGGGGTGACGTTCTGGGCGACCGGCTGGGGCGTCCTCACGTTCCCGCTGTGGCAGTGGGCGTACCGGGACGTGAACGGCGGCAGGATCGTGCTGTTCCACGACACGTCGGGCACCACGGTCGACCTGGGCGTCCCGCTCCAGACCGCGCTCGTCTGCGCGCTGGGTCTGGTCCTGGTCATCGCGACGCCGTACGTCCTGCGCGGTCTCACCGCGGTGGACCGGGTGATGGTGGGCGCGCTGCTCGGCCCTTCGCGGCTGGAGTCCCGCGTCTCGGAGCTGGAGTCGGACCGCGGGGTCGTCGTCGACACCGCCGCCGCCGACCTGCGCCGCATCGAGCGCGATCTGCACGACGGCGCCCAGGCCAGGCTCGTCGCCCTCGCCATGGATCTCGGCCTCGCGAAGGAGAAGCTGGCCGAGGACCCGGAAGCCGCCGCGCGCATGGTGGACGAGGCGCACGGCGAGGTGAAGACGGCGCTCCAGGAGCTGCGCGACCTCGCCCGCGGCATCCACCCCGCCGTCCTCACCGACCGCGGCCTGGACGCGGCGCTGTCGTCGCTGGCCGCGCGCTGCACCGTGCCGGTGAAGGTCGAGGTCGACCTGCCGGAGCGCCCCGCCCCCGCCATCGAGGGCATCGCGTACTTCACGGTCTCCGAACTGCTCCAGAACATCAGCAAGCACAGCGCGGCCAGGACCGCGACCGCGGATGTGTGGCAGTCGCAGGACCGGCTGCTGATACAGGTCTCGGACGACGGAGTCGGCGGCGCGGACACGGCCGGCGGAAGCGGCCTGTCGGGGCTGGCGGACCGGCTGGGCGCGATGGACGGGGTCCTGGTGGTGGACTCCCCGCAGGGCGGCCCCACGAGGATCACGGCGGAACTGCCCTGGCGTGAGTGAGGCCCGGCCTGCGGACTCCCGCGGCCACGCACGCCCGCCCCCATGGGTCCCCGCAGAGC
>NZ_JAIUKE010000234.1 GCF_020176795.1 Streptomyces sp. 8L
GATTCCGCCCGCGGACCCCCACCTCTGGCGACCCTCCCGTACCCTCGACCCCATGTCGCTCTACGCCGCGTACGCCGGCAACCTCGATGCGCGGCTGATGTCGCGCCGCGCCCCGCACTCCCCGCTGCGCGGCACGGGGTGGCTCAACGGGTGGCGGCTCACCTTCGGCGGCGAGCAGATGGGCTGGGAGGGCGCGCTCGCGACGATCGTCGAGGCGCCCCGCGAGCAGGTCTTCGTCGCGCTGTACGACATCGCCCTGATGGACGAGGACTCGATGGACCGCTGGGAGGGTGTCGGGCTCGACATCTACCGGCGCATGCGGGTCCGGGTCGACACGCTGGAGGGCGCCGAGCCGTCGTGGGTCTACGTGCTCAACGGCTACGAGGGCGGCCTGCCGTCCGCCCGCTACCTGGGCGAGATCGCGGACGCCGCGGAGTCGGCGGGCGCGCCGCACGACTATGTGATGGAACTGCGCAAGCGCCCCTGCTGAGGCGGGCGTACGGCGCTCTCCGGGGCCGGTCCCGGGTCCTTCGAGAGTCCTGGGCGCGAGGCGTACGGGGCCGTCGGCGGGTCGTGGGCGCGAGGCGTACAGGGCCCGGCCACGGCACGGCGCGCAGACGCCGGGCACCGCGACACGCAGACGCCGGGCACCGCGACGGGCAGGCAGCGGGCTCCCCTCGCGCTCCCGTCCGACCGGCGGCTGCCGGACATTCGTCGGAAACGACAAGGCAACAATCACAAGACCGTGCACCCTTCATCTACGCGCGTAGGGCCTGAACGGCTAGGCTCACCGACGTGAACGCATCTGTTACTCCGGCTGCCGCAGACGGCCCCACGGGGCCCGCCGCCGGACCCGCCGACCCCTATGCCGCAGCGGACCGGGCCGCCGCGCGGCTGCGCGAGCTGTCCGGTGCCGAGAGCCACGACGTCGTCCTCGTGATGGGCTCGGGCTGGGCACCCGCCGTCGACGCGCTCGGCACCCCCGCCGCCGAGTTCCCCATGGCCGACCTGCCGGGCTTCCCGCCGCCCGCCGTCGAGGGGCAGGGCGGCTCGGTCCGCTCGTACCGTATCGACGGCTCGGGCAAGCGCGCGCTGGTCTTCCTCGGCCGTACGCACCACTACGAGGGCCACGGCGTGGCCACCGTGGCGCACGGGGTCCGCACGGCGGTCGCCGCCGGCTGCAAGACGGTCGTCCTGACGAACGGCTGCGGCGGGCTGCGCGAGGGCATGCGCCCCGGCCAGCCGGTCCTGATCAGCGATCACATCAACCTGACGGGCGTCTCCCCCATCGTCGGGCCGCGCTTCGTGGACCTGACGGACCTGTACTCGCCGCGCCTGCGCGCGCTGTGCAAGGAGATCGACCCGGCGCTCGAAGAGGGCGTGTACGCGATGTTCCCCGGCCCGCACTACGAGACGCCAGCCGAGATCGCCATGGTGCGCGTACTCGGCGGCGATCTGGTGGGCATGTCGACGGTCCTCGAGGCCATCGCCGCGCGCGAGGCGGGCGCGGAGGTGCTGGGCATCTCGCTGGTGACCAACCTCGCGGCGGGGCTGAGCGGCCAGCCGCTCAGCCATGAGGAAGTGCTCCAGGCCGGGCGCGACTCGGCGAAGCAGATGGGCGCGCTGCTGGCCAGGGTGCTGGAACGCGTCTGACGCGGCGCCGGGCCCGTACCGTACGGACCCTCCCGCACCATCCCGACCACCAGCCATCGCCACCGCCACCACACGCACCATCCGTACCGCCTCTCGCAGGGGAAGGACCCGACGTGACGCAGGACTCCCTGACCGCCCGTGCCGAGGCGTGGCTCGCCGAGGACCCGGACGGCGACACCCGCGCGGAGCTGCGCGCCCTGATCGACTCGGGAGACCGGCAGGCCCTGGCGGCGCGGTTCTCCGGGCTGCTCCAGTTCGGTACGGCGGGGCTGCGCGGCGAACTCGGCGCGGGGCCCGCGCGGATGAACCGGGCCGTCGTGATCCGGGCGGCGGCGGGCCTCGCCGCGTACCTCAAGGAGCACGGCGAGGGCGGCGGGCTGGTGGTGATCGGCTATGACGCCCGCTACAAGTCGGCGGACTTCGCGCGCGACACGGCGGCGGTGATGACGGGCGCGGGGCTGCGGGCCGCGCTGCTGCCGGGGCCGCTGCCTACGCCGGTGCTCGCGTTCGCGGTGCAGCACATGGACGCGGCGGCGGGCGTACAGGTGACGGCGAGCCACAACCCGCCCGGGGACAACGGCTACAAGGTGTATCTGGGCGGCGGTTCGCAGATCGTCCCGCCCGCGGACGGCGAGATCGCGGCGCACATCGAGGCGGTGGACCGGCTCGCCGACGTGGCGCGCCCCGAGGCCGGCTGGGAGGTGCTCGACGACTCCGTCCTGGCCTCGTACCTGGCCCGTACGCAGGCCGTTCTGACGCCGGGGTCGCCGCGTACCGCGCGCGTCGTGCACACGGCCCTGCACGGCGTGGGTACGGACACGGTGCTCGCGGCGTTCGCGCGGGCGGGCTTCCCCGCGCCGGTGCCGGTGCCGGAACAGGCCGAGCCGGACCCGGCGTTCCCGACGGTCGCGTTCCCCAACCCGGAGGAGCCCGGCGCGATGGACCTGTCGTTCGCGACGGCGCGCGCCGTCCGCCCCGACGTGGTCATCGCCAACGACCCGGACGCGGACCGCTGCGCCGTCGCCGTGCCGGACGCGTCGGCGCCCGGCGGCTGGCGGATGCTGCGCGGCGACGAGGTGGGCGCGCTGCTGGCCGCGCACCTGGTGGGCAAGGGCGCCCGGGGCACCTTCGCGGAGTCGATCGTGTCGTCCTCGCTGCTCGGCCGGATCGCCGCGGCGGCCGGGCTGCCGTACGAGGAGACGCTGACGGGCTTCAAGTGGATCGCCCGGGTGCCGGGCCTGCGGTACGGCTACGAGGAGGCGCTCGGCTACTGCGTCGACCCGGACGGCGTGCGCGACAAGGACGGCATCACGGCGGCGCTGCTGGTGGCGGAGCTGGTCTCCGAACTGAAGGCGGAGGGCCGTACGCTGACGGACCTCCTGGACGAACTGGCGCTCGCCCACGGCCTGCACGCCACGGACCAGCTGTCCGCGCGGGTGGAGGACCTGTCCCGGATCGACGCCGCGATGCGCCGGCTGCGCGCCCCCCCGCCCGCGGAGCTGGGGGGCCTCAGGGTCACCGGCGCCGAGGACCTGGCCGCGGGCTCGGGCGGCCTGCCGCCGACGGACGGCCTGCGCTACACCCTGGGCGGTGCGCACGAGGCCCGTGTCATCGTCCGGCCCAGCGGTACCGAGCCGAAGATCAAGTGCTACCTGGAGGCGGTGATCCCGGTGGCGGACGCGGCGGCGCTGCCCCGGGCGAAGAGGACGGCCGAGGACCTTCTGGAGTCCCTCAAGCGCGACCTCTCGGCAGCGGCGGGACTCTGACGCGAGGCTCTTGACGCGGGGCGCGGGCGCCGGGCGCGGGCGCCGGGCGCGACTCTGACGCGGGGCGCGGGCGCGCGGGTGCCCGAGTGCCCGGGCATCGGGCGCGGCGGGCTTCTGACGCCGGGCGCGGTGGGGCCCGGGGAAACGGGCGCTTTACGCGGCCCGGCCGGCTCAGCCCAGTGCGATCAGGATGATCAGCAGGATCGCGCCCGCGAGTGCCGGGGCGATCACCTCGTACGCCCAGCGCACCACCGGCGCGCCCTGCGCCGCCGCGCTGTCGCGCGCGGTCGCGCGGTCCGCCAGCTCGCGCATCTCGGTCAGCGCCTGGTCGGCCTGGGGGAGCTTCGGCTCGGTGTCGGAGGCGGAGAAGCTCAGCGCCGCCTGCCGGGAGCCGGAGGACGCCGGCGCGGAGCGTTCGAGGCGGCCCAGCCTGCGGTCCGCGCGCTTGCGCTGGCGCAGGCTGACCGGGATGGCCCACATCTGGTACTTCCTGCCGTCCTGCGTGAACAGCTCCGTGCTCAGGCGCGCCTTCATGTGCTTCATGGCGCCCCACGGCACGGAGACCGTACGGAACGGGTTCCTGATCCGGACCCGGTCCTCGCCCGCGAAGACGGCGGGCCGCACCGTGAAGGCCACCAGCAGCGGCACCACGAACAGCAGGGCGGCGAGCGACAGCCAGGGCGCCCGGCCGCTGCCGCTGACCAAGGCGTCGATGCCGAGCCAGAGCACCAGCGCCAGTACGAGCACACCGCCCGCGATGCCGCCGCCCGAGCGGTACACGCGGTCGGAGTACGCGGGCGTACCGGGCCCGGGCGCGGGGGGGGCGGGGGCGGCCGGGGCGGCCTCGGGCTGCTGGTGTTCGGAACGTGCCATACCTATGATTCTGCCGCACGCGCGAGCGAACGGACGAGGACAGTCCACGGTCGTTATCGATCGGTTCGCCCCGCCGTTATCGTTCCGCTCGCCCTGAGCAGCCGTTCAACCGGCCGGAAGGCCGCCGTTCGACCCGTCCCGGACCGCCGTTCAACCCGCCCGATGCGGCCTTTCAGCCGACCCGGACCGCCGTTCAACCGGTCCCGGGCCGCCGTTCGACCCGTCCGCGGCGGCCTTCCGGCCGCACCCGCCAGGCCCACGCCCCACCCCACCTCTCACCCTGTACAGACCGCTACGCGCGTAGATATGCTGCCCTGGTGACCATGTCCACCAGCACCCCACCCCCGCTCGCCGATGCCGTGGCATCGGACAGCACGCTGCGGCGCTTTCTGCACGGGCTGCCCGGCGTCGATCCCGTAGGCCTGGAGGCGCGCGCCGCCGCGCTCGGCACCCGGTCGATCAAGACCACCGCCAAGGCGTACGCCATCGACCTGGCGATCTCGATGATCGACCTGACCACCCTCGAAGGCGCAGACACCGCGGGCAAGGTCCGCTCGCTCGCCGCGAAGGCGCTGCGCCCCGACCCGTCCGACAGGACCGCGCCCACGACGGCCGCGGTCTGCGTCTACCCGGACATGGCGGCCACCGCGAGGGCCGCGCTCGGCGACTCGGACGTCAAGGTCGCGTCCGTCGCCACCGCCTTCCCCGCGGGCCGCGCGGCGCTCGACGTGAAGCTCGCCGACGTGCGCTCCGCGATCGCCGCGGGCGCCGACGAGATCGACATGGTCATCGACCGGGGCGCGTTCCTCGCCGGGCACTATCTGAAGGTCTACGAGGAGATCACCGCGGTCCGCGCCGAGTGCGCGGGGCGGGCCCGGCTGAAGGTCATCTTCGAGACCGGCGAGCTGTCCACGTACGACAACATCCGCCGCGCCTCCTGGCTCGGCATGCTCGCGGGCGCGGACTTCATCAAGACGTCGACCGGCAAGGTCGGCACGAACGCGACCCCGGCCAACACCCTGCTGATGCTGGAGGCGGTGCGCGACTTCCGCGCGGCGACGGGCGTCCAGATCGGTGTGAAGCCGGCGGGCGGCATCCGCACGACGAAGGACGCGATCAAGTACCTGGTGCTGGTGGGTGAGACGGCGGGCCCTGACTGGCTGGACAGCCACTGGTTCCGCTTCGGGGCCTCGTCGCTCCTCAACGACCTGCTGATGCAGCGTCAGAAACTGCGCACCGGGCGCTACTCCGGTCCCGACTACGTGACGGTGGACTGATACCCCATGGCATCGCAGAAACCCGTCGCCGCATCCGCGCCGTCCGCCGGGGGTTCGCCGTTCGCGTACGCCCCCGCGCCCGAGTCGCGCGCGGTCGTCGACATCGCACCCTCCTACGGGCTGTTCATCGACGGCGAGTTCACCGAGGCCACGGGCGGCGGGGTGTTCAAGACACTCGCCCCGGCCACCGAGGAGGTGCTCTCCGAGGTCGCGCAGGCGGACGCGGCGGACGTCGACCGGGCCGTGGCCGCCGCGCGCCGCGCCTTCGGCACCTGGTCCGCGCTGCCCGGCGCGGCGCGCGCCAAGTACCTCTTCCGGATCGCCCGGATCATCCAGGAGCGCGCCCGCGAGCTGGCCGTGCTGGAGACGCTCGACAACGGCAAGCCCATCAAGGAGACGCGGGACTTCGACGTGCCGCAGGCCGCCGCGCACTTCTTCTACCACGCGGGCTGGGCCGACAAGCTGGCGTACGCGGGCTACGGCCCCGATCCGCGCCCGGTGGGCGTGGCCGCGCAGGTCATCCCGTGGAACTTCCCGCTGCTGATGCTGGCGTGGAAGATCGCGCCGGCGCTCGCCACCGGGAACACGGTGGTCCTCAAGCCCGCCGAGACGACGCCGCTGTCCGCACTGTTCTTCGCGGACGTCTGCCGCCAGGCGGGGCTGCCGAGGGGCGTCGTCAACATCGTGACGGGCGACGGTACGACGGGCGCGGCGCTGGTGGCCCACCCGGACGTGGACAAGGTCGCGTTCACCGGCTCGACGGAGGTCGGCAAGGCCATCGCCCGGCAGGTCGCGGGCACCCGGAAGAAGGTGACGCTCGAACTCGGCGGCAAGGGCGCGAACATCGTCTTCGACGACGCCCCCGTCGACCAGGCCGTCGAGGGCATCGTCACCGGCATCTTCTTCAACCAGGGCCAGGTGTGCTGCGCCGGTTCGCGGCTGCTGGTGCAGGAGTCGGTCGCGGACGAGCTGGTCGAGGCGCTGAAGCGGCGGCTCGGCACACTGCGGCTGGGCAACCCGCTGGACAAGAACACCGACATCGGCGCGATCAACTCGGCGCAGCAGCTGGCGAAGATCCGCGAGTTGACGCGGACCGGCGAGGCGGAGGGCGCGGAGCGCTGGTCGCCCTCGTGCGAACTCCCGTCGGCGGGCTACTGGTTCGCGCCGACGCTGTTCACCGGCGTGGCGCAGTCGCACACCATCGCGCAGGACGAGATCTTCGGCCCGGTGCTCTCGGTGCTGACGTTCCGCACGCCCGGCGAGGCGGTCGCCAAGGCCAACAACACACCGTACGGGCTGTCCGCCGGTGTGTGGACGGAGAAGGGTTCGCGGATGCTCGCCGTCGCGGACCGGCTGCGCGCGGGCGTCGTCTGGGCCAACACGTTCAACAAGTTCGACCCGACATCGCCGTTCGGCGGCTACAAGGAGTCGGGTTACGGCCGTGAGGGCGGCCGCCACGGCCTGGAGGCGTACCTCGATGTCTGACAGTGGCGGCCAGGGCCGTCTCACGGTCCTGAAGACCTACAAGCTGTACGTGGGCGGCAAGTTCCCCCGTAGTGAGAGCGGCCGGGTGTTCGAAGTGACGGATGCGAAGGGCCGGTGGCTCGCCAACGCGCCGCTCGCCTCCCGCAAGGACGCGCGCGACGCGGTCGTCGCCGCGCGCAAGGCGGCAGGCGGCTGGTCGGGCGCCACGGCGTACAACCGCGGCCAGGTGCTGTACCGGATCGCGGAGATGCTGGAGGGCCGCGCGGACCAGTTCACGCGCGAGGTCGCGGACGCCGAGGGGCTGTCGAGGGCGAAGGCGGCCGCGGTCGTGGAGGCGGCGATCGACCGCTGGGTCTGGTACGCGGGCTGGACCGACAAGATCGCCCAGGTGGCCGGCGGCGCGAACCCGGTGGCCGGGCCCTACTTCAACCACTCGGCGCCGGAGCCGACCGGTGTGGTGGCGGTGCTCGCGCCGCGCGACTCCTCGCTGCTCGGCCTCGTGTCGGTGGTGGCGCCGGTCGTCGCCGCCGGCAACACGGCCGTGGTGGTGGCGAGCGAGGACCGCCCGCTGCCCGCCCTGTCGCTGGCGGAGGTGCTGGCGACGTCGGACGTGCCGGGCGGCGTGGTGAACGTGCTGTCGGGGCGTACGGCGGAGATCGCGGCGCCGCTGGCCGCGCACCAGGACGTCAACGGCATCGACCTGACGGGCGCGGACGCGGCGCTCGCGAAGGACCTGGAGATCGCGGCGGCGGACAACCTGAAGCGGGTGCTGCGCCCGGGGACGGTGACCGCCGACTGGGCGGCCGACCCGGGGACGCGCCGCATGACGGTGTTCCTGGAGACCAAGACGGTCTGGCACCCGACGGGCGCGCTGGGCGTGGCGGGTTCCTCCTACTGAGGCACGCGCCCCGCGAAGCCCCGTGCCTCGCACGCACCACGCGCACCACGCGCACCGCACGCGCCTCGCGCATCACGCACCACGCACGCACCGCGCGCACCGCTGAACACGGGCCCGGTGCCCGGTCCTTCGCACAGGACCGGGCCCCGGGCCCGATGGCGTACGGCGACGGCGCCCGGCGGGAGCTCAGCCGCCGAGCATCCCGAGGACGTCTCCGGTCACCGGGAGCGTGCCGAGCGCGCCGCCCTGCGTGACCGGGTCGGTGAGCGGCTTCGTCGACACCGGCTTGAAATCGGCGATCTGCGTTCCCACCCCGTTGTCCAGCGGGTCCACGCCGGTCTTCGCGAGCGGGTCGAGCTGGAGGTTCGTGAGGGGCAGCAGGGCGCCCTTCCCGACGTTGCCGACCGCCCCGGTGAGCGCCTGCGCCGTAGCCCCGGCCGCCTGCTGCGCACCCGCGTCCTGCGCGTCCGCGGCCTGGGCCGCCGCGCTGCCGAGCCCGAGCGCCGCGCCCGCGGCGGTGACGGTCAGGCCGACGCGCAGCAGGGCGTGGCGTGGGGGCGTGGGGGCTGCATGACGTGCCATGAGGGGGTTTCCGTTCCGGTGTGCAGTGGAGTCGGTACGTACAGTAATTGACCGGTGCGCCCGGTCACCACCTCTTCGGCCGCGTTCCCCGGAGCCCGTCACCCGGAGCCGGCTCACTCGTAGGTGCGCAGGCCCTTCCAGATCGTGCCCCAGGACCCGCGGGGGCCCGTGCAGACGTAGACGTGTCCGCCCCGTTCGATGTTGGGGACGCCGTAGGGGTTCGAGAGCGTGGCCACCGTGCGGACATGGGCGAAGTGCTGCCGCAGCGAGGCCGCGAAGGCGGGCACGTGCGCGGGCCCCGGCGCGACGGCCAGGACGGTCGTGGCGTCCGGATCGCCGGGGCCCCACCACCAGTCGGTGTTCTGTTCGCTGACGGCCGTGGGCAGCCCGTACCCGCGCCCGAGTTCGTTGACGGCGCCCGCCTCGCTGTAGTCCGCCGTGAAGATCACCGCGTCGGCGCGCTGACGGGCGGGCAGCGCCCTCCAGGCGCCGTCCACCGTGGTGACCAGTTGCGGCCAGCCGATCGTCTCACCGGACGTCGCGCTGATGCCGTAGGTCCATCCCACGTCCGAGGGGGGCAGCACCGGCAGCACGATGACCGCCGACAGGGCCGCCGTGAGCCCGGTCGCGATCAGCAGGCGGTACCTCCGGGGGCGTTCGGCGTACAGCCACTCGTCGATCCCGACGGCGCCGGCGCCCAGCAGGCACACGTACAGCCCGGCCAGGTAGTAGGTCTGCGCGCCGCTGGTGACGGCGAAGACGACGAACAGCACGCCGTAGACCCACGCCAGGGAGCGCCACAGCGCGTTGCCCGAGCGCCACAGGAACCGCAGGCCCGCCGCCCACACCACGATCATCGCGAGGCACGACATGCCCAACTGCCCCACGATCCAGGTGACGATGTTCCCCGGGCCGCCGTTCTCCCGGTTCAACGCGTGGGTCATCGCGAACATCGCCCATCCGTGGTGCGCCTGCCACCACAGGTCGGGCAGCACGAGGACCGCCGCGATCACCGCGCCCGCGAGGACCCAGCGGTTCGCGGCAAGGGCGCGCGCGGGCCCGAGCAGCACGACCGCGAGCAGCACGACCGCGAAGATGCCCGCGAGGTGGTTGAACTCCGCGCCGACACCGGCCAGTACGCCCACGGCCACCCACCACCTGGTGTCACCGGTGCGGCCGATCCTCGCGACGACGAGCGCGATCGCCGCCCACGCGAGGATCTCGTACGAGGTCGTGTTGGCGACGTGCCCGCTGCTCAGCAGTACGGGCATGGTGCCGGTCCCGACGGCCGCGAGCAGCTGCGCGCGGCGCGCTCCGCCGAACTCGCGGGCGGTCAGGGCGCCGACGACCACGGTGGCAGCCGCCGCGAGGGCGGCCCACAGGCGCAGTCCCGCCATCGAGACGCCGAACAGCGACAGCGAGAGGCGGGCCAGCAGCGGCGCGAGTACGGGCTGGTCGACGTATCCGGCCTGGAGATGGCGGCCACTGTCGAGGAAGTACAGCTCGTCGCGCTGGAAGCCGTAGCGCGTCGACAGCGCCATCAGCACGACGAGGACGAGACCCGCCACGATGTACACGCGCCGGTCGAAGGGCGCCGCGCCCCCGACCCGCTCCGTCGCATCCCCGGCCGGCTCCGCCGCGCCCCCGCGCACCTCTGGTGTCACGCCCCCGCTGCCCGCCGGCACATCCGATACGGTCATTTCGCCCGGTACCCCCGTCCGTGGCGGGGCGCCGTGCCTCGGCGCCCGCGATCCTCCGTCCCGGCCCCCCGAAGGCCGGGCGGCGCGGCGTTCCCGGCTCGCCGGTCCCCCGACGCCGGCCATGGCACGCGGCCCGCTCGTACCTTAGTGCGATGTGAAGATCACTTCGCACTCGACGGCACAACTGCCGCTCCCCGGGGGTTCCCCGCGCGGGGACATGCCGCACACTGGTGTTCCGTGACGCATCCGAACCGCCGCCCGACGCCGGTCCTCCTGCTCTCGGGCCCCTCGGGTTCCGGGAAGTCGTCCCTCGCCGCGCGCACCGGCCTGCCGGTGCTGCGCCTCGACGACTTCTACAAGGAGGGCGACGACCCGACGCTGCCGCTGGTGCCCGGCAGCGACGACATCGACTGGGACGCGCCGGGTTCCTGGGACGCCGACGCGGCGGTCGCCGCGGTGCTCTCGCTGCACGGGACGGGGCGTACCGAGGTGCCCGTGTACGACATCGCGACGAGCTCCCGTACGGGCACGGCGGCGCTGGACGCGGGCGCGGCGCCGGTGTTCGTCGCGGAGGGCATCTTCGCGGCCGAGATCGTGGCGCGCTGCCGCGAACTGGGCGTGCTGGCCGACGCGTTGTGCCTGTGCGGGCGGCCCTCGACCACGTTCAGGCGCCGGTTGGCGCGCGACCTGCGGGAGGGGCGCAAGTCGCTGCCGTTCCTGTTGCGGCGCGGTTGGCGGCTGATGCGCGAGGAGCGCGGCATCGTGGCGCGCCAGGCGGCGCAGGGCGCCCACCCCTGCGGCAGGGCGGAGGCGCTGGACCGGATCGACGCGGCGATCGCCGCCGCGACGGCCCCCGACGCGGCGGCACTTCCGCCTTCGCCCTCGCCCCCGGCGCGCGACCGGGCACCGGGCGCCGTCTAGTCCAGCGTCCGCCCGAACCCGGCCGCCAGCGGCATCCGCAGGCCCAGCGGCGGCGGCGCGGCCAGGGCGTCCTCCACCGGGCGGGAGTACGGCCGGGACAGCAGCGCCCCCATCGCGAAGTCCTTGGCCAGGGAGGTGACTTCGCGGTGGTAGTGGCGCAGCGCGTGGCCGTCGGAGTGGACCTCGAAGCGGCACGTGTCGCGGTTGGCCTTCTTCGCACGCTCCGCCAGCCGGAAGGACAGCTCGGGGTCCGTGCGCCGGTCGTTCGTGCCGTGCACGATCAGCACCTGCCGCCCCACCAGCTGGCGCACCGGCTCCTCGGGGGCGGCGATGTCGTCGTCCGGCAGCCAAGGGGCGATCGCGAGAACGGAGTTGACGGCTTCGTGGCCCGCCGCGCGCAGCGCCGCCCGGCCGCCCATGCCGTATCCGGCGAGGCACACCGGCACATCCCCGTACCGCCGTCCCACCTCGTCCGCGGCCCAGGCGGCGTCGGCGGACAGGGCCGCGTCGGGGCCGTTCCAGCCGCCGACGCGGTAGCGCACCACATGGACCAGTACGCCCTCCGCGGCGCCCGCCCGCCCCAGTGACCTGGCCAGGGGCGCGAGCGCGGCCCGCACCAGCGGGGAGGGCCGCCGCGTGGAGGCCTCCGCCGCGCTGGGCAGCAGCAGGACGACGCCGCCCGTCGCCGTCCCGGCGGGGGGTGAGACCGCCGGCCGCCCCAGCCGGGGCAGGGGGCCGGCCCCGTCGCGTGTCGGTTCCTGGGGGCGCTCCATCGCACCCTGCCCTGGCTGATGTCCCATGGCAGAACACAGTGTCAGACGCACGGATGGACTCCACCCTTCCGCGCGGTCACTGTTACGTATCGACCCCTCGCGGAACCCCTCCGCTCTACGCGCGTAGGCGGTAGATTGGACCGATGACGAGCCAGCCCGGTCAGACCACCCCTCCCCCCAGCGCGGACCAGATCCGCCGCGCCCCCAAAGTGCTTCTGCACGACCACCTCGACGGCGGGCTGCGGCCCGGCACGGTCGCCGCCCTCGCACGCGACGCGGGCTACGAGGGCCTGCCGGAGAGCGACCCGGACAAGCTGGGCGCCTGGTTCCGCGAGGCCGCGGACTCGGGCTCGCTGGAGCGCTATCTGGAGACGTTCGCGCACACCTGCGCCGTCATGCAGTCGCGGGACGCGCTGGTGCGGGTGGCGGCGGAGTGCGCGGAGGATCTCGCGCGGGACGGCGTCGTCTACGCGGAGGTGCGCTACGCCCCCGAGCAGCACCTGGAGGGCGGGCTGACCCTCGAAGAGGTGGTCGAGGCGGTCGACGAGGGCTTCAGGGAGGGCGAGCGGCGCGCCCGCGAGGACGGCCACCGCATCCGGGTCGGCTCCCTGCTGACGGCGATGCGGCACGCGGCGCGCGCGCTGGAGATCGCCGAACTGGCCAACGCCTACCGGGACTCGGGCGTCGTCGGCTTCGACATCGCGGGCGCGGAGGCCGGTTACCCGCCCACCCGGCACCTCGACGCGTTCGAGTACCTGAAGCGCGAGAACAACCACTTCACGATCCACGCGGGCGAGGCGTTCGGCCTGCCGTCGATCTGGCAGGCGCTCCAGTGGTGCGGCGCGGACCGCCTCGGCCACGGAGTCCGCATCATCGACGACATCGACGTCGCCGAGGACGGGTCCGTGAAGCTCGGCCGGCTCGCCGCGTACGTGCGCGACAAGCGCATCCCGCTGGAGCTGTGCCCGAGCTCCAACCTCCAGACGGGGGCGGCCGCCTCGTACGCGGAGCACCCGATCGGGCTGCTGCGCAGGCTCCACTTCCGCGCCACCGTCAACACCGACAACCGGTTGATGTCGGGCACGACCATGAGCCGTGAATTCGGCGCACTGGTGGAGACCTTTGGGTACAGCCTCGACGACATGCAATGGTTCACGGTCAATGCGATGAAATCAGCATTCATTCCTTTCGATGAACGACTCGCCATGATCAATGACGTGATCAAGCCCGGGTATGCCGAGCTGAAATCCGAATGGCTGTTCAAGCAGACGTCTGTGACCAGCTGATTCATCGCGGAGTACGTCCATCACATCTATCCGTCGGCCCTCCGGAACACGAATGCGGAATGTCGCGGGATATTTGCGGGAGCCGAGCCGTGCTGACTAAATTTCAGAGCCGCTCGTTTCTCCACACCCCCCAAGGACGAAATCTCAGATGAACAGGTCCGCTGCCAAGACCCTCGGTGTCGCCGTACTCGGTGCCGCCTTCGCCGCCACCGCCGCCGGCACGGCCTCCGCCGCCGTCGGCCCCCTCCCGGACACCGGCAAGGCGCTCGAAACCGTCAACAAGCTGCCGGTGGACCAGGTCGCCAAGGAGCTGCCGCACGCGGCGCCCGACACCCTGACCGCGACCCGCGCCGCCGGCGGCGCCGTCAACGAGACCGCCCCGCAGGTGCTCCAGGCCGTCAAGGCGGCCAACCCGCTCGGCGCGCTGCTCGGCGGCCTGCCGGTCAACGGCCTCCAGAACGGCCTGCCGGTCAACGGCCTCGGCGGCTGACACCCGGGAGCCGCAACCCGCGCGGCTTCCTCCCCTCCCCCCGCTTTCTCGGTTTTCTCTGCTTCCTCGGCTTCTCGGGTTTCTCCGCTTCCTCCACGGCGAACCGGACCAGGCAGCACCGAGGGGCGCACCCCGGGGTCTTCCCAGGGTGCGCCCCTTCGGCGTGCCCGGCCGCCGGCACGGGCGGGGCCCGCGGGCCCGGACGGCTACCACGTCCGGGCGGCTACCGAGTCCCGGCGGCTACTGGGTCCCGGCGGCTACCGCGTCCGTACGGCTACCGGGTCCCGGTGGCTACCAGGCGGCCCGTGCCGGCTTCTCGCCCGGCAGCAGGACCCAGAGGGCGAGGTAGATCAAGAACTGCGGCCCCGGCAGCAGGCACGAGACCAGGAAGATCACGCGCATCGTCGTCGCGGACGTGCCGAAGCGCTGTGCCAGCGCTGCGCACACTCCGCCGATCATGCGTCCGTCGCGGGGGCGGACCAGTGCACCGGCCATGGTGGGCTCCTTCATGAGAGCGTCCTGGGGCCGTCCTCCGTCCGAGCGGCTCCCGATGACTCCATGGTGTCCGAGTACCCCGTTTCGGCGCGTCGCTCTACGGTGCGAGGCCGACCCTGGGAATCGTCGGGGTGGTCCCCTCGGGGCCCTCCCCCTCAGGTACGGCGTCCGGGTCGTACACGTCAGCCCGCGGGTCGATCACCCCGTACGCGTATCCGTTGACGTGGCCCGCCCCGGCCCGGTGCCCGCCGGGGCCCGCGCTCGCGCCGTCCCCGTCCGTCGCGGCGGGGCGCGCCCCCCCCCCCCCCCCCCCCCCCCCCCCCCCCCCCCCCCCCCCGCCCCCCCCCCGCGCCGCGGCCCCCCCCCCCAAAAACACATCATCGACTCGCCCCCCCCCACACACCCCAAGACCAA
>NZ_JAIUKE010000235.1 GCF_020176795.1 Streptomyces sp. 8L
CCCCCCCCCCGCCCCGGCCGGGGGGGCGGGGCCCCGCCCGGGGGGGGGGCCCGGGGGGGGGGCCCCCGGCCCCGCCCCCGGGGGGGGGGGGGCCGCGCGCCGCCGCCCGCAGGCCGCGCCGCAGCCGCGCCCGCCCGAGCGGTACGAAGAGGGCGTGCGCGAGCGCGACGCCCAGCGTGTTGAGGATCAGCGAGTCGATGTCGAGCACCCGTCCCGGCACCCCGGTCTGGAGCAGTTCGATGGCCAGCGAGATCAGCCCGCCCGCACCGACGGTCCTGGCCAGCGACGCCCAGGGGGAGACCCAGAGCCGGCCGCTGACCACCGGCAGCAGCACCCCGGCGGGCGCGAGCAGCGCGAGTCCCTCGGCGAGAGAGCGGATTCCGTGGGCCGTTCCGATCGCGAAGTCGGCCCTGATGCCTGCGAGGGGCCGCAGATTCGCGGCGGTCACCCAGGGGGCGTCGACAGGTCTCAATGTCAGCCACCCCACGATCAGCAGATGCATGAGGAGGAGAAGGGCTCCCGCCGTTCGCAGGCGGATGACGGCGTTGCCGCCCGTACCGTGGCGCACGCTGTCCTAGACGCCCGGGCGTCCGCGCCCGGTTCCCCGTGAGAGCAGCGTCACTCCCCCGGCCGTACGCCCCGGCCAGGCCGCCGCCTCCCCGAGTCCGTGATCAGGACGCGCTCGGGCCCGGGGAAGCCGGGGCGGCCGTGGGCAGCGGCATGTCCGGATCGGCCTTCACCCCCGGATCGCAGGTGTAGGCGCGGGGCGCGTACGTGCCGGGGCCGCCGCGCACCACCTGCCCGGTGCCGCTCGGGCCTGCTCCGCCGCCGACGCCGTTCTCCGCCAGCGTGCACACGATCTGCGCGAGCGCCGTCTGCCGCAGGTCCTCCGGCTGTACGGACAGCCGCAGCGCGCCGTCGGGATCGCTCGCGCGGGCGCCGGTGACGAGCAGCGGCGACTCGACGTACGTGGTGAACCCGGCCTGGTGCTCGTCCGCAGAGGGATCGGCCCGCAACGCGTCGAGCAGGGCCTGCGCGAGCGGGACGCCGGCCCCCGCGCCCCGCTTCGGCACGGGTATCGCACGCTCCACGGGCTTGAGTTCCGAGGCGCACACCAGATAGACCCGCACGGGCACGCTGCCGGCCGGGGACTGGGTGATCACGTTCTTCTGATCGACCTCGCAGGGCAGCCTGGACGGCGCGGCGCCCGCGTCGACCGGCACCGACGTCGTCCGCACGCCGCACCCGGAGAGCAGCAGCGCGCAGAGCGCCGCACCGGCCGCGAGCGCCGTTGTGCGCCCCCTGGCCGGACGGAGCGGGCCGCCCCCGGCTCTGTCGCCGGGGCCTCTGACACCTTTCACCGTGCCCGGCCCTCGCCCTCGCCGCCGCCCGCTGCACGGCCGCGCTCGTCGTCGGTGTTGTCACGGTTATCAGTGTTATCAGTGTTATCAGTGGTATCAGGGTTGTCGGCGTCGTCACCGTCGCCGTCCGTACCCGGCCCGGTGCGCGGCTCGTTGTCCGACGGGCCTCCGCGCGGCAGCCGCAGGACGAACATCGCCCCGTCGCCGCCGGGGACGTTCGAGGCGGTGATGGTGCCTCCGTGGATGTGCGCGTTCTCCATCGCGATGGAGAGGCCGAGCCCGCTGCCGTCGGAGCGGGGCCGGGACGCGGACGCCTTGTAGAAGCGGTCGAAGACGTGCGGCAGGACGGCCTCGGGGATGCCGGGGCCGTGGTCCCGCACGGTGATGACGAGTTCTTCCCGGCCGCCCTCCACCGTCTCCGTGCGCACCGAGACGCGTACTCCGGCGCCGCCGTGCTTGAGGGCGTTGCCGATGAGGTTCGCGAGGATCACGTCGAGCCTGCGCGGGTCCAGGCGGGCCTCGATGCCGCGCTCCGCGTCCAGGTCGACCGCGTCCACCCAGGCGCGCGCGTCGAGGCACGCGGTGACCTGGTCGGCGACGTCCACGGCGTCCAGCACCAGCCGGGCGGTGCCCGCGTCGAAGCGGGTCACCTCCATCAGGTTCTCCACCAGGTCGCCCAGCCTGCGGGTCTCGCTGACCACCAGTGTCACGGCGGGCGCGATCATCGGGTCGAGGCTGTCGACCTCTTCCTCGAGCACCTCGGTCACCGCGGTCAGCGCGGTGAGCGGAGTGCGCAGTTCGTGCGACATGTCGGCGACGAAGCGGCGGCTGGACTCCTCGCGCGCGCTCATGTCCTCGACCTTCTTCTGGAGCGAGGCCGCGGCGTTGTTGAACGTACGGGAGAGGTCGGCGAGTTCGTCGGTGCCGGTGACCCGCAGCCGCGTCTCGAACTTGCCCTCGCCGAGCTTGCGGGCCGCCTCGCCGAGCCGCTGCACGGGCTTGAGGACCGTGCGCGCCGCCGCCTGCGCGATCAGCGCGGCGCCGACCAGCGCGAGCGCTGCGGCGATCCCCAGCGACCAGGCGAGCGAGTCGAGGTCGGTGCGCTCCTGCGCGAGCGACTTGAACACGTAGCCGGTCAGGCCGCCGCCGATGTGGGCGCCGCCCACGAGGTAGGGCGTTCCGTCGTGGTCCACCCGCTGCCAGAACAGGTGGTACGGGTACTTGTTGGCGGCCGTGACCTTCTGCTTCTCCCCGACCGCCGACCTGAGCGAGGCCGGCACGTCGGCCAGGGTGAAGGTGCCGGCGCCGGACGCGCCGCTGATCGGCCGGCCGTCCTTGCCGGTGGCTATCAGCAGCACGTCGTAGGTGCTGCCGTCAGCCGCCATCTGCCGCGCGGTGGTGGTCAGATCGCTCGCGCCCGGCCGTACGGGCAGGTCGGCGGCGCGGCTCTGCATCTGCCTGCGGAAATCGCTGAGCGTCGCGTCCTGGGTACGGGTCAGCACCGCCTCGCGGTTGATCCAGTACGCGATCCCCGACGCGGACACCGCGGCGGTCAGCGCGACCGCGCCGAAGACCAGCGCGAGCCGCAGCCGGAGGCTGCCCCAGCGCAGGCCGAGGTGGCCGGCCGGGCGCGCGGAGCCGCCGGCGCCGCCGGAGCCGTCGTCCTGCCGTGTCCGCCCCGCCTGCTGTGGCTGTTGTGACCGCTTGGGCTGCTGTCGCTGCTGTGCGCCCTCGCGGGCGTCGTCGTTCCTCACCTGCCGCGTCCCGTGATCACGCAGGCGCGTCCAGCCGGTACCCCACACCGCGCACGGTGCGGATCAGGGTCGGCGACCCCGGTACGTCCTCGACCTTGGCGCGCAGCCGCTGCACGCAGGCGTCGACCAGCCGCGAGTCGCCGAGGTAGTCGTGCTCCCACACGAGGCGCAGCAACTGCTGGCGGGACAGGGCCTGTCCCGGCCTTCTGCTCAGTTCGAGCAGCAGCCGCAGCTCGGTCGGGGTGAGCTGGAGGTCGTCGCCGTTCTTGGTGACGGTCATCGCCGAGCGGTCGATGACGAGGCTGCCGAAGGTGGCGGAGTCGGTGGACTCGCGTTCACCGCGGCGCAGCACGGCACGGATGCGCGCGTCGAGCACCCGGCCCTGCACGGGCTTGACGACATAGTCGTCGGCTCCGGACTCCAGGCCCACGACGACGTCGATGTCGTCGCTGCGCGCGGTGAGCAGGATGATCGGCAACTGGTCCGTACGCCGGATGCGCCTGCACACCTCGAATCCGTCGATGCCCGGCAGCATCACGTCCAGCACGATCAGGTCGGGCCGCTGCTCCTTGAGCAGTTTCAGGCCGTCCTCTCCCGTCGCCGCGGTGGCCACCCGGTGGCCCTGGCGCGACAGCGAGAGTTCAAGGGCCGTGCGGATGGCGTCGTCGTCCTCGATCAGCAACAGGAAAGGCACGTGGGCCATTCTGAACCATGTGGCGCCCGGAGTTCGACCGTCTGGCCGCTCCGCCTCCACGGCCCCCGCGTTCTCGGCGAGTTCGGCACGATTCCGCCACTCCTCCTCCCGCGTCCCGCGTACCGCGCCACCCCCTGTGACAGCTCTGTGACAGTCGAAGGACAACGCGATGAAGTGGGCTCGGCAAGCTCGTCGGGGTAAGGGCAGCACGAGGCTCCGACCGAGGGGGGCGCGGGATGAACGCACTGCACGAGACGGCTGCGGGCGCGGTAGTCACGCGTCTGCACGACCTGGGGGCCACCGAGAAGTCCGGCGGTGTGAACGGACGGGGGTGCGTT
>NZ_JAIUKE010000236.1 GCF_020176795.1 Streptomyces sp. 8L
CCCCCGCCCCGCGCCAACCGGCCGGGACCCGCCCCATCTCCTGGAGACACCTATGAACATCCCCGGCGTCGACTACGCCTGGACCCACCCCGGCGGCGCCACACTGAAGACCGCCGGCAAGAAGTTCGCCTGCCGCTACCTCAGCACCGACCACAGCAAGAACCTCACGAAGGCCGAGGCGGACGACCTGGCGGCGCACGGCGTGGCGTCCGTCGTCGTGTGGGAGACCACCATAAAGCGGGCCCTGTCCGGCAAGACCGGCGGCGCCGCCGACGCGAAGACGGCGGCCGGCCTCGCCGCAGCATGCGGCATGCCGTCCGACCGGCCCATCTACTTCGCCGTCGACTTCGACGCCGCCCCCGGCCAGCAGACCGCCATCAACGCCTACCTCGACGGCGCCGCCTCCGTGCTCGGCCGCGCGCGGGTCGGGATCTACGGCGGCTACTACCCCGTCAAGCGGGCCCTCGACGCGAAGAAGGCGACCTGGGCGTGGCAGACAGCGGCCTGGTCGGGTGGCCAGTGGGACGCCCGCGCGCACATCCGACAGGGCGCACAGACCACCATCGGCGGCGTCAGCTGCGACCTCAACACCGCGATGCAGACCGACTTCGGTCAGTGGACCCCGGGCAAATCCGGCGCGGCCCCGGGCGGATCGGCCGGCGGTTCGACGTCTGCCAGCTCCTTCCCGGGCGCGGGCAAGTTCGGGCCCGGCGCGAACAACGCGTCCGTGACCGAGCTGGGGAAGATGCTCGTCGCGCGCGGCGGCTCCCGCTTCTACAAGGTCGGGCCCGGCCCGAAGTGGACGGCCGACGCCGACGGCGCCGCGACGAAGGCGTTCCAGCAGGCGCAGGGCTGGACAGGTTCGGACGCGGACGGCATCCCGGGCCCGACCACGTGGGACTACCTCGTGCACGGCAAGGGCCACAACATCCCCGCCGCGGCATCGTCCACGTACACGGTGAAGTCCGGGGACACCCTCTCCGCGATCGCGGCCAAGCACGGCACGACCGTCGCGAAGCTCGCCGCCCTCAACCACCTGTCGAACCCGAACCTGATCAAGGCCGGTCAGGTCCTCAAGCTGAAGTGAGATCGATCATGAACCGCGCCTTCCTCCTCGACCTGGTCGAGCGGACCGTCGCCACCTACCTCGAAGTCGGCGCCGGTCTCCTCCTCGCCGACAGCACGCACCTGCTCTCCCTCGGCAGCCTGCGCGTTGCCGCGGTCGCCGCGCTCCCCGCGGCCCTCACCGTCGTCAAGGGCGCCCTCGCGGGCAGCCTCGGCACCTCACCGACCGCGTCCGCCCTGCCCACGAAGACCGCTCCCGCCCCGGCCTCGGCGGTCGCCCCGGCCCCGGACGGCCCGGCCGCAGGCTGATGCCCCACCGGTGCGGCCGGATCGGCCGCTGCCTGGGCTACCGCGGCGCCGCCCTCCTGATCTGCGGCATCGGCTGGATCAACTACGGCCTCGGCCTGCTCGCCGACCCGCGCTTCGGCGTCGTCCGCGGAGTCGCCGCGCTCACCCGCATCGCTCCCATTCCCGTCTGGGGCTGGGCCTGGCTCGTGGCCGGGGCCGCATCCTGCATCGCCGCGGTTCTGCCGTCGCGCCGGGACTGGTGGGGGTGGGCCGCGGCCACCGCGATGCCGGTGATCTGGGCAGCCGCCTACACCAGCGCCCGCGCGATCGGCACCCTGCCGCAGGGCATCACCTCCGGACTCACCTGGCTCGTGAGCCCCGGACTCGCGGTCGTGCTGGCGACCGCCACACGCAGACTGGTCATGATGCGGCGGGAGGTGGCCACCCTGCGGCGCGCCGTCGCCGCGTCTGTGAGAGAGGACGGCGACGCCGATGGATGACAGCACCACCCTCTACGGCGCCGCCAGCATCGTGTTGGGCGGCCTGTTCGCGTTCCTCACCGCGCTCGTCGGCCGCCCCCGAGACCGCCCCGAACGCCCCGAGGGCGAGCCCGACGCCGAGCAGCTCACGACCGTCGCGGGCATCGCCGCCGTGGTGGCCCAGCAACAGCAGCGGCTCCGCGATCTGGAGACCGAGCAGACGCAGACGACCGCTCAGGTCGGCGCGCTGACCCGGTACGTACGTACCCTGAAGGCTGCTCTGCGGTCCGCACACGTCCCCGTCCCCGAGCCCGACCCCGGCGACCGACACCTCATCGACCAGTGACCCCCGCCCCCCCCCCCCCCCCCCCCCCCGCCCCGGGGGCGCCGGGGGGGGCCCCGGGGGCCCCCCCCCCCCCGCCGCCCCCCCCCCACGGCGCACCCCCACCGCCGC
>NZ_JAIUKE010000237.1 GCF_020176795.1 Streptomyces sp. 8L
CCCCCTGCCCGGCCACGCCGCGGCAGGGGGCGCTTCGTCGCGTCCGGCCTTCTGCCGCCCGCGTCCGGCGCCGTACCCTGGGCGGCACGCCTACGGCAACCGAAGGGGCACCATGGACCTCTCCGACGACCTCAGCATGGGAGAGCGCATCCGCGTCCTCCGCGAGTCCCGCGGCATGTCCCGCGCCGTCCTCGCCAACCTCTGCGGGCGCGGCCCCGACTGGCTCAAGAAGATCGAGAGCGGAGAGCGCGCACTTCGCTCCCACACGCTCTTGCTCAGCCTTGCCGCAGCTCTCCAGGTGGCCGACCTCTCCGTCATCACAGGCGACCAGTCCGAGGTCGCACAGCCCGTGCCACTGGGACGTCTCACGCATCCCGGCATGCCCGCCATCTGGTCGGCCGTCATGAACCGCGCCCTGGTCGTCGCCCCAACAGGACCGGTAGACGTGCCCGCACTCCAGGGCCGCGTCGATCAGACGTGGCGCCTATGGCACGCATCCGGCCACAACCGCACAGAGGTCGGCGCTCTCCTGCCCGACCTGATCCGCGACGCCGAAGCCGCGACCAGGACCAGCGAGCCCTCCGACCGGCGCGCCGCGCACGTCGCACTGTCCGACGTGTACCGGCTCACCGGCCAGGCCACCGCCTACGTGGCACCGGCCGAACTCGCCTGGGTCGTGGCCGACCGCGCGCTCGCCGCCGCGCAGCAGGCCGACCACCCGGCCGCCATCGCCGCCGCGGCCTGGAACCTGGGGAACATCCTGCGTGAGACCGCGTACCCGGAAGAAGCGCTGCGCGTGGCGACCGAGGCCGCTGACCTCATCCGGCCTCACCTCGATGCAGCACCCGACGACTGGCGCGGCGTCTACGGCGCACTCCAGCTGCACGCCGCCGTCACCTGCGCCCGTGACGGCCGCGACGGCGAAGCCTGGTCGTATTGGGACCGCGGGGACCAGGTCGCGAAGTCACTGCCCGCCGCCTACGTCCACCCGTCCACGGTCTTCGGCCGGGCGAACGTCGACTTCCACGCCGTCAGCGTCGCAACCGACCTCCAGCGATCGCAGCGCGCGCTCTCCCTCGCCGACGACATCGATCCCGACATCATGCCGTCGACCGAGCGCCGCGCCCGCCTATGGGTGGAGGTCGCCCGCGGGCACCTTCAGCGAGGCGACCGGACAGCCGCCTTGCACGTGATGCAACTCGCGCAGCGGATCGGCGCCGAGACCGTGGCCTATACCCCGTCAGCGCGCACCATTGCGGCGGACCTCTGGCGCAACGCTCCCCGCGCGATGCGAGCGGAGGCCGCGCGGCTCGGTGAGGCAGTCGGCGTGTCCACCGCCTAGGGGGACAGCTTGGGACAGGGGGACAATCTGTCCCCCTTCTCGGCCTGTTGGCTCCCTACGGTGACGGCCCATCAACCGACAGGGGGCCTTCACTATGACGCCGGCCAGCTGGCACGCCTCGCCGAAGCGCGACGCATTACCGAGCATCGATCACCCGACCGGTGAGGTGCGCGTCCCGGTCGTTCTGTACGACGTCGACCAAGGCCAAGCAGTCGTACCTCTGGTGCTGTCCCGGCGTGAGGCTGAGCGGCTCCGTAACGCTCTGACGGCGCTGCTCTCGCCGACGCTGGTGAGGGTGAGCCCATGATGGCCTCCGCCCTTTCCGTGCCGCCCCTGGAGGCGTTGACGGAGGAGCAGCGCCGGGGCGGCGCCTGCGTGTACTGCGGATTGCCCGTGCCGACCGGCACTGCCGTGGATCTCGGCGCGCGCCGCCAGGCCGACGGCACCCGCATCTTCCCCCGCGCGCACCCCGCGTGCCTCCCGGGCGGCGCGTCATGACGCAGTGCTTCAAGGGCGGATACGCCCACGACTTCCCGATCGAGGACGAGTGCGGGTGCTACTGCGAGGAGCATGGCGTCGAACTGCAACGCGCCCGCGTCGACCTCTCGCAGCCCCCGCACCCGCTCCTCGCCGGTGCCGCCCTGGAGGCCGCTGCGGTGGCGGGCAGGCCCGGCCCCGAGCCGAGTACGGGGGAACGATGACCGCCCGCACCCGCGCCCCGGCGCGTACGGCCCCGGAGTGCAGACTCGGCGAGCACCAGCTGTGCCGCCCGGGCGACATCTACGCGGGCGGGATGAGCGTCCCCGCCGTGCGCATGCCCTGCGCCTGCCCCTGCCACATCCCCGGGCGCACCCCGCCCGCCCCATGAACCTCCGGCCGGCGGGACCCGTCCCAGGGCTGTCACAACCGTCGGCCGGAGCACCAGACCCCCGTCCCGGGCACCTGACCAGGCAGTCGGCACCCGGGGCGGGTCAGCAAGTGCAGTGCATCACCCCACGAAGGGACGTACAGCACATGAGCACAGCAGTCATCCCGACCGCAGGGCAGACGAGGACCCTCGACCCACAGGCCATCCTCAACGCCGTCGCTCCACACATCACGGAGCTGACCGTCAACGTCTTCGACAGCGGCATGAGCCTGTGGGACCGCGAGGTCGCCCTGCTCCTGCGCGACCACACCATGGTCCGCGACATGGCCGAACGAATTCTCGGCAACGCCGTCATGTACGTCATGGGCTCCATCGAGAACCCCGACGTACACCTCGGCGTCGGCCAGCTCGTCGACATCGGCGTCCACCAGCTCATCCTCGACACACCCGTCTGGTGGGGCATCTGCCGCCTCTACAACGGAGGTCGCTTCAAGCACCACGCTCCGTTCATCGAGCGCCGCAGCGACGGCCTGTGCCTACGCACAGGCGACTTCCTTCGCTCCGAGGGATGGCCCGTCGATGAGGAGCTGTGGGCCATCGACGGCGCGAAGTGCTCGCCCTGTGACGACAAGGTCCCTGACAGTCACTGACGCTCTACCCTGGCCCTGGCCCCTGTCTGCTTCCGGCGGGCAGGGGCCGCCGTCCGCACCCACGAAGGAACGCCTGTGCCTGCATTGCACGACATCGCCGCCGAGACTGAACTGTGGGACACCTTCGCCAAGTCGGCGTTCGAGGCGGAAGCCGAACCTGCCTTCCACTGGACGCAGTACGCCGGCCATGGCCCCGGCGCCGAGCTGCTCGGCGACCCGTCGACCGCTCTGGAGATCGGGTGCGGCACCGGCCGCGCGCTGGCCTTCCTCGCCAACCGTGGGGTGAAGGCGACGGGCCTGGACCTTTCGCCCGTGATGGTCGCGAAGGTCACCGAGCGGTGGTCGGCGACAGGCGCGCAGTTCGAGCAGGGCGAGGTGCTCGACTACCTGCGCGAGACGTCGGGCACCTTCGACGCGATCTACTCCATTTTTGGCGCAGCCTGGTTCGCACCTCCGAACCTACTGTTCCCCCTCGTCGCCGGACGCCTCTCACCGGGCGGTCGTTTCGTCTTCTCCCAGCCGCCCGCGATCCCGGGCGCCTACGGACCGCAGGGCATGTACAAGGGCGGCTTCGCGGGCAAGGCCATGTTCACCTACCGCTACAGCTACAAGCCGCAGGTCTGGGAGCGTCTCCTGCTGCGCGCCGGCTTCCATGCAGTCGACGCCCGCGTCGTTGAGGCGCCGCAGGCCGGCCACATCGGCACGCTGATCGTTCAGGCCGAGCGCTGACACGACGGGTCCGAGCCCCGGTCGCCACCACGGCGGCCGGGGCTCCTTGCTGCGCCCGTTGCCTCGGCCGCGCGTGTACGGGAGAATAGGAAACCAGCAGGTCAACTTGCCTACGGAGAACCCTCGCTGCGTGAGCGATGCGTGAGCGGAGATCCCGCAGGGTCCCAGAATTGCCGGAGTTATCCACAGCCTGTGGACCGGCGACCTGGGTTTTCTGGAGTCAGCCAGACTCACCAGAGTCCGTCAGATAAGAACCTATCGACTTGTAATGCGTAGGTCGTCGGTTCGAATCCGACAGGGGGCTCATCGAAACCCCAGGTCACAGCGCCCGTGACCTGGGGTTTTTTCTTTTCCGTGACCTTGGGTCTGTTGGCGTTTCAGCCTGGAGTCTCCGCAACCGGCCCTCCGGTGGCCGACCGGTGGCCAAACGTGCAAACGGCGTGCAGTGGCGGTGGCCGAGAGGTTTCCGGGGGCCGCTGCACGGCGCTCTGCTGTTGTTCCATCCCTGACAAGCCGTTGTCGCGACGGGCGCGGGGGCAGTTCAATGGGGTGCTGTGGCGGTTTCGCACGGGCAGTGCCTGGCGTGATGTCCCGGACCGGTAGGGGCCGTGGTCCACGATCTGCTCCCGGTTCAGCGTCTGGGCCGGGGCGGGGGTGTTCCCAGGACCTGATGGACGCGCTGATGGCCGGGGCGGCCGCACGTGGGCAGGTCGGTCTGGAGCTGGTCAGCGTGGACTCCACGATCGTGCGGGCGCATCACGAATCGGCGGGCCAGGCGGTGGCCGGGGAGATCCTGGACGCTCTGGAACGGGCCCTGACCGAGGAAAAACGGGCCCTGACCGAGGAAAAAGGGGGCTCCACTTCCCCGACAGCCGCCGGTGCCGCGGGTGATCCAGCGACACCCCATGCGGAGGCGAGTGCACCGGAGACGGCGGACGCGGAGCGGGCCGCCGTGCGACGGCGTCGCAGGGTCAGGGCGGACGCCGCCAGGCTCGGCCGGTCGCGAGGCGGGCTGAGCAGCAGGATTCACGCAGCGGTCGATGCCGCGGGACTGCCCCTGTCGTGCGTCTTGACTCACGGGCAAGCCGGGCACTGCCCTCAGTTCCAGACCGTGCTGGACAAGATCCGCGTACCGGGGCCGTCCGGCCGGCCCCGCACCCGGCCGGACGCCGTGGCCGCGGACAGGGCCTACTCCTCCAAGGACAACCGGGCCTCCTTGCGCCGACGCCACATCACCGCAGTGATCCCGGAGAAGGTCGGCCGGCAGGCCAACCGCAGGAAGAAGGGCGGTCGGAGGACGACCGGTCACCTACGACAAGGAACGCCACAAACAGCGCAACACCGTCGAACGCTGCTTCCAGAAGCTCAAGACCTGGCGCGGCCTGGCTACCCGCTACGACAAGGCACCCGACAGCTATACGGCAGGACTCCACCTCCGTAGATCGATCATGTGGCTGAAGATCCTCACCTCAACCACATGATCCGAACCGCGAACAGCTCCTGGAAGAGGTGGAGAGGGGCCGCGGTGACTCGGTATGCGGTGGGCCTCACGTGGCGCGGCGAGGAAGCGCGCCTCATCCGGGGCACAGAGTCCCCGGATTCTGCGACTGGTCTTGCGTTTTTCGTCGACATCTCAAATCCCCCGTTGGGTGTTCTCTTCCGCGATCCGTCCGCTGGTACGGTCCGAGCACGGTGTCTGGTTGATCTTTACTCGCATCCTTCGGCTGGTCCACCTCCGAATACAGGTATTTCTCAGGCGCTGAGGAAAGCCAGCACGGCCAGGACGCGACGGTGTCCGTCGGTGTCCACAGGCAGGTCCAGTTTATTGAAGATATTACCGATGTGTTTGTTCACGGCGGCTTCGCTCACGGACAATTGTGAGGCCATGCTGGAGTTTGAGCGCCCCTCGGCCATCAGGCTGAGGACCTCCTTCTCACGGACGCTGAGCCGCTCCAGGGGGTCCTGGCGGATTCGTACGAGCTGGTGGATCACCTCGGGGTCCACCACGGCACCCCCGGCGGCGACCTGGTCGATCGCGGTCATGAAGTCCGCGACCGCGCCTACGCGTTCCTTCAGCAGGTAGCCGACGCCGGCCCCGCCGCACGAACTGAGCAAGCGCGTGGCGTACGAGCGCTCGACGTACTGGCTGAGTACGAGCACGGGGAGCCCGGGGAAGGTCTCCCGCAGTGCGACGGCGGCGCGCAGCCCGTCGTCGCCGTGCGACGGCGGCATCCGGACGTCCGTGACGACCAGGTCCGGCAGATCGTTCCCGACGGCCTCGACGAGGGCGTCCGCGTCGCCCACTGCCGCCATGATCTCGTGGCCGAATCGTCGCAGCACACCGACCAGTCCCTCGCGCAGCAGGACGGCGTCCTCCGCGACGGTCACACGAAGTGGCACGGGACCTCCACGTGCAGCAGGCTGGGGCCGCCCACGGGGCTCGACACCCGCAGCCTGCCATCGAGCGTCTTGAGCCGGTCGGCAAGGCCGGTCAGGCCGCTGCCCGTGTCCGGATCGACGCCGCCGTGACCGTCGTCGGTGATGTCGAGGACCAGCAGGTCGGAATGGTAGCGGCCGAGCACCGAGGCGTGACCCGCGCCGCTGTGCCGGGCGATATTCGTCATGGCCTCGTTGATCAGGAAGTACATGTTCGTCTCGATCTGCCTCGGCAGCCGTCCGGGCAGCTGCAGGTCGATCGTGACGGGGAACGGGAACCGGCTCGCGTAGTCCTGGACCGCGGCGACGAGGCCGTGGTCCGCGAGTACCGGAGGGTTGAGTCCCCGGATCAGGCTGCGCAACTCCTTGTGCGCGGTGGAGAGCTGGCTCTCCGCCTCGGTGAGGAGCACGGCGAGGTGTGAATCGGCCGGAGTGTCCAGACGCATCAGGCCGAGGGTCATTCCGAGAGAGACGAGCCGTTGCTGCGCGCCGTCGTGCAGATCGCGCTCGATGCGCTGCCGCTCGGTGTCGAAGGAGTCCAGCATCCGAACCCGTGAGGCCCGTACCTCCCGCAGCTCCTCCCCCAACTCGTCGTCACGCGGGGCGAGGAAGCTTCGGGCCAGCGCTCCCCGGGCTCCCGCCCACGACGTCATGGTGTACGGCGAGACGAGCAGGACGATGCCGCCGAATACCGCCCACGGCCAGGTCTCGTGGTCCGCCGAAACGAAGGTCAGCACGGGCAGACCGAAGGAGAAGGCAAGCACCAGCAGATCCAGCCACCACAGCGAGGCGGCGGAGACGAGCGTGAACATCAGCTCGCGCCACGTGACTTGCTCCTTGAGCCGGGTCGCCACCCAGGGCCGGAACCCCGACGAGTCCGGTTCCCGGTGCGGGTCGGGAAGGCTGTCCAGGTCGACCAGCCTGAGCCGGTACCGCTCTACGGTCGCCACGGTGATCGACGACAGAACCACGCCCACCAGGGGTGCTACCCCGACCAGGACCACCAAGAGTGCAAGCCCCACCACGAGGCCGGTAGTGAACACCAGCACGGCGGCTGCGCCGACCAGGATTCCGCTGGTCAAATAGGCCAGCGAACGCCAGGGCCAACTGGAGGTCAGGAAGCTCAGCGGGCGCTGCGCCATTGCCTGCCAGGCCGTTCGCGGATGCATGCCGGGATGCTAACTCATATATCTATATTTGCTAGGTAGCATTAACTCTACCCAAGGAGTAGGGCCCAGGTCAGTGCCGCGGCACCCCAGGTCGGGGTCCAATCGACGGCATGACGACAACCAGGCAGGCCCCCGCGCAGGATGCGGTCGAGCTCTACATCGTTCGAAAGGTCTACGGAGCCGCCAACCGGTCCGTCACGGCACTCGACGGAGTTTCCATCAGCTTTCCGCGCGGGACATTTACCGCGATCATGGGACCGTCCGGTTCCGGGAAGTCCACTCTGCTTCAGTGCGCGGCCGGCCTGGACAGGCCGACCGAGGGGCGGATCACGCTTGCCGGTGTCGACATCGGTCAGCAGAACGAGAGGCAGCGCACGGAGCTGCGGCGCGACCACATCGGCTTCGTCTTCCAGGCCTTCAACCTCGTGGAGTCCTTGACCGCGGCGCAGAACGTGGAGCTGCCCTCGCGTTTCGCCGGGCGCCGGGTGAGCCGCAAGGAGGTCACGGCCGCGCTCGACGCGGTCGGCCTCGGTGACCGCGCCGGCCACCGGCCGAGCGAGCTGTCCGGTGGCCAGCAGCAGCGCGTCGCCCTCGCACGGGCGCTTGTCACGCGTCCCGACGTGCTGTTCGCGGATGAGCCCACGGGCGCGCTCGACACGTCCACGTCGCGCGACGTGCTGCAGATGATGCGCATGCTGGTCGACCGGGAGGGGCAGACCACGCTCATGGTGACCCACGACCCGGTGGCCGCCGCGGTCGCGGACGTGGTCGTGTTCCTCAAGGACGGACGCATCGCCGACCGCATCTCTCTCACACGGGACCCCGAGGGCCGGAACGCCGCCTCCATCGCTACCCACATGGCCCGGCTGGAGGCGTGATGCTGATCCTCTCGAACATTCGCGAACGCTGGGCCGGGTTCCTGGGGACGTTCGTCGCGATCGTGGTGGGTGTAGGGCTCATCACCACTACTCTGATCATGTACGACTCGTCCCGTCCGCAGGTCCAGCCCCGCTACGAGGGCGCCGCCGCGCTGGCCCTCCCCCATCAGGCCACCGACGTGGACGGCAGGCCCGACGACCTCATTCCTTGGAGCCCGTCAAAGACCACTTCGCTTGTGGCGAAGTTGAGCGCGGTACCCGGAGTGGCCTCCGCCGTGGTGGACCGCTCCTTCTATGCCCAGGGCTTCCGCGGTGACAAGCCCGCCCCTGACGACGGGGCACTTGAAGACGGGCACGGATACGCGAGCGCCTCGATCGCGCCGTACCATCTCGTCTCCGGCCGCCCGCCGGCCGCGGCTGACGAAGTCGTGGTCCCCCGGTCTCTCGGAGTGGCCCCGGGTGCGGAGCTGACCGTCAACATCACGGCCGGCCGGACGCAGTTCAAGGTCGTCGGCACCATGGAAGGTCCGGGCTACTACTTCACCGACGCCTTCGCCGCGCAACAGGAACCCGGAGTCCGCGACATCGCCCTGATCGCCGACAAGGGCGTCTCCGCCGGCGGCATCACGGCGAAGGCCGAAAAAGCCGTCGGTGACGCCGGCACTGTCGTCTCCGGCGACGGCCGGTCCGCCCTCCAGCCCGCGTACATCGAACACAAGCGATTCCTCGGCACTCAGCTCATCGCCGCCATGGCCATCCTCGGTCTGTTCACCACGGTATTCGTCGTCGCGTCCATGCTGGTCCTGTCGACCGGACTGCGCCGCCGCGAGATCGGTCTGCTGCGGACCGTCGGAGCATCGCCGCGCCAGGTGCGGCGCATGGTGCTCGGCGAGGCGGCTGTCGTCGGCCTGCTGGGCTCGGTGGCCGGCTGCCTGGTCGGGATCGGGGTCGCACCGCTGCTCCGGAACATTCTGGACGGTCTTGAGGTCACACCGCCACACCTGGCTATCAAGGTCGACGCGTGGCCGCTCCTCACGGCGGCTCTGATCGGCGTGGGTGTGAGTGTCCTGGGCGCCTGGGCGGCCAGTCGGGTCGCGGCGAAGGTGGCTCCCATCGAGGCACTGCTCGACAGCCGATCAGCCAACAAGACCATGGGACGGGCCCGTTGGCTCAGCGGTCTCGTCGTTCTCGGCCTGGGTGTCGTACTCGCCATCGCCACGGCCACCGCCTCCGCGGACAGCCGGGTCAACATGGCGATCTTCGCGACGATGGTGCTCATCGTGGCGGCGGCCCTTCTCGCTCCGGTGTTCGTCGGGCCGGTCGGCCGCTTCCTGACGGCCCCGTTCCAGAGGCTCGGATCGGCCGGCCCGCTTCTCATTCGCGCCGAACTGAGCGCCAACTCACGGCGGGCCGCCTCGCTCGCGGCCCCGGTCATCGCCGCCGTGGGTTTCGCGGTCCTTCTCAGCGGCATGGTGGAGACGATGCGTGTCGCCTATCCGGCTGGTGAGGCACGTACGGTCGCCGGACAGCTGATCGTGACGGCGGACGGTACGCCGGGTAATACCGAAGAAGTGGTCGCCGCCAACCCGGTTGGCAAGGCCGCGCTGCCGACCAGGGCCTTCGTCCTCGGAGCCGCCGGCAAGGCCACGGTTCTTGATGTGCTGGGCTCACGCGACGCCCGCTGGGACAAGCCGGGCCAGGCCGTGCTTGGCGAGCAGACGGCCAAGGATCTGAGTCTCAAGGCGGGCCAGGACACTTCGCTGCGCTTCGCCGACGGCACCACCGTTCGGCTCCGTGTCGCGCGAGTGCTGCCGGGCGACCCGGCCCGCGGCGACTTCGTGGTCGCCCGCAGCCTGGTCCGCAAGCACGACCCGTCCGCGCTCAATGACGACATCTTCGTTCCGGCGAAGGACAGGCCCACCACGCTCGTGCCGGGAACGGCCCTGCATGACGCCGAGCAGTACGCCCTGGCCGACTACAACACCGACGCGAAGCTGACCGACAGTCTCGCGGTCATGCTCATTGTCATCGCCGTGGGCTACAGCGGCATCGCCGTCGCCAACAGCATGGCAATGACCGCGCACGGCAGGCGCCGGGACTTCTCGGTGATGAAGTCGGCAGGCGGCACCGTACGCCAGCTCCTCCTGTTCTCCGTGGGTGAGACCACCCTCGTCGTCGCCGTCGGCGCCGCGCTCGGCGTCCTCGTCACCCTGCCGCCGCTCGCGGGCATGGCGTCCGGCCTCTCCCAGGCCAACTCCACGCACGTCGGACTGCAACTGAACCTCGGAACCGTCGCCGCGGCGATCGTCGGATCGCTGCTGCTCGCGGTCACGTCCAGTGTGGCCGTCACCTGGCGGACGATGCGGAGGGCGGCGGCGTAGGCAGCACAAACCACAGGTCAGGCCCTGGTGAGGACGCAGCTGCGGTTTCACGAGGCGGGTGGAACGGCCAGCATTCAGACCATGGCGCTCGGGCCGGCCCAGCTGTCTGTGATGTCGTACGTGCCGCTGTCGTCCCGACGCACGTCCCGACTGATCCGGCAATCCGACCCCGAGCTGTTCCAGCTCGCCCTGGCCACCGGGGGACGACAGACCATCGAACAGGCCAGGCAGCACGCTCCCGTTCGCCCCGGAGACCTCGTCGTCTACGACAGCTCGCGGCCGTTCCACGCGACCGTGGAGCCGGACACTCGCGCCGCGCGTTCGGTGCTGCTGCACTTCCCCAGGAGGCTCCTGCCGCTGCCGGAGACGGCCGTGGCCCCGCTGTGCGGGACGACGCTGTCCGGACAGGCGAACGTGGGGCGGCTCTTGGCCAGGTTCCTGACCGGTCTGGTCGAGACGCACGCGGACATCACGCACACCGACTGCATCCGGTTGGGCAACACGGCGCTCGATCTGGCGGCGGCGCTGCTCGCCCACCACGCCGACCGGGGGGCTCTGCTTCCGACCGGGTCACGGCAGCGGGTCCTCTACGAGCAGATCAGCGGGTACATCACCACTCACCTGCACGATCCCGCTCTGACGCCGGATGCCGTGGCCGCCGCGCACTTCATCTCCACGCGCTATCTGCACCGCGTCTTCCAGCAGCATCACCGCACGGTGAGTGACGTCATCCGCAGGCAGCGCCTCGACCGCTGCCGACGGGACTTGGCAGATCCTGGCCAACGCGCTGTTCCCATCGCCGCGATCGCCATGCGGTGGGGGTATCCGAGGGCGTCCGACTTCACCCGCGCGTTCCGCGCCGCTTTCGGTATGACTCCGAGCGAGTACCGTGCCGTCGGCCTGGACAGAGACGGGGCGCAAGGCTAGCGGGCTTCCCGCGCGGTCCCGTGCCCGCCAAGGCGCCGGGCTACGCGGTGGTGGCGATGCCGCCGTCCACGGGGACCACGGCGCCCGTCAGGTATGCGCCTGCCCGGCTGGCGAGGAAGACGGCGACACCTTCCATGTCGTCGTCGCGGCCGATCCGGCGCAGGGGGGCCGCCGCCGCGATCGCGTCGCCCAGCTCGTCGAGGGTCGCGGCCATCATGGCTGAAGGGAACGGCCCCGGCGCCACGGCGTTCACCGTGATGTGCTGCGGCCCCAGTTCCCTGGCGAGCACTCTGGTGAGCTGGTGCAGTGCGGCCTTGCTGCTGGAGTACGAGTAGTTGGGCCGGTGGGGGATGTGGATGGCGGCGATGCTGCCGATGTTGATGATCCGCGCGGGATCGTCGGCGGTGCCCGCCTTGCGAAGTGCCGGCAGCAGCGCCTGGATCAGCCAGAACGGCGACTTCAGGTTGAGGTCGACCACCGTGTCCCAGGCCGCGTCCGGGAACGTCTCCAGCGGCTCGTCCCACATGGCGCCCGCGTTGTTGACGAGGATGTCGAGGCGCTCCGAGTCGGCGGTGACGAGGTCGGAGAGCCGCAGGCACTCGTCGTGGCGGGACAGGTCGGCGGGGACGGCCCGCACCTCACCGAACGCGGACAGCTGTTCCCGCGCCCGAGCGCACGCTTCCGCGTCGCGCGAGCTGATGACCACGCGGGCGCCCGCCTGGAGGAGGCCGCGCGCGATCATCATCCCGATGCCCCTCGTACCACCGGTGACCAGCGCGCGCTTACCACGCAGATCGAAAAGCCCCGCGTGCGTTGTGAATTGGTTGTCTGCCACGTGCCGCCTTCTCGTTCCATGAGAGATGCCTCTTGGGTGTCAGTCGTCCGGCTCACACCGATCTCGTGATCAGCCGGGAGCCGTTGACGAGGTTAGGCAGCGTTCCGCGACGTGGGCGAGACCCTGGTGGTACGGGTACTGCGAGGGCCTCCTTCAGGAATGGTCCGGGCACGGCCCCGGTGTGTCCGGCCCTGGGCTTCGGTCTTCTTTGAGGGGAGCGCCGGCGGTGTGACGGTACGGGCACGGGCCGCCTGCCGCAGGCTATGCGCCAGGTGCCGCGAGCTCGGTCTCCAGGGTTTTCTCGCCGGCCGCCCACGCCGCCAACAGGGCCAGACGGTCAGCGGCCGGCCCCACCGCGGGTGCGGTGTAGACATTCACATGCAGACCGGGTTCGGCGGGCAGCTCCATGGACTCGAAGTCCAAGTCGAGCCGGCCCACCGCCGGATGGTCCACGCGCTTGCTCCCGTATCCGTGCAGCCGCACGTCCTGGGATGCCCACTGCCGCCGGAACAGCTCACTGCGCGTCGACAATTCGCCCACCAGGGCGACGAGTTCCTCGTCGTGCGGATCGCGGCCGACTTCCCTGCGCAGTGACGCCGCCGCGTTGTGCGCGATCTGGTCGTAGTCCACGAAGAACGCCGCGGCCGCGTCCGGATTCAGGTACACGAACCGGGCAGTGTTGGCGGGGCGTCGCGGGTCTGCCAGCACTGGTGCGTACAGGGCCCGGCCGAGGTGGTTCATGGCGAGCACGTCGTGGCGGCCGTTACGAATCCACGCCGGTGCGTCGGTGATGGCGTCGAGCATCTGCCGCAGTGCCGGGCGCACCGCCGCCGTGGGCTCGCGGCGGCGCCGACCGCCGGGTGCACCGGACTGGCGCGCCAGGTGGAACAGGTGGTCGCGCTCCGCGTCGTCGAGTCGCAGGACCGAGGCCAGCGCGTCGAGCACGCCCTCGGAGGTACCGGCAAGGGCGCCGCGCTCCATACGCACGTAGTAGTCGACCGACACCCCCGCGAGCAGCGCGACCTCCTCGCGGCGCAGACCCTTGACCCGGCGGTTGCCGCCGTACGCGGGCAGGCCCGCCGTGTCGGGCGTGATACGGGCGCGACGCGACCTCAGGAACTCCCGGATCTCGGTGCGCAGATCAATCGTGCCGGCCACCGTGTCATCGTAGTCCGCCGGCCGGCAGGCGAAGGGACATGGTCCCGACACATCGCGCCGCGACCCGGCGCGAGCACTCCCTTCAAGCGCGCCGCGCCGAACCAGGCCGTGCCGAACCGCGTCATACCAGCCGCACCGCGAGCGCCCCTCAGCGGCGGCCGGCCCCCGCGCGGACGCGTTCTTCCGCGCGGCGTACCAGGTCGAAGCAGAGGACCGCCGCCGCGCTCGACACGTTCAGCGACTCCACGCCGCCCGCCATCGGGATGCGCACCGACCGGTCGACCCAGCGGTCCGCCGCGTCGGAGATCCCCTCCGTCTCGTTGCCGAGGACGAACGCGACGTCGTCCGGATACCGCTCGCTGTAGAGGGAGTTCTCGGCGCCGCCCGACAGGCCGTAGATCCGGTACCCGGCGTCCGACAGCGCCTCAAGGCCCTCGGCCGCTGTGCGGCAGCGCAGGATCGGCGCGTGGAAGGCGACCCCGGCCGACGCCTTGATGACCAGCGGGTCCACGCTCGGCGACCCCACGCGGGGCAGGACCACACCGGCGAGACCGGCGGCCGTCGCGGTACGCAGGATCATGCCGACGTTGGACGGGTTGTTCACGCCGTCCAGCACGAGGATGCCCCGCCCCTGCTCCGCGCGCTCGGCGGCCGGCCGGTCCAGGAACTCCCCGAGCGGGGCCATCCGCGGCGCGATCACGTCCGCGATGATGCCCTGGTCGTGCTTGCCGTTGCCGGCGAGGACCTTGACCCGGTGGGCGCTCGCCTCTCTGACCGGAACACCGCGCCGGCCGGCCAGGCGGAGGACGCGGTCCAGATTGTCGCCGCGCGCGTTCTCCGCCACCACCAGCTTGTCCACCCGCAGCGCCGTGTCCTGGAGGACCTCGAGCACCGGCATCCGCCCGTAGACCGTGATGAACGTGTCCTTCGGGGAGCGCGCCCCGGGGGCGCCGCCGGAGGCGGTTGCTGCGGTGGGCCTGGCAGAGGGGTGGGAGCCGTTCATGCGGACATTGTCCCGCACGGACCGGCCCCCGTCCGCCGCACCGGGCGACGGCCTGGACAGCGAGTGACCGGCCCGCGAGGCGCGCGGGGTGCCCGCGAGGCACACAGGGCGCCCGCGACGCACAGAGGACGCCCGCGAGGTCACGGAGGGTGGGGCCGCGGGCGGCGCGCCGCGCCCGGCCCGGCGCGGAGCGCGCGGCGCCGCGGGGGGGGGCCCCCCCCCCCCCCCCCCCCCCCCCGGGGGGGCGGGGGCCCGCCCCGGGGGGGGCCCGCGCCCCCCCCGGGGCGGGGGCCGCGGCCGGCTCAGTAGCCGACGGCCACCTCGAGCCACTGCGCGTTGCCGTGCGAGATGTACGAGGACTGGCCCGCCACGTCGTCGTACGGGAAGCCGTACGCGAGGCTGTTGATGGCGTGGTCGTGCCAGAACTTCGCGTAGTAGTTGGCCGGGCCCGCCGTGTAGAACTTGGTGGGGTCGGACTGCTGGGACGCGGGCAGCGTCGCCACGTGGCGGTTGAGCGCCGCGCACGTGTTCGCGTCGGCCGCCAGCGTGCCCGCGCAGCCGAAGATGTGCTGCGTGGTCTCGTTGACGCCGACGGACTGCGCGTACGCCGTGAAGTAGTCGGCGTTCACGCCGCCGGGCTGGAAGGTCGGGTCGCTGCCGGGGGCGATGATCCGGTACGGGGCCTGGGAGCGGGCGAGTACCTGGAACTGCTGCGGCACCGCGTTGATGAAGTCCTGGAAGACCTGGTCGCGCGGCTCGTCGAAGAGGGACTGCGAGTCGCCGACCTGCACGTCGTAGCCGTCGGTCGCGTGCAGCCGCATGGCGATGGGCAGGGCCCAGGCGTCGACGCGGGTGGTGTTGCCGTTGAACACGCCCCCGCCGACGGTGAATTCGATGAAGTCCTGGTACTGGCTGGTGGGCGATCCGACGTAGAAGTACATCCGGCCGGAGGAGTTGGCCGGCATGTCCAGGTACGGCTGGTCGGCGATGGAGTGGGTCTGCCCGTTGAAGCTCCAGTAGACCTGGCTGTCCGGGTAGGCGCCGTTGGTGCGGTTGAGCACCTTCACCATGATCATGTTCTGGGCGGGCGGGATGGTGGAGGTGTCGCCCCAGAACGCGTCGCCCGGCGGGTTGGTGCCGCCGCCGGGAGGCGTGGTGCCGCCTCCACCGCCGGTGCCGTAGACCTGGAACTCGTAGAGCGAGTAGCCGTACGGGGTGGCCCGCTTGGTGCCGTACATGCGGATGTACCGGCCGGAGCCCGTGACGTTGAGTGTCTGCACGCCGCCCGTGGCGGTGGTGGTGGAGTAGATCGTCGTCCAGGTGGTGCCGTCGGTGGACGCCTGGATCTGGAAGGCGGTCGCGTAGGCGGCCTCCCAGTTGAGCACGACCTGGCTGATCTGGGAGGTGGAGCCGAGGTCGACCTGGAGCCACTGGGGGTCGGAGAACGCGCTCGACCAGCGGCTGGTGGTGTCCCCGTCGACCGCCGCGGACGCGGGTGTGCCGGGGGCCTCGGTGGAGGAGGACGTGGCGGGTTTGTTCTGCGAGAGCAGAGAGCCCGCCGCGTGGGCGGGGGCCTGCGTGAGCGCCAGGAGGCAGGCCGCGACCAGGGCGGCCAGGACGGTGAAGACCGTCAGGGTGCCGAAGGATCTGGACCGGTGCTGTGGGGGCTGCCGGTACGACAGCGCGCCGGTGCTGCTCGTCATGGTGTCTCCTCGGAGGGGAGTGGGGGCCGGTGGAGCCTCGGCCCTGCCGGGAGCAGGTGCTGAGAGCGCTCTCAGCCGGGCGACTGTTTATATGCCGCCGGTGGCGCGACCGTCAACGATTCTGACAAAGGATCAAATTGCCTGTTGTGCAAGTGAGTTGAGGTGCGAGTTGAGGTATTGGCAGAGGCGCGGGCATACGGGTCGGGGCGCGGGGCGAGGCGCGGGCCTACGGGTCGGGGCGCGCGGCGAGGTGCGGGTCGACATGCCGACGGCGGTACGGGGCGGGGCGCGCGATGAGCGAGCGGCGTCGCCGGCGCGCTGTCACGGGGTGCCCAGGGCTCGCAACGGGGCCCTGTCGCCGTGTGGGGGACATG
>NZ_JAIUKE010000238.1 GCF_020176795.1 Streptomyces sp. 8L
AGCCCCCGCGCCCTCTCCAGCTCCCACGGCCCCCACCGTATGAACACCGAGCGCACGGGTACGGGCCCCGCGGGCCGGCCGGACCGGGCGCGCGTCGCCGTGACGGGGCTCGGGGTGAAGTGCCCGGCGGGCAACGACGTGGAGCGGGTGTACGGCGCGCTCCTCGCGGCGCGCTCCACCGCGACCGTCGTCAAGCACCTCGCCGACGCGGAGCTGCGGGTCCAGATCGCCTGCCTGGTGCCGGAGTTCGACGTGGAGCCGTATGTGTCGCGGCGCGAGCTGCGGCAGCTCGACCGGCCGGCCGAGCTGTTCCTGTGCGCGGCGGCCGACGCCGTCACCGACGCGGGCGCCCCCGCACTGGCCGCGCTGCCGGCCGACCGGGTGGGCGTGCAGGTCGGCACCGGCATGGGCGGGCTGCCGACGATGGAGGGCAACACCTTCGACCACGGCGCGGACCCGATGGGGCTGCCCGTGCACACCGTGCCCAGGACGATGGCGAACTCGCCGGCGTCGCGGGTGGCGATGCGGTACGGGTTCCGCGGCGCCTGCATGACGTACACGACGGCCTGCGCGAGCGGCACGACGGCGATCGGCGAGGCGGCGCGCCGCATCCGGTACGGGGAGCTGGACGCGGCGGTCGCGGGCGGCGTGGACGCGGCCGTCACCACCATCGTCATGGCGGCTTTCGCGAAGATGCGCGCGCTGTCCCCGCGCGACGACGAACCGCACCGGGCGAGCCGGCCGTTCGACACGGACCGGGACGGCTTCGTGATGGGCGAGGGCGCCGCCGTGCTCGTACTGGAGCGGTGGGACCTGGCCGTGGCGCGCGGCGCGCGCATCTACGGCGAGGTCGCCGGGTACGCGACGAACTGCGACGGCTTCCACATCGTGGCGCCCCGCGAGGACGCCCTCATGGCGGCCGAGTGCATGCGGCTCGCGATCGACGACGCGGGACTCACGGCGGCGGACATCGGCCACATCAACGCGCACGGCACCTCCACGGTGCTCAACGACCGGGCCGAGGCGGTGGCGGTCGACCGCTGTTTCGCGGGCGGGCCGCCGCCGCTGACCGCGGTCAAGGGCGTCACCGGGCACCTCATCGGCGGTTCGGGCGCGCTGGAGGCGGCGCTCGCGCTGCTGTGCGCGGGGCGCGGCGTCGTACCGGCGGTCGCCAACACGCTCGGGTCGCCCGAGGCGGACCTGGTGGACGTGGTGATCGGCCGGTCGCGGCGGATCGAGCCCGGCCTGCCGGTGCTGTCGAACTCGTTCGGGTTCGGCGGGCAGAACGCGTGTGTCGTACTGGTGCCGGGGCCGGGCGCCCCGGCCGCGGGGAACGGGTGAGGCGGCGTGCGGACCCTCGTCACGGGCGCGACAGGCGTCGTGGGAACGGAAGTTGTCGGCAGGCTGCGGGCGGGCCCCGAGCGGGATGTGGAGCCGCCGGGGACGGCTGCGGGGCCGGGGCCCGGCGGTCCGCGCCCCGTCGTCACGGCGGTGGCGCGGCGGGCCCGCGACGCGGCGGTCACCGGCTGGACGATCGGCGCGGAGCCCCCGCCTCCAGAAATGGCCGGGCACTGGGACGTGATCGTGCACTGCGCGGCCTCCACGCGGTGGACGCTGAGCCGCGAGGAGGCGGAGGCGGCGAACGTCGAGCCGCTGCGCGCCGTGCTCTCGCTCGCGGACCGCGACACGCACGTCGTGCACGTGTCGACGGCGTACGTCGGCGGCCTGCGGTCACCCGAGGACCTGCGGGGCGCCGAGTTCGAGGGGTACCGCAACGGCTACGAGTGGTCGAAGGCCGTGTGCGAACGCGTGGTGCGCGAGGAGCACACGGGGCCGCTGACGATCGTGAGGCCGCCGCTGATCATGGGGCGCAGGGCCGGCGGCGAGATCTCCCGCTTCTCGGGCCCGTACACGATCTTCCAGGCGCTGGTGTCCGGCACGGCCGCGGTCGTCGTGGGCGATCCCGAGGGGTACGCGGAGATCAGCCCGGTGGACGAGGTCGCGGACGTGGTGGCCCGCGCGGCGCTCGGCACGCCGCCGGGCGAACCGGTGGTGGAGGTGATCGCGGGCGGCGCGGGCAGCCTGCGCCTCGGGTCGATGATCGGCATCGCGTGCCGGACCCTGAACGAGATCAGGGAGGCGAACGGGGCGGCGCCGATCGAGCAGCCGCCGTTCGTGGCGACGGAGGCGTGGAACCGCTTCTTCCTGCCGCTGGCGGAGCAGTACCTGTCCCCGTTCCAGCGGCAGGCGGTGAAGCTGCTCGCGATGTTCCAGAGCTATACGAGCATGGCGGCCCCCTTCGAGCCCACCCACCGCGTGCACGACCCGGCGGCCGTCCTGGAGAGCGCGGTACGCCACTGGGCGGCGCGCAAGCCCCGCCTGGCCCTGGCCACGCCGGACCCGTGGACGCTGCTGACGCGATAGCGGGCGCGGGGCGGGCGGGACGGCCAGGGGCCCCCGCCCGCCTCAGGCTGCCCGCACCGGCTGCTCCTTCGGTGCCGCGAGCGCGGCGCCGACCTGCTTCGTGCGGGGGCCGAAGACGGCGAGGACGAGCGAGCCGAGCAGCCAGGTGCCGGCGATGAAGAGGAAGACGCTCTTGTAGCCGGACCCGTTGTACAGGCCCGCGATGATCAGCGGGCCCGCCGCGTTGGAGAGCCGCCCGAGACCGTAGGAGACACCGGTGCCCAGCGAGCGGCCGTGCGTGTCGAACAGCTCGGGCGAGTACGCGTAGCCCAGCGCCGTGTAGCCGCGCTCGAAGAGGTTGACGAGGAAGCCGAAGACGACGATCAGGACCGGGTTGAACGTCAGCCCGTAGAACAGGCCGCACACCGCGATGACCGTGCCGAACGCCACCAGGCACCACTTGCGCTCGAACCGGTCCGTGACGACCGCCGCGAGATACGAGCCGAGCGGCGCGCCGACCGTGCTGAGGGCCACGTAGAAGACGGATTTCTCGACGCTGAAGCCCTCCTTGGACAGCAGCGTCGGCGCCCAGCTCGAATAGCCGAAGAATCCGATGGTCTGCGTGACCCACAACACGACGAGCAGCAGCGTCGGCAGGAGGTATTTCTTCTGGAGCAGGATGCGCAGCGGCGCCTTTTCGCGCCGGGGCGCCTCGACGGGCGGCGCCGGCTCGGGAAGGGGCCCTTCTCCGCGGTGATCTCCCGCTCGATCTCGGCGAGTACGGCGTCGGCTTTCGCGCTCTCGCCCCTGTTCTCGTACCAGAGCGGGGATTCCTTCAGCCGCCGCGCCAGGAACAGGTACGCGATGCCGAGGGCGCCCCACAGGTAGACGAGCCGCCACGACCAGTCGTTGACCGGTACGACGGCGCTCGCGACGAAGTTCGTGACGGGCGTGCCGCAGATGCCGATGACGATGGCGTACGCCTGGTACTTGCCGCGCACGGCGGCCGGGAACATCTCGCTGACGTAGATGACGGCCACCACCGTCATCGCGGAGAGGCCCGCGGACGTCAGTACGCGGAAGACGCCGAGCGACACGATGTTCCAGGAGAACACCGAGGTCAGCGAGAAGAGGCTGAAGAACACGGTGGTGATGTTGAGCGCCGTCCTGCGGCCCCACCGGTCCGCCAGCCACGCGGCGACGACGGACCCGAGGAACATGCCGACGAACGACAGCGACGTGACGTACGCCACCTGGCTCACGGTGACGCCCCAGAGCTTGATCAGCCGGGGGGCGGTGACCGCGAAGCTGTTGATGTCCGCGAATTCGAAGAAGTAGGCGAAGGCGACGGCCACCAGGGTTATCTTGTGGAATTTGGAGATCGGCAGCCGGTCGAGCCGGTTCTTCGCATTGGAGTTCAGCATGGGCGAGCCCTTTTCGGAAGTGGATGTGGAAGGGGCTCAGACACCTTCGCCGGGCCAGTAGAGCCGCATCGGATTGTCCACGAGCAGCTTGTGCCGCAGTGCGGACGTTACGGCCACCCGCGGCATGTAGTCGACCAGCAGTCCGTCATCGGGCATGTGCGCGGTGAGATTGGGATGCGGCCAGTCGGTGCCCCACAGCACGGAATCCGGGAATTCCTCGACGACCCGGCGGCCGAACGGGACCACGTCGGAATACGCCTCCCGCTCGCCGTCCAGCGCCGGGCGCCCGGTGGCGGTGAGCCGCTCGGGGCAGGTCACCTTCACCCATACGTCGTTCCGGTCCACGAAGCGCAGGAAGCGCGCGAACTCGGGTCCGTCCACGGGCCGTGTCACGTCGGGGCGCCCCATGTGGTCGACCACGAGCGGGGTGGGCAGCGAGGCGAAGAACCCTTCGAGGTCCTCCAGGTCCTCGGCCTCGAAGTAGACGACCACGTGCCAGCCGAGCGGTGCGATGCGCTCGGCGATGGCCGCGAGGTCCTCCTTCGGAGCCGCGTTGACCAGGCGTTTGAGGAAGTTGAACCGCACCCCGCGCACCCCGGCCGCGTCCAGCTCCGCGAGCTCGGCGTCGGTGATGTCCGGCCGTACGGTGGCGATGCCGCGTGCCCGTCCCTCCGACGCGCGGACGGCGTCGAGCATGGCGCTGTTGTCGGCGCCGTGGCAGGTGGCCTGGACGATCACGTTGCGGCTGACGCCGAGGTGGTCGCGGAGCGCGAACAGCTGGTCCTTGCCCGCGTCGCAGGGCGTGTACTTGCGCTCAGGGGCGTACGGGAAGCGCGCGCCGGGGCCGAAGACGTGGCAGTGCGCGTCGACCGTGCCCTCGGGGAGCACGAAGGAGGGCCTGGACGGGTCGGCGTACCAGTCGAGCCAGCCGGGGCTCTTGCTGAACGGCCCGGACGGTCCTGACGGCGTGCCCGGTCCGGACGGCGTGCCCGGCCCCGACGGCGTGGCGGCGGCGCTCATGCGGTCCGCTCCTCGGCCTGTGCGCGGGGCGCGCCGACGTACCGGAGCCCGGCGGCCTTCAGCGGCTCGCGCATCCCGTACAGGTCGAGGCCCAGCTCGCCCGCCGCGAACCGGCGGCGCTTGCCCTCCTCGTTCTCCTCACGTGTACGGCCCGCCTCCGCGACCTCGCCGGCCCGCGCCGCCGGTACGACGACGACGCCGTCCGCGTCGGCCACGACGACATCGCCGGGGTTGACGAGGGCGCCCGCGCAGACCACCGGGATGTTGACGGACCCGAGGGTCGCCTTCACGGTGCCCTTCGCGTGGACGGCGCGGCTGAAGACGGGGAAGTCCATCTCCTCCAGCGCCGCGACGTCGCGGCAGCCGCCGTCGATGACGAGGCCGCCGGCGCCGCGGGCGCGCGCCGAGGTGGCGAGCAGCTCGCCGAAGAACCCGTCCGTGCTCTCCGTCGTACAGGCCGCGACCAGGACGTCGCCCGGCCGCAGCTGCTCGACGGCGACGTGCAGCATCCAGTTGTCGCCGGGCTGGAGCAGCACGGTGACGGCCGTCCCGCAGAACGCGGCACCGGGGTAGACGGGCCGGATGTACGGGCGCATGAGGCCGGTGCGGCCCATCGCCTCGTGCACGGTGCTGACGCCCAGCGGGGCCAGCGCGGCGACGTCGGGGCCGGCGGCGCGGGAAATGTCCTGGTGGACGACTCCCAGTTCGTACATGGTTCTGTGCTCCCTCCGGGTCAGCGTCCCTGCCGCGTGAGCAGGGCGTCGAGACGCGGGTAGACGGCGCGGACGTTGTGTTCCTGGATGTCGGCGACCTCGGCCGACGTCAGCCCGGCGGCCTCGACGTAGCGGCGCGTGTCGTCGAAGTGGTGGCCCGAGCAGGGGTCGATGTCGCGGACGGCGCCGATCATCTCCGAGGCGAAGAGGATGTTGCGGCGGGGCACGACGTCCAGGAGGAGGTCGATGCCCGGCTGGTGGTACACGCAGGTGTCGAAGAAGACGTTGCCGAGGACGTGCTCCTCAAGCGGCGGCTTCTTCAGCGCCATCGCGAGGCCCCTGAACCGCCCCCAGTGGTACGGGACGGCGCCGCCGCCGTGCGGGACGACCAGGCGCAGGGTGGGGAAGTCGGCGAACAGGTCGCCCTGGATGAGCTGCATGAACACCGTCGTGTCGGCGTTCAGGTAGTGCGCGCCCGTGGTGTGGAAGGCCGGGTTGACGCTGGTGCTGACGTGCACCATCGCCGGGATGTCGTACTCCACGAGCTTCTCGTACAGCGGGTACCAGGAGCGGTCCGTCAGCGGCGGCGCGCTCCAGTGGCCGCCGGACGGGTCGGGGTTCAGGTTCACCGCGACGGCGCCGTACTCCTCCACGCACCGGACGAGTTCGGGCACGCAGGTGGCCGGGTCGACGCCGGGCGACTGCGGGAGCATCGCGGCGGGCACGAAGCGCTCCGGGTACAGCGACGCGACACGGGCGCACAGTTCGTTGCAGATCGCGGCCCAGCGGGAGGACGTCGCGAAGTCGCCTATGTGGTGCGCCATGAAGGAGGCGCGGGGCGAGAAGAGGGTGACGTCGATGCCGCGCTCGTCCATCATGCGCAGCTGGTTCGGCTCGATGCTCTCGCGCAGCTCGTCGTCGCTGATGCGCAGGTCGGAGCGGTCGGGCACCGCCGAGGGGTCGCCCAGGCCGGCGATCTGCCGCGCGCGCCAGGCGCCGAGCGCGGGCGGGGCGGTGGTGTAGTGGCCGTGGCAGTCGATGATCATCGCTGTTCCTTTACGGGGACCATGGCGCTGCCCGCCATGATCAGACGGGCGGTGCGCAGCAGGGCGGACTTCGTGACGCGCTGGGGGTCGTCCGGGTCCAGGCCGAGCTGGACGCTGAACTCACCGCTGGGGTGCTCGACGGAGAGGGTGGGTTCGACGGTCCCGTCGCTCGCGGGGCCGGTGGCCCCGGCGCCGGGCGGCGCCGCCGCCCCCGCGACCTCGTACGCGACGCTCCCTTCGAGGACGCACGCGGTGGCGGCGGTGACGGCGGCCAGGACGCCGATCGACTCGTGGCAGACGCGCGGGATGAAGCTGCGGGTGGTGATCGTGCCGCCGTGGGCCGGGGGCGCGACGAGCGTCATCTTCGGGTAGTTCTTCGCGCTCACGTCCCCGAGGCCCATCAGCTCGCCGCAGGTCAGGCGCAGCTCCTCGACGCGGGCCTTGAGCTCGTCGTCCGCGTTCAGGTCCGCCGCGGACTCGTAGCCGGTGCGGCCGAGCGCCGCGGCCTCGACGATCACCAGGGGCTGGCCGTTGTCGATGCAGGTGACGTCGAGCGGCCCGGCGCCCGCGACCTCGACGCGGTCCCGGACGCGGCCGGTGGGCAGCAGGGACGCGCATACGGAGCCCTCGGTGTCGAGGAAGCCGATCGTGACCGGCGCGGCGGTGCCGGGGACGCCGTCGATGCGGGCGTCGCCCCCGTACGCGACGTAGCGCCGGCCGTCGTCGCCGAGCGGGGTGCGCACGGTGATGTCGGCGGTCAGACCGGTGTTCAGCGTCAGGACGCGCGCGGTGGTGGTGTCGCCCGCGGGGGCGAGCAGGCCGGACTCGACGGCGAACGGGACGACGGCCGCGAGCATGTTGCCGCAGTTCGGCGTGGTGTCCACGGTGTCGCCCTCGGGCTGGAGCTGGCAGAACAGGAACTCCAGGTCGACGCCGTCCACCTCGCTGCGGTCCACGATCCCGGCCTTGCTGGTCAGCGGGTGCGCGCCGCCGAGGCCGTCGATCTGGCGGGGGTCGGGCGAGCCGAGCACGGCCAGCAGGACGGCGTCCCGGTCGGCGGTGGCGGCGGGCAGGTCGCCGGCGCGGAAGAACGGGCCGCGCGAGGTGCCGCCGCGGAAGAACCAGCAGGGGACCGCTCTCTGCCCTCCCGGGCCCGGTGGCTGCGGTGGCGGATGGGTGACGTCCGCGGCGCGGACCGTCGTGGGCTGCGTCATTGCTCTCCCTCGCTGGTGCTGCTCGTCAACATAACCATCAACAAGATTGTTGACAATAACTTCAACGAAACAGTCGCCATGGCGGCGGAGTGGATAGACTTCCCCCACATGCGGCGCACGCCGAGCAGACCGACCGAAGGACCGAGGGGAAGACGCGTGGCGGACAACCGGGTGACCGGTCAGGAAGGGCGCCGCCTGGTGAGCGAGGCGATCCGCCGGGCGCTCTCGGCGGGCGATCTCGTACCGGGGCAGCGCCTCGTCGAGCAGGAGCTCTCGGAGGCCCACCACGCGACCCGCAACTGCGTGCGCGAGGCGCTTCAGGACCTCGCCGCCGAGGGCCTCGTGGAACTCGTGCCGCGCCGGGGCGCGCGGGTGCGGATCGTCTCCGTCGAGGAGGCCATCCAGATCACCGAGTGCCGCGCGGCCCTCGAAGGACTCTGCGCCCGCCGCGCGGCCCTGCACGCCCCCGCGGCCGAGCGCGAGAGCCTGCGCGGGATCGGCGCCGGGATGCGGGAGGCGGTGGCCGGCGGCGACCTCAACACGTACTCCGCCCTCAACCGCCAACTCCACGCCCGCATCGCCGAGATGAGCGGCCAGAAGGTGGCGGGCGGCCTCCTCGACCGGCTCAAGGGCCAGATGGTGCGCTATCAGTTCCGGCTGGCGCTGCGGCCCGGCCGCCCCGGCAAGTCGCTGCCCCAGCACCTCGCGATCATCGAGGCGATCGTCGCGGGCGACGGCCCGGCGGCCGAGGCGGCGGCGCGCGCCCATCTCGACAGCGTCATCGAGGAGTTGCTCGCGACCCCGGGTGCGGCCCCCGTCCCGGGCGCGACCCCGGGTGCGGCCACCGGCGCGGCTCCGGCGGCGCGTACGTACTGAAACGGCTGTGCCGGAGACGCGGCCGTCTGGCATCGTCGTGCCCCGTGCAGAGTGAGGACATACGACTCCGGCGCGCGGCCGACGCCGACGCGCTCCCCGCGGTCGAGGTGTGGCTGCGCTCCTTCGCCGCCGCGCTGCCCGGCGTGCGCCGGGCGCACACGGACGACGAGGTGCGGGACTGGTTCACACGGGTCGTCGTGGTGCACTGCGAGACCTGGGTGGCGGTCGACGCCGGGGGAGCGGTGGCGGGGCTGCTGGTGCTCGACGGCGCGGAGGCCCCGCCACCGGGCGGCGGGGCGGCGGGCGTACGGGAGTTGGAGCAGCTCTACCTCGACCCGGCCCGGCGCGGCCAGGGACTCGGCGCCCGGTTCGTCGGCCTGGCGAAGCGGCGCGCGCCCGGCGGCCTCGGCCTGTGGACGTTCCAGGCCAACGCGCCCGCGCGGCGTTTCTACGAGCGGCACGGCTTCGTTCCCACGGAACTGACGGGCGGCCACCACAACGAGGAGCGCGAACCGGACATCCGGTACGTGTGGCGCCCGCGCGGGGCCTGACACGCGGCGAACGCCGGAGACCCGCCCCCCGGCCGGGGCGCCGTCTCAGGTGATGACCAGCACGGCCCCGATGACCGCGCCCATCAGGCCGACGAACCAGCCGCCCGCCACGCTGAGCACCCCCACACCGAGCCGCCCGCCCCGCAGCAGCTGGAACGCCTCGTAGCCGCACGCGGCATAGGCGGCGACCATCCCGCCCAGCAGCGTCGTACCGCCGGACATCCCGCGGTGGTACGTCCAGCCCGACGCGGCCCCGAGCAGGAAGCTGCCCAGGAAATTGAGGGAGAACGGGCCCCAGTGCCCGGGGCGCTGTGCGCGGATGCGGAGGAGCTTCTCCGCCCGGTAGCGCAGTGTGCCGCCCGCCAGTCCACCGAGCATCATCAACAGCAGGGGCATGGACGGCTCCTCGTCGCGAAAGGGTACCGCCGTTCCGGCGAGCCCTCCGCCGTTTCCCGGCACCATAGCGTTTTACCCGCATCCGGGAATCGCGCCGGGACGGAAACCGTGCCCGTACCGTCGGATGGAGCAACCCGCCACCCCTGTGGGGGAGCGGGCCACGCTCCTGCGTGCGACGCGAACGGCGGCACTCGATGATGGCCGGGACCACGGGCCGGCCGAAGCCATCCGCCTGCGCCCCACTCTCCGTAGAGACGCAGAGACTGCAATGAAAAACACCGGCAGAACGGACTTGTTCCGGGAAATGGCCGCGGAATTCGCGGGCACGATGGTCCTGCTCCTCTTTGGTGCCGGAGTCGTCGCGCAGGTCGTCGGAGGCGGTGCCCTCACCAGTCCGAAGGGCGGTCTCGGCGACCACGACAGCATCGCCTGGGCCTGGGGCCTCGGCGTCATGCTGGGCGTCTATGTCGCCGCCCGTACCACCGGCGCCCACCTCAACCCGGCCGTCACCCTCGCGCTCGCGACGTGGAGAGGGTTCTCCTGGATCAAGGTCGGGCCCTACGTCCTGGCCCAGACCGCCGGCGCCTTCGCCGCGGCGCTCCTCGTGCGCTGGAACTACACCGAGATCCTGGGCCACGCGGACCCGAAGCACTCCTTCACGACGCAGATCGTCTTCTCCACGCTCCCAGGAAACGGCTCCACCGCGCCGGGAATCCACGAGTGGGGGGCCTTCCGGGACCAGGTCATCGGCACGGCCCTGCTCCTGCTGCTGATCTTCGCCATCACCGACCTCCTCAACACGCCGCCCCGGGCCAACCTGGCGCCGTTCATCACCGGCCTGATCGTCGTGGCCATCGGCATGGCCTTCGGCGCGGACGCCGGCTACGCCATCAACCCGGCCCGTGACTTCGGCCCCCGGCTGGCCAGCTTCATCACCGGCTACCACTCGGCGTGGCGCGACCAATGGGGCAATCTGTACTTCTGGGTGCCGATCGTGGGCCCGCTCGTGGGCGGCGTCATCGGCGGCGGCTTCTACAAGTTCGTGGTCCAGCGGTGGCTCCCCACCGCCGAGCCCGAACCCGCGGGCCGCGTTCCCCAGCCCGACGAGTAGGCGGGCCGTCGGCTCAGCCGCCCGTCGCGTCCCGCACGCGTACGTGCCCAGGGGCGCCACCAGCAGTGCCAGGGCGCACAGGGCGCCGCGCCGGCGCGCTCCCGCCGTGGTGTCCCTCTTTCCCGGGGGACACCGGTCGCCTCCTGTGTGCAGAATGCCGCCATGCCCACCGAGCCGGACGAGATCGAGCTGAGCGGAGACGAACTCCGCGAGGTCGCGCGCTACGCGGCGGCCTGCGCGCGCAGAGTGCTTCCGCTCTTCGAGCGTGGTGTGCCCGGCGATACGCGTCCACGCGAAGCCCTCGACGCGGCCGAGGAGTTCGCCGGGGGCGGGCGCCGCACGGCCGGCCTGCGGCGTCACGCGTGGGCGGCGTACAAGGCGGCGGGAGAGGCAGCCGCTCCGGCCGCCGCGTCCGACGCGGCCCGCGCGGCGAGCCACGCGGCGGGCGCCGCGTACCTGCATCCCCGCGCGAGCGCGCATCAGGTGAAGCACATCCTCGGCGCGGCGGCGCATGCGGCACGGGCCGAGGAACTGACGACCGCCCCCGTCGCGCCGGGCGCCCTGGAGTGGGCGCGCGACCACGCCCCGGCGGCGGTCGTCGTGGTGCTCGCCCGCTTTCCCGCCGCGCCTGCCGGGGGCGGGCGTGTGGGGGAGCTCATGCGCGAACTGGACGCCGCGCTGCGCGCGTGAGCGGACGGCCGCGCCTCCTCAGGCGGCGCTCACCACGCTCCGTGCCGTGCGCGCCGCGTGAAGGCCGCCCAGGCGGCCGGGTTGACGCTGAGGAGGGGGCCGGTGGGGTTCTTGGAGTCGCGGATGTGGATGGTGGCCGTGGCGACTGTGTCCGCGTCGTCGTATGCGACCTCGATGCAGTTGCCCTGGTCGGCGCTGTAGCTGGACTTGAACCACTTCAATGCCGTGCGCATTACTCTCCCAGACGTTCCAGCAGGCTCTTGGTGTCCTGAATGTTGAGAGCCTGTGTTCGTAGCATGGCATGCCTCTGTGCCAGGAGGCTCACGATCTCGGGGTCCTCATGGATTCTGGCGCCTCCTACCAACTCGGTGTACCCGACCTGCCGGTGGTCGCGGGTTTCGAAGAGGACGAACGTCCCACTGAGGGCGGCATGGCCGCGTACGTCCAATGGAAGTACTTGCAGAGTAAGGCCAGGCAGGTCGGCCATAGTCCGCAAGTGTCGGATCTGTTCCTTGTGCTCCGCGTCCGTGCTGAGGTGTAGATGGAGAATCGGTTCCCAGAGCACGAAGGTGACAGTCGGCGGCGCTTTCTGCTGGAAGAGCGCCTGTCGGTCAAGCCGCTCCGACGTATGGAGAGCCAACTCATCATGAGTGTAGGCCGGTAGCCGGTTACCGAAGACGGCACGCGTATAGGGCTCGGTCTGGAGGAGACCGGGAACCACCTGGTTCTCGTACGAGGAGATGGTCGCGGCGTCCTTCTCCAGCTCGAACAGCTGCTGTGTCCAGAGCGGGGTCATTCCCATCTCCGGCATGTGCTCCAGCGCCGCAGCCAACGTGCCTTTGGTGTCGAGCAGCTTATCCAGCAAGTCGGCTTGGTCGGGTTTCAGGAGTCGACGGCCTTGTTCGATCGAGGCGATGGTGTCGGCGCCGATTACAGCTCTCTCGGCCAACGATTCCTGGGTGTAGCCCGCAGCTCGGCGGAATGTGGCCAGCTGCGCCCCCACCATCTTCGCGGCGGACCCGTTCTTCAGGCGGTGGCGTTTCTTCGCGTACATGTGGACGAACTCCCCGTGCGGTGTGCGATGTTTCGGTCATGCGGAACTGATCTCACGCGGGCAGGGCCCAGGACATGCCGTCCGGGTCGCCGATCCAGACGCGCTGCGTGTGGTCGGCCGCGACCGTCAGGCCGAACGCGGACTGGTCCGGCGCGCCCGCGCCCCGCCACGCGGCGATCGCCTCCTCCACCTGGTCCCACAGCCGCAGCGGCCCGTGCTGGTGAACCCGCCATCCGTTTCCGGCCCGTTCGGTCCAGGCCTGGGAGCCGGTGGCCACGTCCCGCAGGGCCACGCCCTCTCCGGCGGCCATCAACTCGGCGGAGGGTGCGGCGAGCTGGGCCACGAACCTCCCCGTCCAGTCGTCCAGCACGGCCGGTTCGACGCGGCACTCGCGCACCGTTCCCTCGTACCGGAACAGACCCGGGCCCGGGGGCCGTTCGTGCGGGCGGGCGAGCATGTACGAGACGCGGTCCCCGGTGAACCGGCCGGACGCGCTGCCGTCCTCGGCCGGCGTGAGGCGGACCAGGCCCGAGGCGAGCATCCAGCCGCCGACCGTCGTCGTGATGGTGCCGCCGTCGCGGACCTGGGTCATCCAGGAGAACGGCACGTGCCGCACGGCGCAGGTGGCGACCAGCGCGTCGTACGGGGCCCGTGCCGACCACCCCCGGAGGCCGTCCGCGACCACGAGCGTCGGCGCGTACCCGGCCCGCCGGAGCGCGGAGGCGGCGCGGGCGGCGACCGACTCGTCGCACTCCACGGAGGTCACGTGTGCGTCGCCCAGCCGGTGGCTCAGGATCGCGGTCGAGTAGCCGGTGCCCGTACCGATTTCCAGCACCTGATCCGTCGCGGCGATCCCCGCCGCGTCGAGCATCCGGACCACCTGGGACGGCAGGGTGGACGACGAGGTCGGCCGCCCGGACACCGGGGCACGCGCGTCGCCGGCGCCGGTGCCCTCGACCTGGGTCACCCAGGTGCGGTCGTGGTGGGCGAGGCGCAACCACTCCCGCTCACCCACCTCTTCCCGCCGCAGCGGCTCCCACCCCGCACCGTCCGGCCGGAAGACGGCGTCGCCGAGGAACACCTCCCGGGGGACGTTCTCGACGGCTGCCCGCCATCCGGAGCCGGCCGGCGAACCGCTGTCCGCGATCTGCCCGGCGAGCGAGCGGCGCAGGGCTTCTGCTTCGGTGGTCATACAGGCCCTCCTGGGTTCTCCAGCCGGTCAGCGAGCGCGGTGGCGATGGGGCGGCAGACCGGATCGGGGAACCACGCCCACTGCCCGTTCGGGTTGCACGCCTCAGGGTGCGGTCTTCGGCGCGCGATGCTCGACGTCATGACGCCGTACAAATTAACTGTACGAGTAGCAACACTGTCGCAGTGTAGTCACGCTCCGCGACTCTCGTCCCGTGAATCCAACAACCGAGGCTCCCGCCGTACGGGAGCGTTTCTACCGGCGCGAGCGCCGTTCCGTGCCCGCCGCCAGGCAGTTCACCGCGGCAGCCCTGCTCGCCTGGGGGCTCGCCGAGCGTGCCGACGAAGTGTTGCTCTGTGTCAGCGAGTTGACGACCAACGCGCTGGTGCACGGCGTGCCGCCGGGGAGAGGCTTCCGGCTCTTCCTGTCCTGGGGCGGGGACGAACTGTGCGTCGAGGTGCACGACAGCGGGGACGGACACCCCGCCCGTGCCCTGCGTGCCGACAGCGCGGAGTCGGGACGCGGCCTCGTCCTCGTGGACGCGCTGGCCGACGCGTGGGGCGTGCGCGACCGAGATCCCGGCAAGATCGTCTGGTGCGCGTGGCGGTTCTGACGCGACGCCGGGCGGGCGGCTGCGCGTACCCCTGTCCGTGCGGCCACCCGCCCCGGCGCCCGTCCGTCATGCGCTTGTCGGACGTCTGCGGTCGCTGTGAGGAATACGCGCGTACGCGGTGCGGTCCGGTGCCGCCTCCAGGAACCGGGGAGGGGAGGAGCCGTGCCGCGGACCCGGATGCGGGGTACGCAGCCGTGCCTTGGGCCGGATGCGAGGTGCGTAGCCGTGCCGCGGGCCGGATGCGAGGTGCGTGCGCCGCGGGAAGCCGGCCGCGCGGCGGTCGCGGACGCGGCGCACTCGTCCAAGCAGTCACCCGTAAGCCGGTCGTACGCGCCCGCCGCGGGGCAGACTTGGTTCATGTCGCAGCGAGACGAGCTGATGCGTGAGATCGGTGCGCTCTCCGACGTGGAGGCCGTACGGGCGCTGACGGTGCTGGTGGAGGACCGGGGGCTGCTGTCCTCGGCCAGCGAACTCGACCTGTCCGACGATGAGTTGAAAGACGCGCTGGACGCCGCCGGGGATGCGCTCAAGCCTGCGCGGGAGCAGCCCGGCGCTGCCGCGGGCCCGCCGGACGCCGCGGGAACCGGGCCGGGCGCTGCCGACGGCGGCGCCGGCGGTGTCGCGCGGGCGGTGCTGGAGTACGCCGCTCTGGGCGGGGACGGCGTCGTGGCTGAGGCCGTGGAGTATGCGCGGTCGCCGATGGAGCGGTTCGACCCGGTGTCCCTGTCCGTGGGCGTGCTGGCCGTCACGCTCTTGCAGACCGAGGTGGTGGTCAAGCGGGACGCCCGAGGGAAGTGGAGTGCGACCGTGCACAAGCGGGCCCTGAAGGACGCGGCGCTCGTGAAGGTGCTGACGGCTCTGCTCGCCCATCTCACCGGCGGCAAGTAGCGCCGGCCGTGACCGTCTCCGCGAGGGTGCCGTACGCGTGGTGCTGCGCGAGGTGCGGCCTGCGGTGCCGGGTGCCGGTGTGGCACGTCGTGGACAGCCGCGAACGTGCCGATGTGCTCGAAAGCCACGACGGGCCCGACGGGTTCGGGCCCGGGCTGCACTGGGCGGCTTGCCCGGATTGCGGCGCCGAGGAGCAGATCGAGGCGCCCGTGCTGGTGCTGCGGGCCGGGACGCTCGTACCGTCGTTGTTCGCCACCTCCGTCGCGGAACTCCAGCGCGATGCCACCGCGAGCGCGGCGGCGCTGGTGGAGGAGGCGCGGCTCGCCGGGGCCTTCGACGGCGGGGGGTTCGGCGGGAACGTGGTCGTACTGCCGCGCAGGCTGCTGCCGTTCGCATTGAGCCGGGACACCGAACGGGATCTGGCCGATCCGGCGGCGGCGTGCGCGGAGCTGGCGCCGTACGGGGCGCCGACCGTGGAGAACTACCGGATCTTCCTGGAGAAGGTGGCGGCGGAGTCGGCGGGATCGGGAGTCGCGGAGCTGCTTTACGCCGTCACCGTGACCACGCCGGACCGGCTCGCCGAACTCGTCCTGGCGCATCCCCCGCTCACCGGGGACACCCGCGTGCGCGACGCCGGGGCGCGGGAGCTCCGCGAGGTCGCGGGCACCTCGCTGGAGGCTCCTCTGCGGCTGCGGCAGCGGCTGCTCGACGATCTGTGCGGCGGCCGTACGCCCGTGGGTACGGCGATCGAGAGCTACGCGGCGGCGCTTGCCGCCTTCGGGCAGGAACTGCGGGCCCGGCTGTACGAGATGTACGACCGGGTCCGGGCCGTGAACAGCCCGGAGATCGTCCCGGTCGCACGTGAAGCGCTCGAACTCGCCGCGCGGACGGGCGAGACGGCGGTGGAGACCGAACTCGCCGCGCGGCTCGGCGGGTTGCTGGTCGCCTCCCTGTACACGGCCCGTCCCGGCGATCCCGCCGAGGCGGTGCGCCTCCTCCAACTCGCCCTGGCCCGACTTCCGGAAGGCACCCTCCAGTGGGCCGAGGTGGCCGCCAATCTCGCCTCCGCCCAGTACTTCCGCGACGACGTCGACCGCACGGAGAGCTGGGAGTACGCCCGCGACCTGCTCGCCCGCGCCGCCGCCGCGGTGGACCGGCGCGCCCACGGCGAACTGTGGGCCCGGGTGCAGACGAACTATGGTCTGCTGCTCGGCCGGCGTCCGGACGGCGGCCCCGCCGATCTGACCCTGGGCATCGAACGAGTCCTGGCCGGCCTGGATGAACGCTCCCCCGAACGCAACCCCGTCGACTGGGCCTACTCCCAGCTCAACCTCGGAACCCTCCTGTCGCTGCGCGGCGAACCCGGCGACCCGGAGGCAGCCGAGCGGTGCTATCGGGACGCCCTCGGCCAACTGCGTCCGGAGGACGACCCCGTGGTGTGGTCGCAGCTCCAGTACAACCTGGCCGAACTGCTGATCGCTCCCGGGCGCGAGCCCGTGGACCCGCGTGGCGCCCACTCCGCGATGAGAGCCGTCATCGCCTTCGACACCGCGCACCCGGGGCTCCTCGACAGCAGCCGTGCCACCTGGCTCCTGGCGAGGACCACCGATCTGCTCGAAGGACCGGGGAGCGCCGAGGGCCTGCGGCTGCGGCGCGCGGCGCTGGCCGCTGTACCGCCGCGCGTCTTCCCGTACCTGCACCTGTCCATGGCCCGGGAGGCGGTCGACGTGCTCACCGCGGCGGGGGACTGGGACGGCGCGGCCGATGCGGCGTCGGGCATGCTGACCGCCGTCCACGCGGCCTACGACGCCCAGATCACCGCGGCGGGCCGCAGGGGCGTGCTGCTGCTGACGCGCGGAACGGCCCGCCAGGCCGCGTTCCTGCTGGCCCGCGCGGGGCGCCCGGACCGCGCGGCGGAGGCGATCGAGCGGGGGCTCGCCCGTGAGCTGTCGGTGGTGGCAGGGCGGGACACGGTGGACCTGGCCGCACTTGAGGGCGTCGATCCGCCGCTCGTCAGCAGGTACCGGGAGGCGCGGTCGCGGTACCGGGCCGCGATCACCGCGTCGGACGGGGAACTCCCCGCCCCGGCCGGCGGATTCGCGAGTGTCGCAAGCGGACTCGCGGGTGCGGCGGGCGGACTCGCGGGTGCGGCGGGCGGATTCGTCCCCGCGCCCGGCGGGCCCGCCGTCGCCCCGGGCGCGCGGGCGGCGGCCGAGCGGGGCATGCGGGCCGTGGTCGAGGAGATCCGGGCCATCCCCGGCTTCGAGGGGTTTCTGCGGACGACGGAGGCGGCGGACATCGTCCGGGCGACGGGCGGGATGCCGCTCGCGTATCTGGTGAACTCGGTCTGGGGCAGCTGTGTCCTCGTAGTGCCCCGGGACGCACGGACCGGGGTGCGCGCCGTGTTCGTCCCCGAGGTCACCAGCGCCTCGATCGTCCGGTTGCTGACACTGGACCCGCAGGCCCAGGAGCCGGAGCCGGGGCTCTTCATGGTGCAGCAGGCGGGTGCGCTCAGGCGGCGGCGCGACCTTCCGTACGCGATCGAGCGGTTGCGGGGCCTCGCCCCGTTGCTGCGGCCCCTCGCCGGGCTCCTGGCGGACGATCCGCGGCACGAGGTGGTCGTCGTACCGACAGGGCTGCTCGGCCAGGTGCCGTTGCACGCCGTGCCGATGGGGGAGAACGGAGAACTCCCGGACGATCTGGGGACGTTGACGCTCGCTCCGTCGGCCGGGGTGTACGCCGCCTCCCGGGCCGCCGCGGGCCGGCCGCCGGCGCCCGTACCGCGCCTGGTCGCCGTCTCGGACCCGGACGGCTCGCTGCCGGGTGCACGCGGTGAACTGGCCGAAATCCAGGCACTGTTCGAGACGGTCGGGGACACCGTGTCCGCCGTGGGGGACGACGCCACGGTCGAGTGGCTGCTCGGGCATCTCGCGGAGGCGTCGTATCTGCATCTGAGCTGCCACGGCAGCGCCGAACTCATGGGGGAGGGCGGGACGCTGGCGCTCGCGGACGGCAGCCTGGATCTGGCCGCGCTCGTACGGGGCCAACTCCCGCACTGCCGACTGGTGGTGGCAGGAGCCTGCCAGTCCGGGCGGTACGAGGCCATCGACGCGCCCGACGAGTTCACCGGGCTGCCCGGCGGCTTCCTCCAGGCCGGGGCCGCCTGTGTGATCACCAGTCTGTGGCAGGTGAACGACCTGGCCACGGCGCTGCTGATGACCCGCCTGTACGAGCTGCTCGCCCCCTCGGGCGGCGCGCGGGGCGAGCCCCCGGTGCCCGCGCTGCGCGCGGCGCGGACCTGGCTGCGGCACCTGACCCGGTCCGGCCTCGCGCGCTACACCGACACTCACCCCCACCTCGCGGCCCTGGCCGGACGCTATGCCCGGCCGGGGCGCGACACCGAGGAACGACCCTTCGCCTCCCCCGTCCACTGGGCGGCGTTCACGGCGTGGGGGGTGTGAGCCGGTCGAGGCCGGGGGCGGGCATGGCGCGGGGGTGTGAGCCGGTCGATACCGAGGCCGGGCACGGCGTGGGGGTGCGAGTGGGCGGGCTCTGGCAG
>NZ_JAIUKE010000239.1 GCF_020176795.1 Streptomyces sp. 8L
GGGGTAGCGGGGAGGTCGCAGGGGCCGGAGCCGCTGTCGGCAGCCGGGCGGCCCGGCAGGACGGAAGGTCGAGGGTCGAGGTCAGTCGAAGAGGGTGAGCGCCACTCCGTCGGCGACCTCGTCGGCGAAGACCGGGCGTTCCTCTATGCCCAGTGCGTTCAGGAGGTCCACGGTGAGCACGCGGTGCCGGCAGCCGACACGCACCGTGGGGCAGGGGAAGGCCTCCTGGGCCACCAGCCGGTAGGCCGTGCCCGGGCAGATGCCGAAGGCCCTGGCCGCCGTGCGCAGGTTGACGCTGACCGGGAGGTTGTAGATCTCGCGGAAGGTGAGGGGCGTCTCGACGCGGTGGGTCATCCGTCCCTCCGTACGCGGCGCAGGGAGACCGTGGCGACCTGGCGCCCCCGTCCCGAGAACCCGACGCTCGTGGCGGTGTCGGCCACTCCCCAGCTCTGGGCCAGGGCTCCGAGGCGTACGCCCTCGACACGATGAGCGGGAACGGTGATCCGCACCGCGGCCGAGAGCCCGGGACGGCGCAGGACCGGTTCGTATTCCGCCTGCCAGGAGTCCGCCGCGTCCGGTCCGAAGGCGGTGGCACCAGCCCGCTCCACGTCGTCCACCGGCCTTTCACGGTGCGCGTCCCGCCATCGGCCGTACGCGCGTGAACAGGCGGAACGCAGCACGCTCCGGCCCGGGTCGGGGTCGTCCGACGTGAGTGCGGCCAGCGCTTCGAGGTAGCAGGTGACCAGTTCGGCCTCGACGTCGCCCCGCTCGGCGCGGAAGCGCCAGGTGATCTTGCAGGCGGTGCGGCGGAGCCCCGGAAGCCCCAGCCACACGACGGCCTCCGGCCAGTCGGGTCCGACGGCCGCGTCGGGCTGTGCGCGCTCCGCGATCTGGTGCCACAGGCTCGCACGCGCCTCGGGCAGGGCGGAGCGGTCATAGAGCAGTTGGCGTGACCGTACCAGAGTGCACGGCGCGGCGGTCCGTTCCGGCCCGTCTTGGAGGCGTAGCGGGGGAGCCGGCTCGCTGCCGGCGCAGCGACGCTCGACTGCGGCGAAGATGCCGGGGTGCGGGGGAAGTGACATCGGTCCTCCTGGTCAATCGGACTGTGGGGCAGGTGATTCGTCGCGCCATGCCGCCAGCGCCCGGGCCGCCGGCTCCTTGCCGGGCATCGCGTCCGGGCCCCTTCCGACGGCCAGGAGCCAGCGGAGAAAGCCCGGTTGGCGGGCCGCCACCAGGCCGTCGAAGAGTGCGGTCAGCGCCTGGGCACGCCGCTCCGCGCAGGCCGCCCCGGCACACCAGTCGAGGAGCGCGTCGCGCATGGCGGCGAAGGTGGACGACTCGTTCAGGGCATGTGCCGTCAGCTGCACCGTGCTGGACGCCAACTCCGCGTCAACGAGGATCTGTTCGCTCCACCAGGCGGGGTCCGTGTTCACCATCGGAGGGAAGCAGAGTGCCGTCAGCAGGCCGGGAACGCCCTCGGACCCCGTCCAGTCACGCATCCGGCGCAGGACGGTCGTCCTGGCGCCGGTGTCCCCGGCTTCGAAACGCCGTACCAGCGTCTCCGCGACGGCGAGGACGGACGGAGGGTCCGTGTCGTGGTCCACGGTCGCCATGAGCTGTCGCAGCAAGCACAGCGCTTGCCCTTCCGGGACCCGGCCGCGGTCCGGGTGGCAGGCGTGGACCACCGCCTCGCGCAGCGGCGCCTCGGCCGTGGCGCTCCACCGTTCGAGCAGGTCGGCCGCTGCCGGTCCCGCCGCCCGGTCCGAAACAGCCGTCGCCAGGCACCATCCCGCCACCTGAGGAGCCAGGTGTGACGGAGTCAGCGCGAGGTCACGCAGGTATTCCATGGACCGGCCACCGGTCGCCACCGCCATGGCGGCGACCGCCCGCCCGGCCCGTTCGACCTGCTCGGCCTCGGGTCCGGGACCTGTGAGCCACGCGTGCAGCAGGGGTACGAGATCCGTGTGGTCACGGCACAGTACGTCCCACACGGCCTCGCTCACGCCGGGCCAGAAGAAGGACACCGCCTCCGTGGTCCCGTCCCCGGGGCACGGCACACGGTGCGCCCCGAGGAGCCGCAAGGTCTCGGACCACGGCCGCTGGCGGCTGCCGGCCGCCGAGTGGCCGTGCGCCCCCCGGACATGGGGTTCCTGCTCCGGCTTCGGATTCATCAGTGCGAGCAGATCCCCGGCGCGTTCCGTCACCACGCCGTGGTGGAGGCCTCCGTAGACGGTGACGGCGAGCAGGTCGGCGCGGAGAGCGGGGTCCGCCTGGGCCCGGGCGACGACTTCGGCGCCCTCGGCCCGGGCCACATGGCGCACCACCTCAGCGCCGGTCGCTCCGCCGGCGACACCGAGCCGGAGCACGGCCTCCGCAGCCTGTGCCGCGTAGCGGGGCGGGAGGCCTTCGGGCAGCAACTCGTCGATCTGGCCCGGCTCCAGGGCCCGCAGCCATCCGGTGCACGCCTCGTCGGACGAGCCGTCGGCGAGGTGGGCTCTGAAGACCTTCCGTGCATCCGGTGGGTGGTGGCGCACCACCGGTATGCCCCAGTGGTCCGCCAAGGCGCCAGCCGGCCCCGGGACATCCGCCAGCACGATGATCAGACGCGCCCCGGTCTCCGCCAGGGGTGTCTCCAGGCGGGACAGGTCCCATGCCCGGAGCGCGAACGGGTCCGGGGGCTCGATCACCAGGTATCCGTGCACCCCCTGTGCCCGCGGGCCCCACCGCGAAAAGTTGACGGCGCCGTCCACCTGGACGAGCACAGGCTCCTCGCTGCCGTGTGCCAGCAGGTTGAGAGCGTGTGTCTCACGTCCTGTCCCCGGCTCTCCGACGAGCACGACGATGCCGGAGTCGAGCGCGGCGAGCGCGTCCTCGAAGCGGGGCGGCGGCACAAAGCGCCTTCTCGCCGTCTCCAGGTGCTTGGCCCGTACGGGCCCCTGCCGCATCGGCCCCGCGCCGGCGACTCCCTCGGCCGGAGGGGAGGCGGTGTGCCGCTGGCCGCCCGTCACCAGGCCCGTGTTGACGGTGCCGTGCGGCGCCACGACCACCATGTCCCGCCCGGCCATGGCTGCGACGAGAGCCTCCAGGTCGTCGCCCTGAGGCAGCTCAGACGTCTCCATCGGCTCCACCATCCACGGGGCAGGGCGGCTCGATGGCGGTGGCGGGCCGGCCGCCGTGGACGGTACCGGTGTTGGCGGTTCCGCGTTCGGCCCGCGGGACGGCCGGCCGAGAGGTACGCGTCTTCGGGCCGGTGTCCGGCACCGCGCTGCGTACGGCCACCGGCTCGGCGGTCCCCCGCGGTCGGGGGAAGCCGGCCGCGCCATCCGCAGGGGGATTCTCTTCTGCTCGCATGTCGCCCTTCCTTGTTCTGGACACCCGGAAAGCGCATCGGGCCTCCGTCTCTCGGACACATCGAGAATCCTGGATATCGGTCCGCGGGTCCGCTCCCGAGGCCCAGAAATCAGGTGACCGCAATCACAGAAAAATGAAAACCAGGGGACCTCGCACAAAGAAAAAGCGAGTGCGCTGCCCGAAGACAGCACACTCGCCCATGTATTCGATTGCCGAGCGCGTATCCTGAGTGTCAGATGGCCCCGCCGGGGGCGGGACGCCCGAGCGCGGAGATGCGGTCCCGCAGGATGTAGGAGATCTCCTTGCGCTCCTGATCGGTCAACGTACCCAGCAGTACGGCCAATTCCTCCTGCCAGTCGCTACGCGGAGGGTTCAGCAGGCTCTGGTGGTCGACCGACCAGTCCAGCACCTCACGCACCTGGTCAGGATGTCTGAGCAGCCAGAGCGCCGCCAGGGACACCGGCCCGGCCTGCAACGCCTGTAGGCAGAACTCGTACTCCCCGCGACGACTGGTCGTCCAGGAGTAGCGGACTCCGTCGCTCTCCTCCTGGCCGATCAGCAGTTCCTCCCCGCTTTCGCGGAGCCGCACGTCGAACACCCGGTAGCTCAGCCCCGTTTCATCCAGGCGCTGCGGCACGCCGAGGTACTGCATGATCTCCGGCGCCGCCAGCCCGTTGCCGGCCACCGCCTGCGCCTCGGCCAGGTGGTGCAGGGCGCCGGTGAGGCCGGTCCGCACGACATGCCAACCGTGCGCGGTGCCCGTCCGCACGACGCGTACGGGGTCGTGGACCCACCACGCCACCCACAGATCCACCGATTCCGTTCCGTACACGGTGGGAAGGCCGACCGCTCGCGTGTCCACGTGCTCGGCCGTGTCCACCCGGAAGACGTCGGTGTACCGACCGCCCAGGCGGGGCGGGGACGCCTCGACCGGCAGGGGCCCGTAGGCCCCGGTGTCGCCCGGATCGCCACCACGGCCGAGGAGGCGGTATTCCCCGGCCTCGTCCCTGAGCACCAGGGACCAGTCCCGGGCCGTGGACCAGCGCTGACGGAGGATTCTCCGCCAGGGCGGGCCGGCGACCCGGAAGTAGAGAAGCTCAGTCGACGCGTCGCTCATGCCGCCTCCGTCCGTGCACCGGCGCGCCACCTGCTGAGCGCGGCCCGCGCCGTGTCCAGTCCGGGCCACCCGTCCTCAGCCCTCTCGTCCATGTCGACGAACAATCGGAATTCGCCGAATTGCATGGCCCGGGCCAATGCGGCAAACAGGCTCTCCACCGCACGGAACTGCGTTTCGTCCCATCGCGCCCAGTCGGACCAGCGCAGCAATGCCGCACAGGTCGAATCGAACGAACCATCCGTGTTCAACGCACGGCGGACGATCTCCACGATCACCCCGGCTTCAGGAGCGTCGTCCGCCAGTCTCCGCACGAACCACCCCGGGGACTGGAGCAACTGGCCGAACAGCGAGAGCACCTGTTCCGTGTCACCCCTCTCCTCGTCCAGCCACTCGACGAGCCGGCCGAACACTTTCGCCTGGTTGCCCGCCTGGAAAAGGCTCAGGACCGCCACCCGCACGGCCAGCAGAACCTTGCCGTCATCGCCGCCCCGGCCCCCCTCACCGGGCCCGCTCCGCACGCCGACCAGGAGATCGTGGAGAAGCCGTAGGGCCAGATCCGGGCGCGAGAGTCCGAACTCCGCACCGCAGGTGTACGCCACCGTCGTCCTCAGGTGGACGCCGGCCGCCCTGGTCCACTGATGGAGGCGATAGCGCACCTCCGCGACGAGCACGGGGTCCTCGGCCGCGATTCCCAGCGCGTTCGCCGCGATGAGACGGCTGGTAGTGCGGTCCGACTCGGCGAGGGCCTGGATGTGTCTCAGCGCTCGCTTTCCGCCTCCCCACATCGCCGCCCTGCCCATGAACCGGCCGACCGGGCGGGTGAGTTCCGTGGACCGCTCCACTTCCCGCAGCCACTCCACCAGAAGGTCCGACAACTGCCCGTACTCGCGCCACACATGCCTGAGTACCGCTTCGGCCTGGCGGTGCCTGACGAACACCACACCCTGCACACTGTGCGCATACGAGCCCTCCGTGCTGACGGAGCGTTCCTGACGCACGGCGCGGACGGTGTGCAGCAGATCGGTCAGGGACCGCCGGAAGACGAAGTCCGGGTTGGGCCGCCCGCCCCTCTCGGCCCCTGAGGAGTCCGTCGGCGGCAGCTCGGCCGTCAGACGGCCCTCGGACAGCTTCAGCAAGCGGGTTGCCTCCTCCCTGACGACCCGGTGGTCCAGGCCCTCGTAGACGGAGGCGGCCAGCAAGAAGGCCAGGGCGTCCGGGTCGTCGCGCAACGTGCCGATGAGTTCCGGAACTTCCTGTTCGGCCCGGTAGCTCAGCCGGTCCCCCACGTCACCGAGGGCGTCCGGGTCACCGTCGGCCGCCACGATGGCCCTCACCAGCTCCACCACCTCCGCCGGCACCAGCTCAGGAACCAGCAGGTCGCTCAGCTCATGGGGCCGGTTCAGCGCGGACAGCAGCCGCTCCCGCTCCCGCTGATCCGGAACCAGTTCCTCGAAGTACCTGCCGAAGACCAGGGCGGGCAACGGTGGCACGCACCGGACGGGGCGTATGTGCAGGTCCTGTTCGAGGCGGCGCAGCAGCGCCACGTCGTCGGGCAGCATGATCACCATGTGCGCCTCGGCCGTCTTGAGCAGTGCGCGCACATGCCCCAGGACACCGGGGCCGAGAGGCCGGGATGGGAACAGGCCGTCCATCAGGTAACCGCGCACCGACGGATCGGTCGGCCGCCACCGATCCAGTTCGGTGACACTGTCCAGGGCACGCAGCAGAGCACCGTCGCCGCAGCTCTCGCGCAGGAGGTTGAGCGCCGCGGTGCGCCGGCCCGAACCCGGCCGCCCTGCCAGGAAGAGCGGCCCCTCCCGCAATTCCGCGAGAGCTCCGCCGAACCAGTCGGGTCGCGCGAACCCGAAGCGGGCGGCCCGGACTTCCGCCTCCGGGACGGGCCCCTCGCGCACCCGGCCCTCCCCGGGGTCCCGCTCTCCGTTCGCACCGTTGTTGAACACATGCTGGCCGCCGTGGACGGCACCGGAGTTGACGTTCCCCTGCGGGACGTACACGAACGAGAACGGACTCCTCGCGGCCGCGCTGATGGCGTCGACCAGCTCGGAGACGCTGGGCTCGGCCTCGGCCTCGGCCTCGGTGCGCGGCGGCCCGTCGTCGGGTGGCTGCGGCGCGGCCGGTGAAGCGTCGGGCGGCTGCCCCGGCTGCGGCTCCTCGTCCTGGGTCACTGCCGCCCCTGGTACTTGTCGCCGCGGACCTGGTCTCCCTGAAACCCGCGGACACGGCCGGCCTTGCTGCCCTCGACGTGGTCCCCGTCGACATGGTGGTTCGCCACACTCTGTCCGCCGTGGACCGTGCCGGTGTTGATGTTGCCGCTGGGCGCGCTGAGCCGCGTCCGGGCATCCGGCGTGTCGCCATGCGGCCGCCGGCGGGGGGGGGGGGCCGCCCGCGCCCAGCCGCGGGCTGCCGCGGCGGCCGCGGGGGGGGGGGCGGGGGGCGGGGGGGGGGGGGGGGGGGGGGCGCCGGGGCGGG
>NZ_JAIUKE010000240.1:0-8228 GCF_020176795.1 Streptomyces sp. 8L
CTGCCACGGCGGTGCCCAATAGGGGCGGGCCCCCCGCCCCCCGCCCCCCCCCGGGGGGCGCGGGGGGGGGGCCGGGGGGCCGCCCCGGGGGGGGGGGGGCGGCCCGCGTCGGGCGCGGGCTCTTCGGCAGCGTCGCTGCCCGGGGCCTCTTCGGTGGCGTCGTTGCCCGGGGCCTCATCGTGGAGAGGCCCGGACGGCTGGGGCACGTAGATCCAGGCCCGCTGGGAGAAGGGCTTGCCCTCGACCGTCGCGGCCACCTCCACGAAGTGGTCGGGGTGGCGCCCGGTGTACCCACTGGCGACGGCGTCCTCGTAGCAGCGGTCGGAGAGGATCGCAGCGACGTGGGTGACGTTCTCCTTGTGGGAGGCGAGCACGGCCTTGACCGGACGTGAGTCGAGCAGGCGGTGCGTGTCGTTGCGCGCCGTGCCGTTGCCTCCGAACTCGTCGCCGGTGACGGGCAGCGGGCCGACGTGCACACTGGCTCGGAGCCGGATGGGCACGGCCCCGTAGGACAGGACGTTGTAGTCGGTCAGCACGTCCTGAAGTGTCAGCAGCAGCGGGTGGATCACGAAGGGCATCCGTACGGGGTCGAACCCGAAGACGTAACCGTCGCCGGTCGACGCGGGGAACGCGCGGTCCTCCCAGAGGTCCCCCATCCCCGCCCGGGACAGCGCGGTCTTGAGGAGCTCGGGTACGGCCCGGCTGACGGCCTCGTGCTCGATCGCCGGGCGTCCCGTGAAGTCCTTGGCGTCCAGGGCCAAGACGCCCCGGTAGGCGGGAAGCGGACGGCTGTGCGTGTAAGGACGGGCGATTCGCCCGGGCAGTTCGCTGGTGGACTCGCTCATGTCACTCCTCTGTGATGCCCACCCGGCCTTCCGGAGATCGGGCCGGGGCGCTCGTGCGTGCAGTAACTCGCGTTCCGAGCTTCACAGTGGGCGCGGGAACGGTCCGTGCCGCAGGACCGGACGAGGAGTGACGTGGAGCACACCGCGCCACCGGGGCGGTGAGGCCCGCGAGCACCGAGCGCAGCCCTTCCACGCTGGTCACCTCGATCCGGCGTTTCCCGGCCTCCACCCGGCCCCGTCCGAGCCGGTCCAGCGCCTTGCTGACGGCCTTGCGGCCCACACCGATGTGCTGCGCCACATCTTCCCTGGTGAGGTCGAACGAGGTCGCTCCGCCGGACGCGTCGACCAGCCGCAGCAGTGCCACGGCGAGCCGCTCGTGCACAGCGCCGTCATGGATCTCGGTCTGCTCCAGCAGACGGCGGGAGGCCATGACGGCGAGCGGATAGGCGAGCCGGTGGTTTTCCACGAAGCGGCGGAAATCCTCTCCGGGGATGAGGGCGGCTGTGGATGTGCTCATCGCCCACACGCTGGCCATGCGCACGCCGACACCCTGGAGCGCCATCTCGCCGAGGATCTCACCGGGCCCGCGGAAGGCGAGCAGCCGCTGCCGCCCTTCGCGGTCGGTCCGGACGACTTTCACCAGTCCGTCGACCATGGCGAGTACGTGAGTCCCCTTATCGCCCTGCCGGAGCAGTGCGCGACCGACCAGGTAGGTCTGCGTCTGATATCGGGTCAGCAGCTCGTCCCAATCCTTGTGCGGCACCAAAGCGCGAAGAGACGACACCGAGAGGGAGTGGTCTTCGGTCATGCGGTCACGGTAGAGGGGGAGCCCGTCGGGCAAGTCCCGGATTCCGCATCACGCGCTCACGACAGGGCAGAGAGGCCGGAATCTTTCCGTTCGGCCAGATTCCACCGGAACCGTTCGGCCAAGATTCCACCGGAAGCGGCCGGGGCAACGCCGCGGCACCGTTCCCTTCTGCCCGGCGGCCACGAGCCCGGGCACCCGCTTCCCACCCGCGCCCCGGCCCAGGGGCCGTACGGCGGGGCGGTCAGGGAGCATCCGCGAGAACGACGCCCCGGAGTCCGTACGGTCCCTCGGCGGGAAACCCGAATACGAGATCAACGCCACGGACTTCGACTGCTGCCCGCCCAGCTCCGGGGGCCCGCGCACTATCGCCGGCGGGATTCGGGACGAACCGAAAAGGGTCAGGCGGACCGCATCGTGCCGAACCTCGGCGGCAGCCAGGAATCCCTCGACAAGGCGCACGCACAACCGCGCGAAGGGTCGAATCCAGGTCTCAAAGAAGTCATCGCACTCGACAGCGACCGCAATGTCCCGCACGTCTGTCGATAGGATCTCCGAGAAGGACCGGCCGCGTGTCCACGGCCTACAGCCGTGACGTGGCGGCTCGCGGCACGGGCGGTCATGAGGCGGCCGACGCCGGCCGTCCGCGTGCGCGTCCGCAGGGTGCTCAACAGCACGCCCGGAGGGTCGGCGAGCCAGGCAGGTCGCGGACTCGCGGACGCGGGATGAGACGCGTGCCGGGGGCGGTGACCACACACACGCGGTATCGAACACTGACACGGGGCGTGCCCCACCCGTGTGCTCCAGGGGTGGATACCCCGCCATTTCGGCCGACATGCAAGGCCATGAGCCCGGCGCCGAGCCTCACACACGTAGGCTGCGTGCAGGATCTGAGGGGGGAAAGGCGATGCGGTACTGCGAACGCCACGAACTGCACAACTGTGCCGACTGCGCTCCCCGCACACCTCGCGGCGGCGTGGCCGGCGGAGATTGGAACGAGTGGCCGGGGACAGCGATCATCATCCACTCCGGCGGCAAGGCCCACTTTCCCGGCTGCTCGCACTTCTCTCCGGCCGACGTTCGCCCGCCCGTCTACGGCTGGGTGCTCGCCCCCTCACCGGGAGCATGGCGCCGTCTCGCGCCGTCCCATCCGCTCCACGCCACGCACGGCAACCGCGAGCTGGTCGCGGTGAGCCGCTGCATGACCTGTGACGGAACGCGGTAGGGACATGGGTTGAGCCCGAGGCTCTCGTTTCGCACGGGCCCCGCACGCACCCCTCCCCCCGTGTCGTGATCACCCGGCCGTCAGTTCGGGGTGGCGGGCCCTGGCCATCCTCGCGAGGCCGTCCTGCCACTTCGTCCGGGTGTGGCCGACGGGTGCGTGCATCCGGGTGAGGTCACAGGTGGCGCTGCTCAGTGTGTGTACGGTGGGGACGAACTTCGGTTCAAGGCCGGTGAGTTCGCCCAGATAGCCGCACCAGTCCTCGATGCTCGACACCTCGTCGCCCGCCCAGTTGACGATCGTGGCCGGAGTCCTGGCGGCGGCCAGCAACGCGGGGAGCGTCGCCATCATGTCGTCGTGGTGGATGGGCTGGTACTCGCTCGGGCCGTCCTCGTGCACGAAGATCGGCCGGTCCGCCAGCATCGACTCCAGCAGGAAGACGGGCCATCCGCTGTGGTCGCCGTAGGGAACGTTCAACCTCGCGATGGTGGTCGGCAGGTTCAGCCTGCGGGCGCACGAGCGGGCCATGGCCTCCGCGGCGATCTTCGAGATGCTGTACGTCTCGAACATGGCGCCCCCGCCGCGGTGGTTGTCGCCGAGCGGATCGCCCTCGGCGAACCGGCGATGGCCGTGTCGCTGGTAGACGGCGGTCGTCGAGCAGTGCAGGACGGCCCTGGCGCCACGGCACGCGTACATCAGCGCCGCGAGGCCGTCGGCGTTCGCGTCGAGGTCGACGTCCCAGTCGTTGGTCCGCGACACCGCGAAGTTGAGTACGAAGTCGGCGTCGGGCAGCGTGGGCAGGTCCGCGTCCGTCAAGTCGGCCCGCAGGGTGTGCACTCCGGCGTCCTCCAGGACCGCGCGGACCTCCGGGTCACCGAACCGGCCGACCGCCCACACGTCGTTCGTACGCGCCAGCTCCGTCGCGATCGGCCGCCCCACCATTCCCGTGGCGCCGGTCATCACTATCGTGGTGTCGTGCAGCAACGTCCCTCTCCTCCGCGTGTCGGCCGGCCGCCGGCCTTCCCGCCGACCGCGCACCGTCCTTGACCGCCGCCCGCCGGCCGGTGGGCGGCGGCGCGCTGTTCAGCCGAGCACGCGGGATATTGCGGCGAGCGCGTCGTCCGGGTTGCGGACCAGGATGATCCGGGCGGACGGCGCGTGCGTGTGGATGACGTTGAGGACCCGGTTGAACCAGGAGGTCGTCCGGTCCGTCGGCGGAAGATTCGGGTCCTGGCCGCTGATGAAGCTGCCGATCACGACGCCGTCGTACTCGGCTCGGTCCAGCACCTCGGCCAGGTGGCCGTCGCCCGCCTCGCTGTCGGGAAGGACCATGATGTCGGCCGCCAAGCCCGCCTCGCACAGGCGCGCTTGGACGACCGCGCCGATCTCCGGGTGCTTGCCGAAGCCGAGGACACGCCACTCCTTGAGAAACTTCACTGTCGACAAAGCCCGCCTCTGTCCCTAAAATTGACTAGACCATGAGTTGATTGAATAGATCGTGAGTATATTGAAGTCATGGCAGTCGTCAAGGGGACTCAGCGCGCGTACCGTTCGGCAGTGCGCGAGGAGGCCGCGCACCGCACACGCGCGACCGTGGTCGCCGCCGCCGCCGAGGTGTTCGCCGAGAAGGCCTACGCGGGAGCGACGATCGAACTGATCGCGGCCCGCGCCGGGGTCTCCCGCGCGACCGTCTTCGGAGTCGGCGGCAAGGCCCACCTGTTCGCGCTCGCGCGCACGCACGCGGCCACGGGCGGCCGTCTCACCGCCAACGACGAAGACTTCGAGCGGCTCCTGGCAATCCCCGACGCACACCGGCTGCTCACCGAGTTCGCGGCCTTCACCGCCGCCATATCGCGGCGGCTCGGACCACTCCAGCTCGCGCTGGAGCAGGCCGCGACGAGCGACCCGGACATCGCGCGGCTACAGGAGTCGAGCCAGCAAGAACTGCTGGAGTGCGCCGGCGCCGTCGCGGCGGCGCTGGCCGCCACGGGCTCGCTGCGGCGCGACATGTCAACCGAGGTCGCCGCCGACATCCTCTGGCTCCAGATCCAGCCGACGAACTACCGGCGCCTGACTCAGGAACGCGGCTGGAGCCACGAGGCGTTCGAGCACTGGCACGCCGCGACCGCGATCGCCGGCCTGCTGGAATCCCCGAACAGCTGACGGGGCGCCGCCGGGCAGGAGTGCGGCCGGGAGGAGTGTGCCTCGGCATGAGTGTGTCCGGGTAGAGCCACCCCTCCTCGCGGTGCGGAGGACGGTGGCCCCTCGGGGTGGCGCGCCAGGAGCGGTCGGGCGGCCCAGGCCGCCGCCGTCCACGCCGCGCCGCGGGCGGGCCCCGGCCTCTTCGGCGGGCAGCGGCACGCCTGCCGGGCCCCGTTGGTGTCAGTCCGGGCGGTACGCGGTACGGGTCTGCGGCCCGGGAGCTCCGTTCTGCCCTGTGGACGCGGCGCCTCCCGGGCGTCCGGCGGCGCGCCGCGGGGGGGGGCCTCCCCGCGCCGTGCGCGCCGCCCCGTGGCAGGCGGACGCTCCCTAGGAGGCGTCGGCCTCGTACCGGCCGTGCTCCAGGAAGTACCGCAGCGCTTCCGGCGAACCGTCGTCGAGAGCCTTCTCCGCCGCCGCGCGCACCGCGTCGCTGGTGGTCGGATCGGCGAGGATGCGGAAGATCGCGACGCTGTCGTCCTCGGCCTGGGCGAGGCGGTAGCCGGTGTCGAGGAAGGCGCGTACGGCTTCGGGGGTGTTGGCGTCCAGGGCCTTGTTCGCCTCCCTGATGACCGCCCTGTCGTTGTTCTGCTGGGCGTGGTAAAGGATCGTGGCGACGGCGACGCGGTCGTCGTCGAACTGGGCCCGGGCGAGGCCCGTTTCCAGGAAGGCGCGCTGGTCCTCGATGGTTCCGTCCATGGCCGCCTGTGCCGCGGCGTAGACACCCCTGCCGGTGTCCGGGTCGGCGATGATGCGCATGATCGCGACCCGGACGTCGTCGTCGGACATCTCGTCCACCGGCGTGGTCGGACCGTCGGTGTGCGATATGGCGACCACACGCGCGGACGGTGCCCCGGTCCCGCCCGCGGCGAAAGCGGGGGTCGCGAGCAGGAGTGCGGGCGCCAGGGCGGCGGCGGCGATGGTCAGGGCGGTGCGGGTCGGTCTCACGAGTGGCCTTTCCTACGGCTTTCCGACAACTTCGAGTACGTTCCGACGTTCCGAGAAACGTCACGCGGAGACGGTGGACGACGCACGGACCCCAGGGGCGACGACGCGGCCGTCATGGACGACCAATGGCGCGCCCCCTTCGGTCCGGCTCCCCGTCCGCCCGCACCCGCGCACTCACATCCTTGCTCCGTGTGCGCCGAGATAGTCGTAAACCTGTGAATTTTCTGTGCTGTTGCTTTCGAGTCGGGGCCAGGCGGGCAGAGCAGGGCCTCCGGACGGGCCCCCCGCGGCGGGCGGCGGGTTCCGCCGGTTGTTGCGGCGGGTTCCGCCGGTTGTTTTCGAGCCGAGGATTCACCGGAGGTCGGCCCCGCGTTCATCACTGACCTACAGGTTCGGGAACATGACCTCACGCCCTCTCTCCCGCAGACGCACCCGGATCGCCCTCGCGATCGCCGCCTCCGTCGCCGTCGTGGGCGGTGGCACCGCCGCGGCCCAGGCCCACGGCTGGCTCTCCGCTCCGTCGCACGACTTCCGCGCGGCTCCCGACTCCTTCTCCGGCCACGGCAGTGTGACCGGCGACGTCCTGCGCAACGACACCGGCGCGACCGCCGTCGTGCGCAGCACCGAGCCGTCCGACGGCACGGCGACGGTCCACGCGGACGGCTCCTTCACGTACACGCCGAAGGCCGGATTCAAGGGCACCGACACCTTCACGTACACGACGACCGACGCGGTGCGGCTCTACCGGGACAGCCGGCCGGACGGGTCCCCCCTGCCGCCGCTCGCGAAGGTCGCGGGCCCCGGCGGCACGACCACCCAGATCTCGGGCGAGGGGTTCGGCTCCTCGCTCGCCCCGGTGCCCGGCAGACCGGGATACTTCTTCGGCCTCACCGACCGCGGCCCGAACGCCGACGCCCCCGACGGCAACAAGTCCGAGATGGTCACCGGCTTCACCCCCGAGATAGGCGAGTTCAAGCTCGTCGGCGGCAAGGCCGAGCTGGTCGGGAAGGTCACCCTGAAGGGCCCGAAGAGCCTCGGCGGCACCCGGTACAGCGGACGTCCGCCGCACGACACGAACGAGGTGATCGACGACGTCGCCGCGACGAACGCCCACGGCGGCACCCCGACGCCGGTCGCCAAGGACCCGGACGGCTACGACTCCGAGGGCCTGGTGGCGCTGCCCGACGGTACGTTCTGGGTCTCGGACGAATACGGGCCGTACGTCACGCACTTCGACGCGAACGGCTACGAGCTGGGCCGCCTGACCCCGTACAGGAACAGTCCGGACAACGCCCACCACAAGATCATCGGGTATCTGCCGGCCGAACTCGCCGACCGCGCCAAGAACAAGGGCATGGAAGGCCTCACGATCACACCGGACGGGCGGACCCTGGTCGGTGTCATGCAGTCCGCGTTGCAGCAGCCGGACCTCGGCGGCACCAAGGCCGGCGACGTGTCGCCCACCCGCATCGTCACGATCGACCTGCACACGTACCGGACCAAGCAGTACCTCTACCTGCTGGACGACCCGAAGACCACGGGCGACGCCAACAGCGAGATCACCGCGCTGTCCGGCACGAAGTTCCTCGTCGACGAACGGGACGGCGGCTTCGAGCCGTTCGCCGACAAGACCCTCTACGAGGTCGACACCAACGGCGCCACCGACGTCAGCGGCCTGAAGATCGGCGGCAAGTCGCCCGAGGCCTTCGTCGGCGACGACGGCACCAACGCCGCGCTCGCCGCCCTGACCGGCGCCGGCGTCAACGTCGCCCAGAAGCAGCCGTATCTCAATGTCGGGTCGCTGGTCAGCCAACTCGACCCGAGCGGCGCGTTCTTCGCGCACGACAAGATCGAGGGCGTCGCCACCGCGGACGCCGGCAGGACGCTGTACCTGTCCAACGACGACGACTTCGGCATCGACACCATCGCCGTCGACCCCGACGGGACGTGGACGGTCCACCAGAAGGTGCTGCCCGCGACGGGCCGCAGCGACAGCGGCGAGATCCTGAAGGTCGACACGACCAAGCTGCCCGCCGTACTCAAGACCGTCACGGTGACGGTCCACGTACGCTGACACACTCCGCCCGCACCGGCACGCTCCGCGCCGACGGGCCCCCCCCCCCGGGGGGGGGGGGGCCCCCCCCCCCCGGGCCCCCCCCGGGCGGGGAGTGTCGCGGGGGCGGGGGGGGCAACGGGGGCAGCCGGGGGA
>NZ_JAIUKE010000240.1:8237-11766 GCF_020176795.1 Streptomyces sp. 8L
CCCCCCCCCGCTCCCCCCCCCCCCCCCCCCGGCCCCGCCCCCCCCCGCGGGCCCCCCCGCCGGGGGGGGGGGGCCCCGCGAAGCCCCTTGCCACCCGGATGCGTTGATGTGACGCTTGGCGTCGTCGGCAAGGGGTGCAAGCGGTGCAAGGGTCATGCGTGACGGGGCGGGGGCCGGCCGGGCCGGGCCGCGGAGCAGGCCGACCGTATGGTTCCGAATCTCTCCGGCAGTTCGGTCGACGTGGCGATGACGCGGGCCCAGTCGCAGGACCGGCCGGTCGAAGGGCTCAAGGAAGTATTCGTGATCGACGGCGAAGGAAGCGTCATCAGCTTCTATCCTTGAACCCCCCGGACAGAGGAACCTCAGTGGCGATTTCCTACGACTTCGAGATGGCGGCGTCGCTCCCGGCGCTCCAGGTCGCGGAGCGGCTCCTGCGCGCGGCCCGGACGGCCGGTCTCCTCGACGCGTCCGCCACCCCGGAGGAGCTGCTGGAGCAGGGGCTCCGGACCACGCGCGGCACCTCTGTCCAGGTGTTCGAGGAGCACCCGGAGCCCTGGAACCCGGTGGTCGGCGACCTCGGGTTCACACCGACCCTTTCGGTGACGTTCCGTCTCGGCAAGTCCACCGGTTTCCCGGCCCAGCAGGACGACATTGTCGTCCTGGTGGACGCCCTCCTGGCCACGGTCACGGGCGACGCGGTCCTCGAATTCCAGTCCGAGGACATCTGGCTGCTGCGCCGGGGCGGCGACCTCACCCTGAACGAACGGGACGACCTGTGGCCCCCGCAGCGTCTCGCCCTGCTCAACCAGCCCCACCGGAGGGCGACTTACACCTTCACCGACGACGGAGTGTGATCGTGGAACGGGTCATCGTCATCGGGGGCGGCATCGCGGGTGCGGCGGTGGCGCTGGCCCTGCGCAAGGCCGGGTTCGGCGTCGCCGTGTACGAGGCGGGCACCGACGGGGCCGAGGACATCGGCGCGTTCCTCACCCTCGCGAGCAACGGCATGCGCGCCCTCGCGCAGATCGATGCCTCCGACGCCGTCACCGCGATCGGCTTTCCGCTGACCACGATGCGCGTACTGGACGGCTCCGGCGCCGAATTGGCCCGGGCGCCGCTCGGCGAGGCCGGCGACCCGCTGCTGCGGTTCCGGTGCCTGCGCCGCGGCCACCTCAACGCCGCGCTCCAGGCCGAGGCGGTACGCCGGGGCATCAGCGTCCGGCACGGCGCCCGGCTCACGTCCTTCGAGGACGGTCCCGCGGGTGTCACCGCGCACTTCAGCGACGGCAGCACCGCGTCCGGTGACCTGCTCGTCGGCGCCGACGGACTGCGCTCCACCGTGCGGCAGCGCATCGCCCCGGACGTGCTGCCCCGCCACGCGGGACAGCAGGTGTTCTACGGGTACGCCGACGGCGCGGCACCGGCAGGAGACGACCCCGGGGGCATCACGATGGTGCGCGGCAGCGGCGCCGCCTTCGGCTACGCGGTCTCGCCCGCCGGGGAGACGTCCTGGTTCGCGCGCGTGGCCGGCGATGCGCTGCCCGCCGCCGAGATCGCGGGGGCCACGCCCGCCCGGTGGCGCGAACTCCTCGTACCCCTGCTGCGCGCGGACGCCACCCCGGCCGCGGACATCGTCGCGGCGAGCGGCGACCGCGTCATGGTCACCAACGCCTCGGAGCTGCCGCTCGGCACGCCGTGGCGCTCCGGCCGGACGCTCGTCATCGGGGACGCGGCGCACGCCGCCTCCCCGGCGACCGGGCAGGGCGCCTCGATGGCGCTGGAGGACGCCGTCGTCCTCGCGAAGGCGCTGCGCGACGCGCCCGGCACCGACACCGCACTGGCCCTCTACGAGGCACTGCGCCGCCCGCGCGTGGAGCACAACGTCACGGTCAGCGGCCGGATCTCCCGCGGCGGCCCGTCGCCCGCGCGCGACGGCCGGGGCGCGCCCGGCGCCCGGCCCGGGGAGGACGAGCTGATCCGGCACCTGGACTGGGACACCCCGATCTGGACCGGGTCCGTACCCGGCGGATGAGTCCCTGCCGGCGGAAGCCGGTGTCACAGGCGGGCGTCGTCGTGCGGAAGCCGGTGTCACAGGCGGGCGCCGCCCCACAGTGTGCCCGTACTACAGGCGGGCGTCGTCCGCGGCCGACTCGCCGCGCCGCCAGCCCTCCGCGTCGCGGCCCTTGAGCCGGGACGTCGTGGTGGCCGGGAAGAGGCGCCGCGTGGCCGTGGTGACCGCCAGGTCCTGGGCGGCCAGGGCCGGCAGCAGCCCGGGGCTGTCCCGCCGGGCGGCCACCTCGTCCTCGGCGGCGGTCGTCAGCCGCTCCCGGACCCGGGCCGCGTAGGCGATCAGGAACGACACCCGGTAGTCCCGGCGCCGGGAGGGGCCGTCGGCGAGTGCGCGGTCGGCCTGCACGAGGAGCGAGGTGTAGAGGAGTTCGACGGCTTCGAGGTCGCTCTCGTGGCCGACGACCGTGGAGAAACCGAAGTCCGCCGACCACACCGCCTCGCAGCCGTTGGCGGCGGCCACCGCGTCGAGCAGCAGCGCCTTGGGGCCCTCGTAGGGGCGGTCCACGCCGATCCGCCGGAAGCCGGGGCCGCCGCCCGCGGCCTCCCCCCGCAGCAGCGCCTCGTCGACGCGGTGCCGGGCCATGAGCTGCTGGGCCTTGGCCGACAGTGCCTCGGCCTCGTCGGGGAAATCGGTGGACTCCGCCTTCGCCAGCAGCCCCCTGATCCGCCCGAGCACCTTGCCGCTCTCCCCCGCGGGCGCCGCGGCGGGCGGTACGGCGGTGGGGAGGCGGGGCAGCCGGCCGTACTGGCGCAGCAGTTCCACCAGGGTGGTCGCCGCTGAGAAGCGGTCCAAGCGTTCCGTACGGGCGAACGCGTCGACGCCGGCGCCTTCGGCCAGCGACGTCGCCAGACGCTGATGCGGGGCGGTCAGTTCACGGCCCGCCACCCGTACCAGGTCGGCGTGGGTCCAGCCACGGCTCTCGCACTCCCGGACCACCCGGGCCGCGGTCGCCGCGGCGGCGTCCGCCCAGCCCTCGCCGAGCGCGGCCAGCACCGAGGCGGCCATGTCCGTCTCCGCCTCACCGGCGTCCGCGCCGAGGGTCATCCGGTACGCCTGCTCGAACTCGTCCACCCGGCCATTGTCCAGGACGGCAACCGGACGGCGGCCGGACGACCGCGCCACTCGCACCCGGGCCGACCGGGCCCCCGGACCTGGGCCCTTGCCGCCGGCCGGGGTTGATGTGACGCTGGTGCCCGTCGACGACGGGGGACAACAGTGGTACGACGGGGGACAACAGTGGTACAGGGAGCCGGAGCAGACCGGGGCATCCCGCGGCGGGTGACCGGACACGGCCGGGGAGCGCCCCGGTGACGGGCCCGAAGGGCAAGGGCGGCACCGGGGGGATCGATCTCTACCCCGACGATCTCAACTCCGCCGCCGGTGTGTTCGCCAAGGGGCAGACGGACCTCGATACGGCGGCGACCGCGCTGAACACGGCGTTGCAGAACGCGGCGGGCA
>NZ_JAIUKE010000241.1 GCF_020176795.1 Streptomyces sp. 8L
GGGGAGGACAGCGGGGGGCGGCAGGGCTTCGCGGCGACGCGCCGCGGGGCCCTACCGTTGCGTCCGCGCCGCTGCCTACGCTTCTGGCCGCGGACGACGCGCACCGGGCCGTGGCGGGTACCGCGACGGCGGAACAATGGAGGAGACCGCATGACAGAGGCTCGATGGACCGCTGTGGACGACTACTTCAGCGCCCAGCTCGTGCCGGAGGACGAGGCCCTGGAATCGGCGCTGCGCGTGAGCAGGGAGGCGGGGCTGCCTCCCATCAACGTGGCTCCCAACCAGGGCAAGCTGCTCCACCTCATCGCCCAGATCCACGGCGCGCGCCGCATCCTGGAGATCGGCACGCTCGGCGGCTACAGCACCATCTGGCTGGGGCGCGCGCTGCCCGACGGCGGGCACCTCGTATCGCTGGAGGCGGACCCGGTGCACGCGGACGTGGCGCGCCGCAACCTCGCGCACGCCGGCCTCGCGGGCCGGACGGAAGTGCGTGTCGGGGCCGCGCTCGACACACTGGCCGCGCTTGTGGAGGAGGGCGTGGACCCCTTCGACCTGGTCTTCATCGACGCGGACAAGCCCAACAACCCGCACTACCTCGAGTGGGCGCTCAGGCTGACCCGGCCGGGCAGTGTGATCATCGGTGACAACGTCGTACGAGGGGGAGCGGTGGCCGACGGCGACTCCGCTCATCCGGCCGTGCGGGGCATCAGGGACTTCCTGGAGCTGATGGGGCGCAACCCGAGGCTCTCCGCCACCGCGGTGCAGACGGTGGGGATGAAGGGGTACGACGGGTTCTCGCTGGCGCGCGTGATCGCGTAGAGCCGCCCGTCTGCCCGTCTGCCCGTCTGCCCGTCTGCCCGTCTGCCCGCCGTGGGCGCGGTGAGCGAGGTGAGCCGTGGGGCGTGGGCGTGGTGAGCCGTGGGCCGTGTCACAAGGCGGCGCACCGTTCCTCGTGGAGGTCTCCGGGTCGTGCTCGGCAATCTCATTCGTAAGGATGACGAGCCGTCCCGCGGACCCCAACCAGTGACGGACGCAGGGATGCTTCCCGGCGGCGATGTCCTCGGACCGTGAATGTGATGTGGTGGAAACGTGCAACTCCCCACCCCGCGGATGACTGGAACTCCCGCAGCCGTCGGCGCCGACCTCGACGCGCGCATCACCGTGGAACTCGCCTCGGTGGTGTCCGGCGCGCGTCGGCGTGCCCACCGGGACGGGGACGGCCAGATCGACACCGCGCACCTGCTGCACTCGCTGATCGAGTCGGACCCCGAAGTGCGCTCCGTGTTCGCGGACAGCGGGCAGGCCGCGCGGGTGCTCGGCTACCTGGTCCAGCGCAGCATCGGCTACGGGCTGCGCTGGCAGGGCACGGTCGAGGACTCGGGGGCGCTGCCTGTCCTGACGCCCGGTGCGCCCAACGGATGGTCGCCGCCCGCCGCGCTGGCCATGGACCGCGCGCTCGCCCGCGCCGGGCGCCGCGGCGCCGGACTCGCCGCGGGCGTGGACCTGCTGGCGGCGCTCGCGGCCGACCCCGAGTGCCGGGCGCTGGAAGTCCTGTCGCGTGCGGGCGTCGACGCGGCGGAGCTGACGCGGCGCATCGAGGGCCGGTGACGACGGCGTAGCGCGTCACCCCCGTACCCCTGTCCCTTCGCGCGGGGATGTGACAGGGGCCATGGTGCAGACGCTCCTGACGGCGACTGTCATGATGGCGTCATGCGTGTCACTCAGGGCAGTCATCCCCGCGGCCGGGGCGCCGGTCTCGGCCTCGCACTGGTCTCCGCCGTGTCCTTCGGCGGCTCAGGTGTCGCCGCCAAACCGCTGATCGAAGCGGGCCTCGACCCGCTGCACGTGGTCTGGCTCCGGGTGGCGGGCGCCGCGCTGGTGATGCTCCCCGTGGCCGTGCGCCACCGCGCGCTCCTGCGGCAACGGCCCGCGCTGCTCGCCGGATACGGGCTGTTCGCCGTGGCCGGTGTCCAGGCCTGCTACTTCGCGGCGATCTCCCGTATCCCCGTAGGGGTGGCGCTGCTCATCGAGTATCTCGCGCCCGCGCTCGTCCTGCTCTGGGTGCGCTTCGTCCAGCGCCGGCCGGTGACCCGGTCCGCGGCCATCGGCGTCGTGCTCGCCGTGGCGGGCCTCGCCTGCGTCGTGGAGGTGTGGTCGGGGCTGAGCTTCGACCCCGTCGGACTGCTGCTCGCCCTCGGTGCCGCGTGCTGCCAGGTCGCGTACTTCGTCCTGTCCGATCACGGCAGCCGGGACTCCGAGGCGGCCGACCCTCTGGGGGTGATCGCGCACGGGCTGCTGGTCGGCGCGCTCGTGCTGACGGTGGTGGCGCGGCCCTGGGGGATGCACTGGCAGGTGCTGGGCGGCAGCACCCGCATGGACGGCACACCGGTCGCGGCGGTCCTGCTGCTGTGCTGGATCGTCCTGATCGCCACGGTCGTCGCCTATATGACGGGCGTTGTCTCGGTGCGCCGGCTCTCGCCGCAGGTGGCCGTGGTCGTCGCCTGTCTGGAAGCGGTGGTGGCGACCGTACTGGCCTGGGTGCTGCTCGGCGAACACCTGTCGGCACCCCAGGTCGCGGGCGGCTTCGTGGTGCTCGTGGGTGCGTTCGTCGCCCAGAGCAGTACGCCGGCCAAGCCCGCGGACCTGGTCGTCGCGACGGGCGGGGTGCCGGGTGACGTCGGGGCGGCGGGGGGCGGGGGGGGCGGGGGGGGCGCCGCGGGGGGGGGGGCCCCGGCGGACGGGCGGTTGTCGGGTGGCGGGCCCGAAACGTAGGCTGCGGATCATGCATTCCACCGTGCTGCCGCCGCCCGTCGTCTGACGCGGGCGGAAGCCACCGACGAAGACCCGGCCCGGGCAGTCCCCGGGCGGCTTGTCGCTGCCCGCGTGCCGAAGCAAGCGACCAGTCAGCGCTTTTCGTCCATGGAGTGCCCGCGTGTCGAGTTCGTCATCCCCATCGTCCGAGCCATCCCCGTCGGCCCCGTCATCTGCGTCATCCCCTTCATCCGCTTCATCCGCTGTCCCCGCCGTCGCCTCCGATCCGCTCGCCGCGCCTGTCGCGCCCGTCCCACAGGTCGCACCCGTCGCACCTGTTGGGCCGGTCGAGCCTGTTGGGCCCCTGGCTCCCGGCGTTCCCGGACCCGACGGCGGGTCCGACGGGCCCGGCGATGAGTCCGGAAGGCCCGGACTGTCCGTCGGGCGGGGGCTGTTCTACCTCGCTCTCGCGGGCCTCGCCTGGGGTACGGCGGGCGCTGCGGGCACCCTCGTCTACCGCGTCAGCGATCTCGGTCCCTTCGCCCTGTCGTTCTGGCGCTGCGCGGGCGGGCTGGTGCTGCTCCTCGGAGCGCTCGCTCTGCGGGGGCGCGGTGGCCGGGGAGGCGGGCGCGACGGTACGGGCCGCGACCGCGCCGGCCGTGCCGTCGAGCCGTGGCGGCGCAGGGTGCTGCGCGTCGCCGGGTCCGGAATCGCCTTCACGGTCTTCCAGACGGCCTATTTCGCCTCCGTCCACTCGACGGGGCTCGCCGTCGGCACCGTCGTCACTCTTGGCGCGGGCCCGGTGTTCATCGCCCTCGGCGCGCGCGTGCTGATGGCCGAACGACTGGGCGCGAGCGGGGTGTCCGCGGTGCTGGGCGCGCTCGCCGGGCTCGGGGTCATGACGCTCGGCGGGGGCGGCTCGGGTTCCGCGGCCGTACGCCCGGCGGGGGTGGCGCTCGCCGTGCTGTCGGCCGCCGGGTACGCGGCGATGACGCTGCTCACGCGCTGGCTCGGCAGGGACGGGCGCCGCTCGGACGCGCTCGCCACGACGGCGTGGGCCTGCGGGATCGGGGTGGTGGCCCTGCTGCCCGTCGCCCTCATGACCGGCGGGGGGCTCCTGCCGCACACGGCGCACCCGTCGGAGGTGGTGTGGCTCCTGGTGTACGTGGCCGCCGTGCCGACCGCGCTCGCCTACGCCCTGTACTTCGCCGGAGCCGGGGTCGTGCGGGCCGCGACAGTCTCGGTGATCATGCTGCTCGAACCGGTCAGTGCGGCGCTGATCGCCGTATCGGTGCTCGGGGAACGGCTCACCGCCGCGACGGTGGCGGGCACCCTGCTGCTGCTCGCGTCGGTGGTCGGACTTGCGGGCTCCGAGGCGCGGGCGTCGCGCCGGCGCCGTCGGCGGGTGTCCGCCGGGTAGCGGCCGGGGCGCTGCGGGGTACGGGGGCGCGGGGCCCGGCGGCGCGGGAGTGACGTATCGCTCCCGCGCCGCCGACTGCGGGGCCGCCGGTGGCCGCCGTAGCCCGGCGCCTCCCGCGGCCACGAGCCCGCCCCGTGCGTTCAGTCTCCCGCGCGGTGGCGGGAATGGTGGGCCAGGGCCGCCAGATCCCGCGGGGTGGCCCTGGTACGCAGACCTGCCGCCGTCCGGACCTTGGTGCTCTCGGGTTTGTGCGCCCCGTATTTGAACTTCGCCCGGACCTCGGTCACTTCGAGCCGCAGGACCCTGATGCCGGGGAGCATGCGGCCGAACGGCGCCTCGCCCGGCGCGGCCGGGACGGTGACGCCCTCCTCCTGGAAGTGGGCCACCTGCCGGTTGAGCAGGGCGGCCTTCTCCTCCGCCTCGTCCACCACGTGGGCCCGGCACGCCAGTTGGACCGCGCTGTAGAAGCTCGTCGGTGTCCCGTGCTCCGCCGGTATGTCGTCAGTGGCCTGCCACGGACCCGGGATGAACGCGTAGTCGTCCACCACGCTCAACAGCACGGCAGGACAGGCCTCGACGGCTGCCCAGAGCGGGTTCGGGCGGGCGAGGTGGGTGACCACCTCGCCGTGCGCCCCGGCGTCCGGGTCGTACGCGAAGTGCAGTGGCTGTACGAACGGCGGTGCGCCGGACGGGCCGTTCACCGCCAGCTGCCCGAAGTCGTGTTCCGCCAGCCACTCGCGCCAGATCCGGTCCTCCCGCGGCGCGTCCCAGGGGTGGATCAGCATCAGGAGCCCGCCCCCGGCAGATAGCCGGGGAGGCCGATCGCGGAATCCAGGTCGTCCGCGGGCACGGGCTCGCCGTAGGTCCTGCTCACCGGTACGACCCCGCTCCAGTACGGCAGGCCGGCGTCCTCCGGTTCGTCGATCGGGCCGCCCGTGCGCAGCTTCGCCGACACCTCGTCGAGGTCGAGCCGGACGACCGCCGTCGCGGCGAGCTCCTTGGCGTTGGCCCTGCGGGAGTCGTCGGCGCGCCCGGGCAGGATGTGCTCGACGATGGCGTCCAGCGCCATCCGCCGCTCCGCCTCGTCCGTGACCTGGTGCGCCACGCCGTGCACGACCACCGAGTGGTAGTTGATCGAGTGGTGGAACGCGGAGCGCGCCAGCACCAGGCCGTCCAGCTGCGTGACCGTCAGGCAGACCGGCAGGCCGGGCGCCGCTTCGCCGTCCGTGCGCTCGCCGGACCGCCGCAGCGGGCGCGAGCCGGTCGAACCGTGCACGTAGAGGCTCTCGCCGACCCGCCCGTAGAGCGTCGGCAGGACCACCGGCGCACCGTCGCGCACGAATCCGAGGTGGCAGAGGTACGAGGCGTCCAGCACGCGGTGCACCAGCTCGCGGTCGTAGCGCGCCCGCTCCTTGGAACGGGTCGGAACGGTCCGGTCCGTCGGGCGGTAGTCGGTCGGGTGGGGGTCGGTCGGGCGGGGGACCGCCACGGCGTCCGCTTCCGGCATGTGAGGTCTCCATTGCACTAGTGCATACTGTTCTTTGTGCTAGGAGAATATCGAATCGAGGGCCGGGGCGCAGCAGAAATCGCGGCCAGTGTGGAGCGCGGGATCGCCGCCGGCCACCTGTCGCCCGGCCAAGTGCTGCCGCCGTTGCGGGAGTTGGCCACCGAGATCGGTGTGAATCCGAACACCGTGGCGGCCGCCTACCGGACCCTGCGGGAGCGCGGAGTCATCGAGACCGGCGGGCGCAGGGGCAGCCGGGTGCGGCACCGTCCCGCCAGCACGCCGCGCGGCTCGCTGGGCGCCGAGGTACCCGCGGACGTACGCGACCTCGCCGACGGCAACCCCGACACCGCCCTGCTTCCCCCGCTGGGCGAGGCGCTCGCCGCCGCCGCCCGCCGCCACGCGGAGCGGCCCGCCCTCTACGGCCGCCGCTCGGAACCCGACTCCGACCTCGGCCGCCTGGCCCGGGCGGGCTTCGACGCGGACGGCGTCCCCGAGGGGCCTGTCGGCGTCGCGTCCGGCTCCCTCGACGTGGCGGAACGCGTGCTCGCCGCGCACCTCAGGACCGGCGACGCGGTCGCGGTGGAGGACCCGGGATGGGGCAGCCTCCTCGATCTGGTGTCCGCGCTCGGCCTGCGGCCGCTGCCCGTCGGCGTGGACGACGACGGGCCGCTCGCGGCGGATCTGGCGCGGGCGCTGGAGTCCGGCGCCCGCGCCGTCGTCGTCACCGACCGTGCGCAGAACCCGACCGGCGCCGCCGTGAGCGCGGCCCGCGCCGCCGAGTTGCGCGCCCTGCTCGCCGCCCACCGGGACGTGCTGCTCATCGAGGACGACCACGGCTGCGCGATCGTCGACGTACCGCTGCACCCGCTCGCCGGTACCACCGACCACTGGGCGTTGATCCGTTCCGTCGCCAAGGCGTACGGGCCCGATCTGCGACTCGCGGTCTTCACGGGAGACACCCTGACCGTCGACCGTGTCAGGGGGCGCCAGGGCCTCGGGCCCGGCTGGATCAGCAATCTGCTCCAGCGCACGGTCGTGGAGCTGTGGGAGAGCGGGGCGGTGGACGTCCCCGCCGTCGCGGCGGCGTACGGGACACGCCGCGACGCCCTCGTACGGGCATTGGCGGAGCGCGGCGTTCCGGCGCACGGCCGCAGTGGGATGAACGTATGGGTGCCGGCGGCCGACGAGGCGGGTGCCGTGGCGCGGCTGCTGCGCGCCGGGTTCGCGGTCGCGCCCGCCCCCCGCTTCCGTATCGCGGCGGCGCAGGGTCTGCGGATCACGGTGTCGTCCCTGACCGCGGGAGACATCGCACCGCTCGCCGACGCGGTGGCGGCGGCGGTCAGGCCGGTGCCGGCGCGCAGCTACGGGTGAGCCGGCCCCCGACCGGACGCGGCGCGGGCCCCGTCCCCTCCCGCGCGGCCCGGCCCCGTATCCCCCACGGGACGGGGGAAGTGACGGGCCCGAGCTCACCGGCAGGGGACGCGGGCGCGTCAGGCGAGGCTGATCGAGCCGCCCGACACCTTGATCTGCTCCGGCGGCCGCGGCGGCGGGGGGGGGCCGCCCCCGCCCCCGCCGGCGCCCGGGGGGGGGGGGGGGGCCGGGGCGGGGGGCGGG
>NZ_JAIUKE010000242.1:0-7079 GCF_020176795.1 Streptomyces sp. 8L
GCCCTTCACGCTGCCGTCGACGATGCTGTACGTGCTGCCGTGGCAGGGGCACTTGATGGTGCCGTCGCTGATCGACGCGACGGTGCAGCCCTGGTGGGTGCAGACCGCCGAGAACGCCTTGAACTCGTTCGCCTTCGGCTGCGTCACCACCACCTTCTGGTCGGTGAAGATCTTGCCGCCGCCTTCCGGAATGTCCGACGTCTTCGCGAGGACACCGCCCTCGGCGCCCCCGGCCGGTGCCTTCGTCGAACTCCCGGCGGTGTCGGAGCCCGCGGCACTGTCGGAGCCGCCGCCGCAGGCGGCGAGCGCGACCCCCAGCCCTGCCGCTCCCGCGGTGGCGACCACGGTCCTGCGCGTCACGATCCGCGCGGCTCCCTGCGTACTCGTCATGGCTTGCTCTCCTCGTTGCGGTGTGGTGGTGCGGTCGTTCCCCCGCGGTGCCGCGGGCCTTCCGCGGACCGCGGTCTCCCGGCGGACCGCGTCTTCCGGCGGGTCCGTTCCGCGGACCGCGGGCGGATGCCCGGCCCCGTCCACCGGATCACCGGGATCACCCGGATCACCCGCGGACCGCCCAGGCCTGTCGGATCACCCGGACCACCCGAAGATACGGAGCGGCCACGCCCTCCGTTCAGCCCGTGGCGGGAAGTTCTGACGCGCGGCCTCTGACCAGGCCCTTCAGGAAGGGCCGGCGCGCCCGCCCCTCGGCATCCCGCGCGGGGGCGGGCCCCCCGGCGCGAGGCTTCCTCGCGTCGGTCCTCTCGGCGTCCCCGTGAGAGCGGGCGTCAGGCGAAGGAGGCGACCTGTAGCCGCGGCGCGCCGGTGACGCCGTCCTGCCGGGCGGCGGCGCGCAGGATGTCCCGTACACACCGCACGAAGCGGGTGACATTGACGCCGGCTGCTTCGGTGTCGGGATAGCGGCCGAACAAGTAGAGGCCCTCCCGCGTACACACCACCCACAAGCAGGCCTTGCCGCTGTCGGAGAGCCGCAGCAGGGCCCGCGCGTTCCACTTCTCCCAGTCCCCGGCGCCGGGGGAGTCCCGTACGTCCATGTAGGACAGGAGCGAGAACGGGTCGGGGGTCGTCTTCTTGAAGTCCACCCCGAGCAGTTCGCAGACCCGGAAGAACGGCACGCGCGCCACCTGCCTGGCCTCGCGGGCCGCGATCTGGGCGCGGCGCACGGCCGAGCGGAAGTCGCACCCGGCGCTCAGGTCGATCTCCACGGGGCCGCCTTCCACGTACCAGCCGACCGAGGCCGACCACTCGGAACGCGACCGGGTGTGGAACGGCATGACCGTACGGTACGGAGCCGGCGCGCCCAACTGGCGTGCCGCCAGGGCGTTGGCCGCCAGCACACCGGCAGGCAGGGCGGCGCGTTCGGCCCGGCAGGCGGCCGAGAGGGCGTCCGTCTCCGCGGAGTCGAGCAGCCACTCGAACACGGACTTCTGCGGGACCAGTTCCTCGCCCGAGGTGCCCAGCGGCAGCGGGAAGCCCGGTGGCCGGCCGCCGCTGTCCGCGATGAAGCGCTCCCAGCGCAGGACCGCGGGGTGGTCGCGGCCCACGAGGGACGCCTCTCGGCGCTGCTCGTCGCTGTAGCTCACGTGGCTGCCGGTGTCGGGCAGCGAGGGCACCCGCCCCTCCAGGGCCGCCGCGTAGAACTCCTGGATCTCGTGGACCATGGCGAACAGCGTGTAGCCGTCCGTCTGCGTGTGGTCGAAGGCGAGCAGGACCGTGACGGAGTCCGCCCGTTGGACCGTCTCCACCACGTAGCTCGGCCAGCGCAGTGTGTGGGTCGACGCGTCGAGCCGGTCGCGCAGGAACCGGTTGAGCACGCCGGAGTCCCGGAAGTCGCCGAGCACCGTGCTGTCCATGCCGACGACCTCCTGCGGCACGGTGAAGCGGTGCAACTCGCCGCCCACACTGCGGAATCCACTGCGCAGGGTCTCGTGCCGGCCGATCCAGTTCACCAGCGCTGCGCCGAACGCGTCCAGGTGGAGCCGGCCCGGCATCTCGAAGGCCACGCCGCCCCAGTCGGCCGTGCGCACCCCGCGCTCCTGGAGCCGCGCCATGGTGAGGACGTGGGACTCCTGGTTGTACGAGGGAGGTACGGCATCGCGTCCCGCCTGCTGTGCGGCCGAGATCGCCGGCGGGTGAAGCGTCCACTCCCGCACCTGCCCGGGGCGTACCACATACTGGTTGAGTTCCGTCATCTTCACACCGGGCACAACGACCCTTGCGGGGGACGGGCACGTCATCCCCGGCGGGGCAAGAGTGTTCGGCGGCCTCCCCGAGGAGTTGACCCGGACCCAGGGCGCGGCCCGGTCCCGATGCGCCGACGGCTCCGGTCGTCCACGGATCGCCTGCGCGGGAGCGCGAGCCGATGGCATACGGATCGCTTGCGCGGGGTGCGAGCCGATGGGTACGGATCAGCGGGGAATCCGGTCCGTAAGGCCGTGTGAGGGGCTGCGTGATCTCTTGACGGCCCGGAGGGGGCATCGTACATTCATTCCGCATGACAGAACGATTATTCCGAGATGCGGAATATGAGACACGAGGGAAAGGTGCTCTCGGGGGGACCGCGAGGCCCCCGCGCGTGGCGCTCTCCGTCTCCCCTCGTCGGACTGTTTTCGTATCACCTCCCAGGAGCGAAGCGCGCGGCCAGAGGCCGCCGCCGCAAGACGGACGGAGGAGCCGCAGTGGCGATGAAGCCCAGGTTCACCAGGCAGGGCACCACGGATGACGGAGCGTCGGGGGAGGCGGGCGCCGTCGTGGAGCCGCCTGCTCCGCATCCCGTCGACGAGAGACTGCCGGCCCTGCGGATGGCGGCGACCGGGTTGCAGCACGTCGCCGCCATGTACGCGGGAGTGGTCGCGCCGCCGCTGATCGTGGGCGCCGCCGTCGGCCTGTCCGCCACGGACCTGACATTCCTGACCGGCGCCTGCCTGTTCACCGCAGGCCTCGCGACCTTCCTCCAGACACTCGGAATCGGGAAGATCGGGTCCCGCCTCCCGTTCGTCAACGGCGTCACCTTCGCGGGGGTCGCGCCGATGCTGGCGGTCGCCCAGTCGGCCAAGGACAAGCACGACGCCCTGCCGGTGATCTTCGGAGCGGTGATCGTCGCGGGGCTGCTCGGGTTCGTGGCGGCCCCCTTCTTCTCCCGCATGGTCCGCTTCTTCCCGCCGGTCGTCACCGGAACGGTGATCACCCTCATCGGTGTCTCCCTCATGCCCGTCGCCTTCGACTGGATGCAGGGGCCCGACGCGACCGCCAAGGACTACGGCTCCCTGAAGAACCTCGCGCTGGCGGGCGCGACCCTCGTCATCGTGCTGCTCCTGCGCCGCCTTGCCACCGGGTTCGTCAAACAGATCTCGGTGCTGCTCGGAATGGTCGCGGGCACGCTCGTCGCCCTGCCGTTCGGGGCGGTGGACTTCGGCCCCGTCGAGCACGCTGACCTCGTCGGGTTCCCGGCGCCGTTCCACTTCGGAGCCCCGCAGTTCGCGGGTGCCGCGATCGTCTCCATGTGCGTCGTCATGGTCGTCTCCATGACGGAGTCGACCGCCGACATGCTCGCGCTCGGGGAGATCGTGGGCCGTCCGGCGGACGAGCGCACCATCGCGGCGGGGCTGCGCGCCGACACCCTGGGATCGGCGCTGAGCCCGCTGTTCAACGGCTTCATGTGCAGCGCGTTCGCGCAGAACATCGGCCTGGTCGCGATGACGCGCATACGCAGCCGGTTCGTGGTGGCCGCCGGCGGCGGCTTCCTCGTGCTGATGGGGCTGTGCCCGGTGGCCGCGTCGCTGATCGCCGTCGTACCGCGCCCGGTTCTCGGCGGCGCGGGGATCGTGCTGTTCGGATCGGTCGCGGCCAGTGGGGTCCAGACCCTCGTACGGGCGGGCCTGGACAAGGACAACAACGTCCTGATCGTCGCCGTCTCGCTGGCCGTCGGCCTGATTCCCATCGCCGCACCGGACTTCTACCACGCCTTCCCCGCCCAGGCGAAGATCGTCCTGGACTCGGGCATCTCCACGGGGTGCGTCACGGCCGCGGTGCTCAACCTCCTCTTCAACCACACCGGCAGGAGGCGCGTGGCGGACGCCGAGGTGACCTCGTCCATGGAGCCCGCGGCGGAGATCGCGGCCCCGAAGGCCGGGACGGGCGCGCCGGGAGTACCCACTTCCTGAGGACCGCGGGCTTCCTGAGGACCGCGGGGGCGGACCGCCGTGCTGCGACCTTCAGTCGGACTCTGCGTATCGTATACGATGCGCAGGTGACGATACGAAGGACTCTCCAGCTCGGCGACCCGCTCCTGCGCACACCCGCTCAGCCCGTCACGCTCCCGCTGTCCGGCGAGGACCGCGCGGTGGCCGGTGATCTCGACGACACGCTCGCGGACTGGGTCGCGCGCACCGGCTACGGGCGCGGCATCGCCGCCCCGCAGATCGGCGCGGGCGTCCGCATGGTGCACCTGCGGCTCGACGCCCCGCGCACGCTCGTCAACCCCCGCATCACGGCCCGTTCCAAGACCACCTGGGAGCCCTGGGACGCCTGTCTCAGCTTCTCCGTCGAGATCTTCTGCCGCGTCCGCCGCCACACCTGGGTGACCGTCGAGTACCAGTCACCCGACGGCCTGCGGCACACCGTACGGGCCGACGGCGAACTCGGCGAACTGCTCCAGCACGAGATCGACCACCTCGACGGCCGCCTCGCCGTCGACCGCATGACCGACGTCTCCACCCTCTGCATGCGCACGGAATTCGAGGCGCGGCACCGGGACGAGAGCCCCTACCGCCGATGACCACATCAGAAGGCGACGGCCGCTCCACCGTCCCCATCGCCCGCAACCAGCCGCTGAGGGAGGCCGTCTACGCCCGCATCGTCAGCCTGCTCTCCACCGGCCGTCTGGCCCCCGGCATGTCGGTGACGGAGGCCGCCCTCAGCCGCTCCCTCGACGTCTCCCGCACCCCGGTGCGCGAAGCCCTCCTGCGCCTTGAGGCCGAGGGCGTCGTCCGCTCCGCCCTGGCACGGGGCTTCGTCGTCAGGCCGCTGAGTACGCGTGAGGTCCGCGAGGTCTACCCCATCCTGGCGGCACTCGAAGCCCTCGCCCTGCGCTCGGTCACCCGCCCCCTCGAAGAAGCCGAGCACGAGCGGCTCGCGGCGACCCTGGACGCACTCGAATCGGCCGGCGACGCCGTGGCCCGGCGCGCCCTCGACACCGAGTTCCACAGCGCGCTGGCCGGGCTCTGCGGCAACGAGCACCTCAAGGAGGCGATCGCGCGCCTGCGTACGAGCCTGTCCCGCTACGAGATCGCCTACATGGAGTGCACCCCGGTACGCGGTCCCGCGGACCGGCAGCACCGCCGCGTGCTCTCGGCCCTGGCGGCGGGCGACACGCAGGACGCGGCGGCCGTCGTCGAGGAGCACTGGCTGGACGGCATGCGCGGCGTCGCCGACTGGCTCTCCTCCGCGAAACCGGCGCCCCCCGGGGCAACGGGCGCGGCGGCAGGCCCGGTTCCGGTTCCGGGAGCGGCGGCGGTTCCGTTTTCGGACCCGGGCCCGGGAGCAGCGATGGACGCGGGTCCTGGGGCCGGGCAGGGCCCCGCCAGGCTCCAGCGGCCCGAGAACGAGCCGTCGTAGCGGGCAGTAAGGTCGTGCCGCCCCGTCACCTGCGAGTGGTGGCGGGGCACCGAACAGCGATCGGGAGGGAGATCCGCGGTGGATCTGCGGGAGATGGTCGATCTGCGGGTGAGGGGCGGTGAGCAGGCCGCACCCGGCGGGGCGCCCGCCGTGGTGGCGGGCGTGTCCGTCGGGGGCGAGCGGAGCACCGCCGTTCGCGGGGCGGCCCTCGCACCGGACTCCTGCTTCCGTATCGCGTCACTGACGAAGGCGTTCACCTCCACCGCGCTCCTCAGGAGGCTGCGGGAGAACGGCGTTGCGCTCGACACGCCCCTCATCGAACTCCTCGCCGACCTCGCCCCCGACTGGCGGGCCGACACGGGCCTGACCGTGGAGCAGATCCTCGGCCAGGTCTCGGGACTGCGCGAGTGTGTGGAGGCGTCCGACGCCGCGGCCCTGGGAGAGGGGCCCGAGGCGCTCCACGAGGCGGCCAGGCTCGTGGTGCGCGGCGGCAACGAGCAAGCGCCCGGCACCCGCTGGTCGTACTACAACGGCAACTACTTCCTCGTCGGCGCGGTACTCGCCGCGCTCGGCGGCGCGTCGTACGAGACGGTGCTCCGCCGGGACCTGCTCGATCCCTGGAACCTGTCGCTCACGGGTTTCGACACCCCGCGCGAGCCGGTCGCAGGACGGGACGTCGGCCGGGAGCTTCCGCCGCGGGACTATCCGCGCCCGCGCCGTCCGAGTGGCGGGCTGTGGTCGTGCGTACCCGACCTCCTCGCGCTGGGCGAGGGACTGCTGGCCGACCGGGAACTGCTGGACCAGGCCCGCCGCCCGCGCACCGCGCCGGACGACCCCATGGCATACGGGCTCGGGTGGGCGCTCGGCCCGTCGGGGCAGATGTACCTCAACGGGCGCCTGCCCGGCTACCGGACCGCGATGCTGCTGGTCCCCGACAAGGACCTGGTGAGCGTCGCGCTCGCCGCCGAGCAGACGGCTCTGCCCCTGCTGGCGCGTCTGCTCAGCGACGTGCAGTACCCGTTCACCGGGGACGATCTCGGCGCGGCCGTCGACGCGTTCGCGGCGTAGCTCCACGCCCGGGGCTACGGGCGGACGCGGCCTGCCCCGCGCTCCGTGCCGATGGGCACGGCCCCGCACGGAGGGCGCGGGTGCGCCGCCGCCTCGCCCGGTCCCGCGCCAGGCCCTGTTGACAGCCGTGCCCGCCCTGCCTAGGTTCCGAACGCTCCATCAGACATCGTTGTCGAGGCATAAGGAGTCGGCTATGAGCGCAGCGCGGGGCACCACCTCCCGACGGGGTTTCCTGGCCGCGGGCGCGGCGGCGGGAGCGGCCGGCCTCGGCGCGGCCCGGGGCCCCCCCCCCCCCCCCCCGGCCCCGGGGGGCCCCCCCCGGGGCCCGGGGGGGGGGCGCCGGGCCCCCCCCCGGGGGGGCGCGGGGGGCCCCGCCCCCC
>NZ_JAIUKE010000242.1:7088-11275 GCF_020176795.1 Streptomyces sp. 8L
GCCCAGCCGATCAGCCCGCCGGGGGGCCCCCCGGGGGGCGGGGGCGCCCCGCCCCCCCCCCCCCCCCCCCCCCCGGGGGGCGCGGCCCCCCCCCCCCCCCCCCCCGCGGGCCCGCGGCGGCACCCGCCGTGCGCCGTGTCGTGTACGACCTGCCGACCCTCTCGTTCGACGCGTCCGCCCTCCAGGACAGACTTGGAACGCTGTACGACGCGGCACTCACCGACATCGTCGGCATCAACACCACCTACGCCGTGCCGGGCACGTACGACAAGGCCGGGCTCGTCAGCTACCCGCCGGGCAGCCTGGTGCGGGCCGGCGGGGGATACCCCGAACCGCAGCGGTGGACACGCGACGCCGCCATCAACGCCTGGAGCGGGGTGAGCCTGCTCGGCCCCTCGGTGGGGGAGAACACCCTGTGGTCGGTCGTCGACCCGGGAGAGGGCGGCGGCGCGCCGGTCGTCCAGCAGGACAACCAGTGGTGGGACCAGGTCGTCTGGATCGTCGGCGCGTGGAACCACTACCTCGTCACCGGCGACCGGGACTTCCTCACCACCGCGTACGGCGTCGCCGCGCGCACGCTCGCCCTGCGGAGGGCTGCGAACTTCAACGACTCCGCGGGGCTGTTCCAGGGCCCCGGGTACATGAACGACGGCATCGCCGGATATCCGGCGCCGCCCTGGGCCGCGGGGGTCGACTCCAGCTTCGTGCTCGACTACCCGCACGCCGACGAGTTGATGGTCCTTTCGACCAACTGCCTCTACCACGGCGCCTACCTGGCCCTCGACAGCATGGCCAGCGCACTCGGACACACCTCGGCCGCCTCCGGGTACCGGACGGCGGCGACGTCCCTGCGGTCCGCGATCGACCGCCACCTGTGGCGCGAAGAAGCGGGCACCTACGGCTATCTGGTGCACGGCGGCGACGCGCGGGCCGGGCAGGTGGACACGTCACAGGAGGGCGCGGGCCTCGCGCTCGCCGTCCTGTTCGGCGTCGCCGACCGGCGCAGGACCCGGCTCCTGCTCGACCACGCGCACTGGCAGCCGCACGGCATCGTCAACGTCTGGCCGCACTTCCCGCGTTTCAGTGATGACCGCCCCGGCCGTCACAACGTGATGGTCTGGCCGATGGTGCACTCGCTGTTCGGGCACGCGGCCGCGCAAGCGGGCAGGACCGACCTGTTCGCCCGCGCTGTCGACGATCTGGCCGAGCTCGTCCACGGCACCGGCGACAGCTTCTACGAGCTGTACAACTCGGTGACGGGCGCGGCCGACGGCGGCTGGCAGTCCGACGGCAGCGGCTCGCAGTCCCACTTCGACTCCCAGCCCGACCAGGCCTGGTCCGCCACCGGCTACCTGCGGCTCATCCACCACGGCCTGCTCGGTCTCCGCCTCTCGGCCGACGGGCTCCGGCTCGCCCCGTCGCTCCCCGAGGGCTGGGGGAGCGTCGCTCTGCGCGGTCTGGCGTACCGGGACATGACCCTCGACATCGAACTGACGGGCGCGGGAAACCGGATACACGACTGTGTGATCGACGGCCGGCGCGCCCGTAACCCGTCGCTGCCCGCACACGGCACCGGGCACCACACGGTCCGCATCGCGCTCAGCGGCGCGTAACCCGGCGCCCCCCGAGGGCAGTTCGCGGAACAACCGCCCGCCGGGGCGAGCACCGCCCCGGCGGGCGCCGGCGACGCGGCAGCACCGGTAACCCGCTGGACGACGGGTAATCCTCGAAGCCCCGGTCACCACCCGATCTCGCGAACATCAACGCCGGACAGTGACAAGTGGGTAACTGGCTGTCACATTGCGATACATGAACGTTTCCGGCCGTCCGGCCCACCCGGTCTTCTGCACGATCGTTCCCCCGCACATTCTCGACAAGCTGTCGCAGGCGCAGGACACATCACGTTCCGGGCGCGCGCGACGCACCCTCGAACACGACGCCCTCCAGCGGACCCGGCGCCGTTCCTTCGCGCCGCCGGGACCGGCCGCGACGGCCGCCGCCGGAGACAGCCCCCGCCGTACCATCTACGACGCCCGGCACACGCAGACCCTCCCGGGGGAGAAGGTGCACGCCGAGGGGGACGGGCCGTCCAAGGACGCGTCGGTCAACCGCGCCAACGCCGGCCTCGGCGCCACGTTCGAGCTGTATCTCAAGGTCTACGGCCGCCACTCCATCGACAACGCGGGGCTCCCGCTGAACGCCACCGTCCACTATGGCCGCGACTACGACAACGCGTTCTGGGACGGCGAGCGCATGGTCTTCGGCGACGGCGACAACGACCTGTTCCTCGATTTCACCATCCCGGTGGACGTCATCGGACACGAACTGACCCACGGCGTCACCCAGTACACCGCCGACCTGCAGTACTCGGGCCAGTCGGGAGCCCTCAACGAATCCGTCTCCGACGTCTTCGGGACCCTGATCAAGCAGTACGCCCTCGGGCAGAGCGCGAGCGAGGCCGACTGGCTCATCGGCACCGGACTGCTCGGACCGAACGTGACGGGCCGGGCGCTGCGCTCCATGAAGGCGCCCGGCACGGCGTACGACGACGACGTCCTCGGCAAGGACCCGCAGCCCGCGACGATGGACGGCTATGTGCGCACATCGAGCGACGACGGTGGCGTGCACATCAACTCGGGCATCCCCAACCACGCCTTCTACCTGGCCGCCACCGAGCTGGGCGGCCACGCCTGGGAGAAGGCCGGCCAGGTCTGGTACGACGTCCTCACCGGCGGAGCGCTCGCCCCGAGCGCCCAGTTCGCCGACTTCGCACGGCTGACCGTCGCCGCCGCCCGCGCCCGTTTCGGTGACGGCGACGAGCACGAGGCGATGGTCAAGGCGTGGTCGCAGGTCGGTGTCACCACGGCCTGACGACCGAAGGCGGCCCCGGCGGGGGCGGAGGACGGCGCGGCGCCCCACGGGTAGGGCCGCACGCTTCGGGTAGGAAGTCACCATGCGGATCGAAGTGCGGCGAACCGGCGGATTCGCCGGGATCGAGCGTCACGCCGAGGTCGACACGTCGACACGGCCCGACGCGCGGGAGTGGGAGGCCCTGGCCCGGCGCGTTGCCGACGCGGGCCGGAGCGGGCCTTCGGCGGGTGTCCCGGACGGCTTCAGCTACGAGGTCACCGTCGACGGCCGTACTGTCCACTGTGCCGACCCCGGCCTCTCCGACGATCAGCGTGAGTTGGTCGGCCGGGTCCTGAAGGAGGGGGCCTGAACCGCTGGTTCCCGGCCCACTCCTCCCCACCCGGGCACGCGCCGTGCCGTTCTCGCGGTCCTGTCGGCCGCCCCGGGCAGCGGCCCTACCGCGAGGGCGGGGCCACCGCCCGCCGTGCGGCGGCGAGATGGGCGGCCATCGCGCTCCGCACCGTGGCGAGGCGCGCGCGGTTGTGCTGTACGGCCTCCCGCTGATAGCCGTAGTCGACCGCGAACCACACTCCGACGACGTTCGTGTCGCCGCGGCACTCCTGGTCGGCGACGGCCACGCGCAGCTCCTCGCCGGTGGGGCCGGCCGCCGTGGACCAGCGGGGGTCGCCCGCCGCCGCGAGCGGATCGGTGTACGTGAACCCCTTGTCCTTCATGCAGTGCGACCAGGCCGCGAACACCGCACGCGTCCGCGGGTCCTGCCGGCCCTTGCTCAGTGTGTCGAACTTGAGCGAGACGACGAAGTCGGGGTTCCCGGTGGTGCCCGTGACACTGCCGGTCAGCAGCCGGTTCGCCTCGCCGACGCAGCCGTGGTCGGGGACGGTGCGGCCATGGACGTCCTGCCCCCCGGGGCCGTTCTTGCTGTGCGGGTCCGATGTGCCGGTCAGAGCGGTGTTCTCGGTGGCCGTGCGCGGCGGGGCCTGGCCCCCGCCCTGGGCCGAGGTGCCCTCCGGGTGGTAGCCCCATGTCTTGGCGTGCGCCATGGTCTGGAAACCGAAATAGCCGTCCATGCGGGTGGTGGGGGCGTCGGCGCCGATGCCGGTGGGATCGGTGTTTCCGCCCGGTTGCGCGTAGGCGTACCCGAACCGCCGCATGCACCGGGAGACCAGGGTCGTGTAGGCCGCGTCGATCGTCCTGGTCTGCCGCGGATCGAGGAGGTAGGGGTCCAGGGGCATGGGCCGGTGATTGGCGTCGGTCAGTACCGGGACGCCCGGCGAGGAGGGCGCCTCGGGCGAGGGCGGGGGCCAGGCCCCGCCGCG
>NZ_JAIUKE010000243.1 GCF_020176795.1 Streptomyces sp. 8L
GCCACGGGGCGGGGAGGTTTCGTGGGGTGAGGGCGTTTCACGCATCGGTCGTGTCTCTTCTCGGGGATCGACGGGTCCCGGGCAGCGGCGCGGCCGCCGGGCCCCGGGTTCTGGCGAGTTCGGAGGCGCTGGCACGCTCGTCGCTGCTCCTGAGCCGCTGGTAGACGCGGGCACTGACCCCGGCCAGGTACTCGCCGTGCTGGAACTCCTCGGTACGCGGGCGCTTCTCGTCGACCGCGAAGGTCTCCACGATCCGGCCGGGCCGTTCGCTCATCACGGCGACGCGGTCGCCGAGGAAGACCGCCTCGTGGATGTCGTGGGTGACGATGACGGCGGCGGTGCCGAGGGCGTGCAGGGTCTCGGACAGAACACGCTGGAGGCGTTCGCGGGTGAGGGTGTCGACCGCGCTGAACGGCTCGTCGAGCAGCAGGGCCACCGGGTCGATGGCGAGGGCGCGGGCGAGGTTGACGCGCTGCTGCATGCCTCCGGACAGGGCGGCGGGCCTGAAGTCGTCGAAGCCCGCGAGACCGACGAGTTCGAGCAGGTCGTCGGCGCGCGTCCGGCGTTCGGCGGCTCGGAGCCGGCCACTGTGCGCCCTCAGCCGCAGCCCGAACTCGATGTTCTTGCGCACGCTCCACCAGGGAAAGAGCGAGGGCTGCTGGAAGACGTATCCGCTGTCGGTCCCCCCGGCGTCGGGGGGCCGCCCCTGGAGGGTGGCGGTGCCCGCGTCGAGGGGGGCGAGTCCCTGGAGCACCCGCAGCAGCGTGGTCTTGCCGCAGCCGCTCGGGCCCACCACGGCGAGCACTTCGCCCCGGCCGACGGTCAGGTCGACGCCGTCGAGGACGGGCAGGGGCCCCGAGGCCGTCTTGTAGTGGGCGTGGGCGCCCGCCACCTCGATGACCGGCTGGGCCGGAGTCCCGGGTGCGGCCGGTGTGTTCATGCCTGCTCCGTTTGTGCGGTGCGGGCCGCGTTCATGCGCCGTTCGAAGAACGCGACGAGTGCGGTGAGGACGATGCCGATCACGCTCAGCGTGACGACACCGACATAGACGTCGTCCGTCTTGAGGTTCTGCTGGCCGGAGATGATGAGGTAGCCGAGGCCCGAGGTGGAACCGAACAGGTCGGCGGCGACGAGCGCGATGAGGGACCGTCCGATGGCGAGTCTGAGCCCGGTCAGGATGTACGGGGTGGTGCCGGGGAGGGTGAGGAAGCACAGGGTCTCGAAGGAGTCGGCGCGGAACGACCGGGTCACGTCGCGCAGTCCGCCGCCGATGACGGTGGCCGCACCCGCCTGGGTGTTGATGGCCAGGGGAAAGAACCCCGAGGCGGCGACGATGGCGACCTTCGAGGTGAAACCGAAGCCCAGACCGACGATGACCAGCGGCGCCACGGCGATGACGGGGATCGTGTAGAGCGCGGTCACCCAGGGGCCGAGCGCGGCGCCGATCCAGCGGTTGGTGCCGAGCAGCAGACCGGTCACCACCCCCGCGACGGTGGCGATGGCGAGTCCGATGAGCAGTTGGGCGAGGCTGAGCCCGATGTCGGGCCCGAGCGTGCCGGTCCGGAAGAGGGTGGTGGCGTCCCGGACGATCTGGTCGGGGCCGACGACGGCCAGCGGGTTGGGGCTGAACACGGTGATCACGAGCTGCCACACCGCGAGGCCGGCCACGATGGAGATCAGGGGCAGGAGCAGCCTGCGGACGCGGCTGCTCCTTGAGACCCTCGCGGTCTCGGCTGAAGTGCGCACGGGAAGTCCTCCGGTGCTCGGAGCGATGCGGCGGATGGGAGGGGAGCGACGAGCGGCGGCTCGGGGCAGGACGTCATGGCCGTCGCGGCGGCGTGCGGGCCGGGACGGGGCAGGCCTCGGTGGAGGTGTGGCCGGAGAGGACGAGGCCAAGGGGAGCGCCGGGCAGGGCCGTTGAGGACGCGGGCGCGGGCCGACGGCACGGTGACGGGCCGCCGGGACGTGGCAGGCGCCGTGCCACGGCGAGTACCGGGGCGGTACACCCTTGCGGGGCGCGGCGGTCACGACCCCGCGGAGAGGGCCCGGGCACCCGGACGGCCGCTGGCGTGCCGAGGATCGGCCACGGCGCTCAGGTGCGCCGGGCGGACGCGTTCAGCGACAGACGGCCCCGCTGTAGAGAACGAAGTCGAGGTACCGTCGCCGCACGAGAAGGTCAGCAGCCGGGTTCATGCGAAGAGTATGCGCAGGGCGGTTTCCGAGTGTCAACAGGCATCGCATTTCATTGACATGAGGCGGCGTACGGAACCCGGGCCCGAGGCGCCCGCGGCTCCGGCCCCCGGGGCGCGACGGAGCCGTCCCTGTTCCGCCCGGCCCGGCACGCGGACCGGCCCGGGGAGATCCGGCGCGATGCGCACGGAAGGGCCGCCGCGCCCGTCGCCGGCCCGGGCGCGGCCGTTAACCGCCCTGTCCGACAGAGCGGTTGGCGGGCCGGACGCCCGCGCTCAGGAGGCGCCGTGCGGCGTACGGCGTGGAGCTTCGGGGGCGCGTACGCCTCAGCGTGCCGGTGCGCGGAGCCCGCCGGCCCTTTCACCGGCCCTTTCGCCGGAACGTCCGGCGGTTCTCCCGTCGGAGCGTCCGCCGGTTCTCCCGTCAGTACGACCCTCGGCTCTCCCGTCCGAACGTCCGGCGGTTCTCCCGTCCGAACGTCCGGCGCCTCTCCCGTCGGTACGTGCGTCGCTTTCGCCGCGGCCTCGCAGGGAGCGGCGCCCGCCCCGTTCGGCGATCCGGCGCTGGGAGGTGGCGGGTCTGCCGCCCGAGCGCTCCAGCCACACGCAGATCAGGTCGGTCCAGCCGTGCACCCGTGCCACACCCGAGACGTCGAGCGCCATCAGCCGCAGCAGCCGCTGGGTTCGCGCCCGGTTGCCGAAGGCGGCCCGGCGGGCGCCGAGCCGCCGCTCGAACTCGGCGAGGGCCGCCCGCACCATACGGCGGGAGACACGGATGCCGCCGGCGCGTTCGGCGAGCTGGCGCTCCATCACGGGCGCCGCGAACCGGAGCCAGCGGTCCAGTTCCGGGACCGCGTGACGACGGGCCTCCGCGGTGAAGCGGTCCCAGTCGGCACGGCCGCGCCAGCCGCGCTGGAGGGCGCGCCAGAGGGACCCGTCCCTGCGGTCGAGGCCGCGGTCCCGCACGATGCGCCTGGCCTCCTCCCGCAGCAGGTGCTCGTCGTACCAGAGCACAGGAGCGCCGTGCGGGGCGCCTTGACCGTCCTCGGGCCACACCCTGGCCACGGCCGTGGCCAGCGCGCGCGAGCCGTCGCCGACGATCCGCGCGGGACGTCCGGCCCTCTCGCGGTCCAACTCCCGCAGGAACGCGGTCCAGTGGACGGCCCCCGTGCCGGTGGAAAGCCGGGTCGCGAAGACGGCGGGCCTGCCGTCGGCCGCGTACGTCAGAGCGAGGAACACGGAGAAGGCCAGCACGGGGGCGCCGCCCCGGTCGCCCGCGCGCGGTGCGAGCAGGGGCAGTACGCCGACGAAGACCGTGCCGGGCCAGGCCTCCTGGCAGGGCGCCTGAGCCCGCCAGAGGGCTTCGGCGTACACCTCGACCCAGTCCGACACGAGGGTGCCGTGGCGGCGCGGGGCGTCGTCGGCCGCCGGGCCCCAGCGGCGGGCCGCCCGCTCGCGCACCTCCTGCCCCGCCCGGGCGTAACTCGCCCCGCGGCTCACCATGACGAGACCGGAGGCGATGTCGAACGCCGTGAACTGGTACTTGCGCGCGGTACGCAGCTCGTCCGCCTCCTGCGCGCTCTCCGCCCGGGCCGCGTCCGCTCCGGGATGAGGGACGGTCAGCGGCGCGGAGAAGCGGTGGGAGGACGCGGTGGAGCCGGGTTTGGGCATGTTGCAGACATAGAGCTGCCGCCGCCGCCCGGGCTTGCCGTACCACCCGCCCAGGACGACCTTGCTCTGCTCGTGCCCGGGAACCGGGCAAGGTGGCGGCGCCGCCACGCTCGTGTCAGACGTCACCACGCTCGTGATTACAGACGCGGGCTCCGCCGGTGTCAAGCCGGAGGCCGCCGGGCGCCTTTCGGGAAGACGACGTACCGGAAGGGCCGTGGCCCGGCGCGCGTGATCACGCCGCCGCCCCGTCCTCTCCGGTGGGGGCGGGCCCCGACACGGGTGCAGCCGCGTGGCCCGCCGTCGGCCCGGCGCCGGGCGCGCCCGCCGGCGCCGCCGTGTCTCCAGGCGCCGCGGGCGCCTGCGCCGGCACCCGCCCCGCGGTGACGCTCCCCGGCGCCTCGTGCGCGGCGAGGAAGGCCGCCACCGAGGCGTCCCAGCCGAAGAGTCCGGCCCGCGCGCGGGCCGCCTCGCGCCTCTCGCCCTCGCGCCGCGCGAGGAGTTCCTCGACGGCGTCGGCGAACGACGCCCCGCTGTCGGCGGCGGCGATGCCCGCGTCGCCGATCACCTCGGGGAGCGCCGACGAGCGGCTGGCGACCACGGGTGTGCCGCACGCGAGGGCTTCCAGCGCGGACAGTCCGAACGTCTCGGCTGGGCCCGGCGCCAGGCAGAGGTCGGCCGCGGCCTGGAGGTCGGCCATCGATCCGCGGTCCGCCACGTGCCCGAGGAACAGGGCGGGCAGCCGCTGGGCGCGTGCCCTGCGGACGAGACCGGGCAGCAGCGGCCCGTCGCCCGCGACGACGAGCAGGGCGCGCACGCCGCGGGCGCGGAGTGCGGCGAGCGCGTCGAGCGCGGTCCCCGGCCGCTTCTCGACAGACAGCCGCGAGCCGAGCAGCAGCAGTACGTCGGCGGGGCGCCCGTGTTCGAAGGAGCGCAGGTACCGTGCGCGGAGCTCCTCGCTGCGCCGCTCGGGCCTGCAGCGGTCCAGGTCCACTCCGAGGGGGGCGCGCAGGACGTTGCGCACGCCGAGGCGCAGGAACTCCCGCTCGGCCCACTCGGTGGTGCAGACGATCTTCGAATAGGCCCAGGCGCTGCGGAGGTTGAGGCGGTCGGCGGTGCGCCCCGCGGCGGCGCCCGGCACGCCCCACGTGCGCAGGACCCCGTCTGCGGTCTCGTGGGAGACCATGATCGAGCGGACCCGGTGGCGGCGGGCCCACTCCCCGGTCCAGCGCAGGGAGGTGCGGTCGGAGACCTCCAGCCTGTCGGGGGCGAGATCCTCGAGGATGCGGCGTACGGACTTCTTCGCGGCCAGGACGCGATAGCCGCCGGTGCCCGGCAGCACCGGTCCCGGCACGGTGATCACGCGGCCCTGGACGGTCTGCTCGTCGGACGCGGCGGCCCCGGGGACGATGAGGACGGGCTCGTGTCCCGCGGCGAGGTAGCCGCTGCCGAGTTCCTGCAGCGCGGTGCGCAGCCCGCCGGAGGACGGGGTGACGAAGTTGGCCATCCTGACGATGCGCAGCCCGGTCATGCGACCACCGCCGCACGCGCGTCGATGACGGCGCGGTAGTGGTCGAGGAGTTCGTCGCCGATCACGGACCACGTCCTGTGCCGCACGCTCGCACGCCCTTCGGCGCCGAACGCGGCCCGCAGCACGGGCGCGTGGGCGAGATCGAGCACGGCGCGCGTGACGGCTTCCTCGTCCTGGGGAGTGACGAGGAGTCCGGTGCCGCCGTGGTCGACGAGGTCGAGCGGCCCGCCGGCCGCGGGCGCCACGACGGGCACCCCGCTGGCCATGGCCTCCTGGACGGTCTGGCAGAAGGTCTCGTACGGGCCGGTGTGCGCGAACACGTCGAGGGACGCGAAGACCTTGGCGAGTTCGTCGCCCGTACGGCGGCCGAGGAACGCGGCGCGCGGCAACAGGCCGCGCAGGCCCATCTCGCTGGGGCCGTCGCCGACGACCACGAGGCGGACGCCGGGCAGTTCGCTGACGCCTTTGAGGAGTTCGACGTGCTTCTCGGGCGCGAGCCTGCCGACGTATCCGACGATCAGTTCGCCGTGGGGCGCGAGGGTGCGGCGGAGCGCTTCGTCGCGGAGCTCGGGGCGGAAGCGCTCGGGGTCGACGCCGCGCCGCCACAGCGCGACGCGCGGTATGCCGTGTTCCGTGAGGTCGCGTACGGCGGCGGTGGAGGGGGCGAGGGTCAGGTCGGCCGCGCAGTGCACGGTACGCAGCCTGCGCCACGCCGCGTTCCTGCCCGCGCCCACGTAGGTACGGGCGTACCCGGCGATGTCGGTCTGGTAGACGGCGACGGCCGGGAGGCCGAGCCGGGCCGCCGCGGTCATGCCGCGCGCGCCGAGGACGAAGGGGCCCGCGAGGTGTACGAGGTCGGCGCGGTGCGCCGCGAGGGCCACGGCGAGGCGGCGGCCGGGCAGCGCCACCCGCACCTGCGCGTAGCCGGGAAGGGGGACGGAGGGGACGCGGATGATCTCGCACGGCGCGTCGCCCTCGGACGCGCCCGCCACGGCGGGGGCGATGACGAGGGGTTCGTGGCCGCGTGCGACGAGGTGCCGGGCGGTCTGGAGGGCGCAGTGGGCCACGCCGTTGACGTCGGGCGGGAAGGATTCGGTGACGATGACGACACGCATACCCGTGTTGTCGTCGGACGGGACGTGTCCCTGCCAACGTCGATCTTTCCGGGTGGGAAAGGTCCTGTGAGCAATTGACTTCGGCCCCGCGGCACGCGCGCCCGCTGTCGACCGCCGCCCGCCGGCTGGGGGCGATCGACAGCGGGCGGTCGTCTACAGCGCGGTGGCGTCCGGGCCGAACCTGCTGCGTACGGCCGTCTGCACCTCGTCCTCCTCGACGGGATCGGCGGCCAGCCTGCGCAGCCGCTCCGCGACCCGTACGTCGCCCATCTCCGCGTGCAGCGCCGCGATCTCGCGGGTCGTCTCCTCGCAGTCCCAGAGGCATTCGAAGGCGAAGCCCGTCGCGTACGACGGATCGGTCGCGGCGAGGGCGCGCGCGGCCCGGCCGCGCAGCTGGGAGGAGGCGGTCTCGCGGTAGACGTGGCGCAGGACGGGCGCGGCGCAGGCGATGCCGAGGCGGCCCGCCCCGTCGACGAGCGTCCACAGCGCGGGTGCGTCGGGGCCCTCGGACCGTACGGTCTCGCGCAGGGCGCCGAGGACGAGCGGCGCGTCCTTCGCGGCGCCGCGGACGGCGAGCACCCCGGCGGCGGCGGAGCCGAGCGCGTCGGGGCGGCGGGCCCAGCCGCGGGCCCGGTCGACGGCGGCGGCCGAGCACATCCGCTCGAAGGCGCCGACCGCGGCCCGGGCGATGTCGTGGCCGTCGGCCGCCGCGCTCTCGATCAGATCGAGGGCGGCGGGGTCGCCGGTCTGGGCCAGATAGTGCAGGCACGCGCCGCGCGCCCCGGTGGCGCCGCTCCGGGCCGCCGCCAGGATCGCGGGGCGGTCCTCGGGCCCCGCGACGGCCAGGAGGCACCGGGCGGCGGGCACGTACGGCTCGCCGCCGCGCTCGTGGCCCTGCTGGGCCCAGTCGAGGACGGCCTCGACGCTCCAGCCGGGGCGCGGGCCCTCGGGGCGCAGCTGGCGCTGCCACCGGTCGAAGGAACCGCGTTCACCGGCGGCCCTGATCCTGGGGCCGACCGTCTCCCGCGGGTCGTCGGCCCAAAGGCGCCAGGGGCGGGGTTCGAACGCGTCGCGCACGGCGGCGGCGAGCGCGGACTCGCCTTCCGGGGTGGCGGGGAAGCGCGCGAGGACCGGTTCGGCGAGCGAGCGCAGGCCCTGGTCGTCGTCGCGCAGCGCCAGTTCGTCGAGGGCCCAGGCCCAGTTGGTGCCGGAGGCGGCGTAGCGGCGGAGCAGGTCGAGTGCGTCGCGCCGGCCGTAGGAGGCGAGGTGCCCGAGTACGGACAGCGCGAGCCCGGTGCGCTCCTCGCCCGTCTCGAACAGGTCCTCGGCGCGGAAGAGGTGCTGGTCGATCGCGTCGAGGCCGCCGTCCAGGTCGAGGCAGAGGCGCGCGTAGTAGAGGGAGCGGTTCTCGGCCTGCCAGTCGTGGCGCGGGTCGTGGAGCACGCAGTGGTTGAGGGCGGCGAGCGCCTCTGCCCGGGGGGCGGCGAGCGCGTGCAACGTGCCGTCGCCGCGGCCCCGCTGGAGCAGGCCGAGCAGTGTGCCGCTCGGCGCTATGACCGGATCGAACATGGGGAGAGCCTCACATCAAGCTGTCGACGCAACCGGGGGTGATTCCTGCCTAGGCCGCGCGGCAACAAGGGGGACCCGCTGTCGTCGCCTGCTTGGTGTAGACCATTTCCTCTGCCTCTCGTCGGTGGCCCGGAGCGGGCCCGTCGTCATGATGACCCAGCGTTTTCGCCACCGCGACCACATTTAGCCGGACCCGTCCCGGGGCTTCCGGTACGGACGGCAAGCGGTCGCGGGACGGGCGCCGCGCGACGCCCGCCCGTGTGCGCCCCGGGCGTGCGCCCGGGTGGTCGCGAGGCGGCTCAGTGGGCCCCGAACAGCTTCAAGAGGTCCTCTTTCCCGAACATCCGCGCCGTATCCACGGCGGACGGAGTTCCCGCTTCCGGATCGGCCCCGCCGGCGACCAGCGCCTGTACCACAGCGTCCTCGCCCTTGAAGACCGCACCCGCGAGCGGGGTCTGCCCGCGGTCGTTGGGACGGTCCGGGTCCGCGCCACGAGCGAGGAGTGCCTCGACCGCGGGGGCGTGTCCGTGATAAGCGGCGAGCATGACGAGGGAGTCGCCCCTGTCGTTGGTGAGGTTCGCGGGCACTCCGGCGTCGACATAGGCGGCCAGCGTCTGCGTCTCCCCCTGGCGGGCCAGATCGAAGACCTTCGTGGCCAGCTCGATCACTTCCGGTTCGGGCTCGGGACCCGCCGGTGCACCGGGGTTCTCGCTCATCGTGGACCGCCCTTCACGCCGCCTGCGGAGCCGTACGACGGGTGCGCCGCACGGTTGAACGGAAGACTACTGCGACGGGTTCCACTACCGCCCGCGGTGCGTCCGCGACACTTCCGCGGGGCCTCATTGAGCCGGTCAAGTGATAAACGCGATCTTTCACCCATTTGCACCTTTAGTCACATAGATACTTTCCGTCAGGATGGAACAACTCATGGTGACTGTCCCCTCAACCAGGAGAACACTCATGATTCTGTCCATCTCGGGCGTCGTGCTGCTGGGCATCATCGTCTTCCTCTTCTTCAGGAAGGACGGGCTCAAGGCGTCGCACGCCACGGTGTGTGCCCTGTTCGGCTTCTACCTGGCGGGAACGGCCATCGCGCCGAGCATCACGGCGGGAGGGGCGAGCCTCGCCGGACTGCTGGGCGGGCTCAAGTTCTGACGCCAGGACCCGCCGGCCCTCCCGGCGCCACCGGCACTTCCCCGCCCTCGAATCCCTTCCGCACCTCCAGGAGACAGCTGTGGCCCGGCGACCACTCCCCCGCATTCTGAGCAGCGGCACCACCCGTCTCACGCGTGGCCGCGAGATGGCGCGTACGGCCGCCGACGGCGCCACGGACGTCCTCCATCCGCTGATCACGCTCACGCGCGGTCTGCGGCTGCTCGCCGTGTCCGCACGGCAGAAGTGGGCCGGCACCCCGAGGGAACGGCGCGGTCCCGCGCTGTTCCTGGTGGCGGCCTGCGGGCTGGTGGTCGCGCTCATGCCGTACGGGCCGCTGCTCGCCCTCGGCACGGTCATGGCGCTGGCCGCGTGGAAGGGACACGCCCCCGCTCCCCGGCGGACCGGGCCCGACGACGCCGAGGTACGACGGCTCCAGTCCCTCTACGAGGCGCTGGTGCCGTACCTCTCCGTGCCGGAGGACCCGAGTCCGCTGTTCGCCCACGGCGGGGAGTGGACTTCCGCGTTCGACGGCCACGCGTTCGACGACGAGGGGCGCCTGACACGCCTGACGGTGTCCTACCCGCCGTATTTCACCGACGGCGACCCCGTGGCGCGCGCCACGGTGGAACAGCTCCTGCACGCCAAGTCCGGGCGGGGCAGGGAGTACCACTTCGCCTGGGACCAGGAGGGCAACCAGCTCGTGATGCGGGTGCTGCCCGCCCTGTCCACGTCGATCGCGGCGCAGCGCTTCGTCACCGTCCCCGGCGAAACGGTGCTGGGCTTCACGGACGACACCTCCGTGCGGCGCACGCTGCCGGTGGTGGCGGACGGCGAGACGCTCCAGGAGCCGCCCGTCGTCTGGCGGACGGGGCCGCGCTCGACGGAGCCGCACCTGCTGGTCGCGGGACGGCCGGGCGCGGGCGCGACGAGCCTGCTGCGCTCGATCGCGCTCCAGGCCCTCCAGCACGGCGACGTGGTGATCGTCGAGGGCAGCGGCACGGGCGAGTTCGCCGCTTTCGCCGACCGGGCGGGCGTGCTCGCCGTCGAGTCGGACCTCAGCGGGGCCCTGGCCGCGCTGGAGTGGGCGGCGCACGAGACGGAACGGCGGCTGATCGCCGCGAACCGGGCGCGCCAGGCGGGGACACCGCTGCCGGACGACGTCAAGCGCCCGCTGTGGATTCTGCTCGACCGGCCCAGCGTCTTCGCGCACCTCGCGGCGGCGGACGGCAGGCGCGACCCGCAGCAGCTGCTGGCCGTGCCGCTGCGGCACGGGCGGGCGGCCGGGGTGAGCGTCGTCGTGGCCGAGCACAGCGACGCACTGGACTGGATCGACCGGACGGTGACGTCCCACACCCTGGCGCGCGTCGCGCTCGGCGCGCTGCCCGCGGAGCTGGTCGAGTCGGTGCTCGGAGCTCCCCCGCACACCACCCCCACACCGGACGTGCCGCCCGGCAGGGGGTACGCGCGCCTCGGCGGCGGTGAGGTGCTGCGGGTGCAGGTGCCCGCGACACCCGATCCCTACGACGCGGCGGCCCAGGACGGCGCGCGGCAGGCGGTGCTGGAGATGCTGCCGCGGCGCCGCGGCGAGCCGGAGAGCCGGGAGCGGGACGAGGCTCTGGACCAGGCCGCCGACCGGACGCGGCCGGTGGAACTGGACAAGCCGGTGCGGCTGGAGGAGCCGGTGGACCTGGAGGAGCCGCTGGATCTGGACGAGCCACGGGAACAGGAAGGGCCGCTCGGTCAGGCCGGGTTGGCGGGCCAGGCCGAGCCGCTGGAGTGGCACCGGCCGCCGGCCCCCGCGCCCGGACCGCCGCCGGAGCACGCACCGGAGCCGGCCGGCCGGACCTGGTCCGCAACCGGAACCGGGCCCGCGCCCGCGGCGCACACCGTGCTCGGCGCCGCGGTCACCCCGCCCTCACCGGCCGGCGCGGCGGCACACGACGACGCGGCGGCGCAGGCCACGGAGCGGGCACCGGAGCCGTGGCCGTGCCCGGAGACCAGGCCCCACGCCGCGCCGGCCGGACACGTGTCCGTGCTGAATCCCGTGGCGGCCGAAGGCTGAGGTCTCCCGCGCGAGCGGCGTCACGCCACGAAGGTGCGCGGCGACGCGTGCGGGCCCGATTCCAGGAGGGCCGCGGCCCGGGCCAGCCGGGGCGCGGCCTCGGTGGCCACCGGGCCGGCCACCGTGAACGGCAGCCGTACGTACCCCTCGAAAGCGCCGTCCACACCGAAGCGGGGCCCCGAGGGAACCCGTACGCCCACCCGCTCGCCGGCCTCGGCCAGCCGCGAGCCGGACAGGCCGCCCGTACGGACCCAGAGCATCAGGCCGCCCGCCGGGACCTGGAACTCCCAGCCGGGAAGCGCCTCCCGGATCGCCGCGACGAGCGCGTCCCTGTTCTCCCTCGCCTGCGCGCGGCGCAGGGTCAGGGCCTCCTCCCAGCCGCCGCTCCTCATCAGCCAGTGCACCGCGAGCTGTTCGAGCACCGGTGTGCCCATGTCGGCGTAGGCGCGGGCCGAGACCAGCGAGCGGATGACGTCGGGCGCCGCCCGCACCCAGCCGATCCGCATGCCCGCCCAGAACGCCTTGCTGGCCGAGCCGACCGTGATCACCGTGCTGCCGGCCGGGTCGAACGCGCAGACACGGCGCGGCATCGCGACGTCCTCGTCAAGGGCCAGCTCCGACATGGTCTCGTCGACCACCAGGACGGTGCCGACCGAGCGGGCCGCGTCCACCAGCTGTCTGCGCTGGTCCTCGTCCGCGAGCGCGCCGGTCGGGTTGTGGAAGTCGGCGATCACGTACGCGAGCCGGGGCGCCGCGTCACGCAGCGCCTGCCGCCAGCGCGGCACGTCCCAGCCCTCCAGCCCCTCGGCCATCGCGACGGGGACCAGCCGCGCGCCCGCCTCCCGCAGCAGCTGGAGGATGTTCGCGTACGACGGGGACTCGACCGCGATGCGCTCGCCACGGCCGCCGAACAGGTGGCAGATGGCGTCCATGGCGCCCATCGCACCGGTCGTGACCATGATCTGCTCGGGCATCGTGGGGACGCCGAGCGCCGTGTAGCGGTCGGCGAGCAGTTGCCGCAGCGCGGGCAGCCCGGCCGGGTAGTCGCCGTGTGTGTGGGCGTACGGCGGGAGTTCCTCCAGCGCGCCGCCGACGGCGCGGGTCAGCCACGGCTCGGGCGCGGGCAGGGCGGCCGTGCCGAGGTCGATGAGGGAGCCGAGCGACTCGGGCGGCAGGGGTTCGAGACCGCGCGCGGGCAGCGGGTTGCCGGCCGGGACGGCGGTCCAGCTGCCCGCTCCCCTGCGGGACTCGAGGAACCCCTCGGAGCGCAGCGCCTCGTAGGCCGCCGCCACCGTCGTACGGCTCACGCCGTGCGCCACCGCGAGTTCGCGCTCGGCCGGCAGCCGGGCGGCGACCGGGACCCTGCCTTCGAGGACGAGCAGCCTGATGCCGTCGGCGAGCGCCCGGTAGGCGGGCTGCCTGCGCACGCCGGCGGCCGCCCGGCTCGCGGTACCGGGGCGCTGCGCGGCCAGCTGCCGGGCGAGCTGCGCCGCGCCGACCGCGGATGTCCACTGGGCCATGAAAGCAGTCCACCTTCCCCGGATTGGCCATGGTTGGCGTCGATCGACCTGCAACAGGCTGCTCTCGTCCGGTCCACCGATGCCATGGAAAGGGTACGCCGTGTCCTTCACACCCCGCCGGGCCCGCGGGCTGCCGCGCCGTCTCGTCCAGCTCTACGCGGGGCTCGCCCTGTACGGCGCGTCGTCCGCGCTGATCATCCAGGCCGGCCTGGGGCTCGAACCGTGGAACGTGCTGAACCAGGGCGTCGGCGAGCTGGTAAACCTGCCCATCGGCACGGTCTCGATCATCGTGGGCGCGGTCGTGCTGCTGCTGTGGGTCCCGCTGCGGCAGCGCCCCGGGCTCGGCACCGTGTCCAACGTGTTCGTGGTGGGCCTCGCCATCGACGCGACGACGGCGCTGGTACCGCGGCCGGACGCCCTCGCGACACGGATCGGCCTGCTCGCGGCGGGCATCGTGCTGAACGGCGCCGCGACCGGGATGTATCTGGCGCCGAAGCTGGGCGCGGGGCCGCGCGACGGCCTGATGACCGGGCTGCACCGGGTGACCGGCCGGTCGATCCGGCTGATCCGCACGGGTCTTGAGGTCGCCGTCGTCGCGGCCGGCTTCGCGCTCGGCGGCTCGCTGGGCGTGGGCACCGTCGCCTACGCGCTGGCCATCGGCCCGCTCGCGCAGCTGTTCCTGCGGGTCTTCGCCATCCCGGCGGCGGACGGCGGAAGTACGGACGTCGCCGGGCCGACATCCGGGGGCGCCATACTTCGCCCGTGACCCGAGTTCGCCCACGCCACCCGTACCTCGACCGTCCGACGCCGATCGCGTTCGCCCACCGGGGCGGTGCGGCGGACGGCATCGAGAACACGGCCGCCGCGTTCCGCCGCGCCGCCGACCTCGGATACGGCTACTTCGAGACCGACGTGCACGCCACCGCGGACGGCCGTCTCGTCGCCTTCCACGACGAGACGCTGGACCGGGTGACGGACGCGCGGGGCCGCATCCGCGACCTGCCGTGGGCCGAGGTCGAGCGGGCGCGCGTCGCCGGGCGCGAGCCGCTGCCGCTCTTCGAGGACCTCCTCGCCGAGTTCCCGCGCGCGCACTGGAACGTCGACGTGAAGGCGCCGGAGGCACTGCTCCCCCTCCTCGACCTGATCCGCGCGGCGGACGCCTGGGACCGGGTCTGCGTCGGCTCGTTCTCCGAGGCGCGCGTCGCACGCGCCGCCCGGCTCGCGGGAGGGCGGCTTGCCACCTCGTACGGGGTGCGGGGCGTGCTCGGTCTGCGGCTGCGGTCCCTGGGGATACCGGCTCCCGTGCGTACGGGAGCGGTCTGCGCGCAGGTCCCCGTCGCGCAGGTCGGAGTGCGGGTGGTGGACCGGCGCTTCGTCGCGCTGGCACACGCGCGCGGGCTCCAGGTGCACGTGTGGACGGTCAACGACCCGGATCGGATGAGCGCGCTCCTGCGCCTCGGCGTGGATGGCATCATGACCGATCATCTGGAGACGCTCCGCACGGTGTTCGAGTCGCACGGGGTGTGGCGCTGACCGGCGGGCGCCGTCCGCCGGGGCGGACGGGCCGGGACCGGCACACGGGGGACGGGGAGGTACGCGGGTTGACCGCAGAGACGGTGCACGCGGACAAGCTGGCGGCAGGCGACGGGCCAGGGGCCCGGAGGCGCGAGCAACGGGGCTGGTACTTCTACGACTTCGCCAACTCGGTCTACTCGACGAGTGTGATCACGGTCTTCCTCGGGCCGTACCTCACCTCGGTCGCGCGCGAAGCGGCCGACGCGCAGGGCTTCGTGCACCCGCTGGGCATCCCCGTACGGGCCGGGTCGCTCTACGCGTACACGATCTCGGTGTCCATCGTGCTCGCGGTGCTGCTGATGCCGTTCGTCGGCGCGATCGCCGACCGTACGGGCCGCAAGAAGCCGCTGCTGGCGGCCTCGGCGTACGTCGGCGCCGCAGCCACGGCGGGCATGTTCTTCCTGGACGGCGACCGCTACCTGCTCGGCGCGGGCCTGCTGATCGTGGCGAACGTGGCGCTGCCGGTCTCGTCCGCGCTCTACAACGCGTATCTGCCGGAGATCGCGGAGCCGGAGGAGCGGGACCGGGTCTCGTCGCGCGGCTGGGCCTTCGGCTACACGTCCGGCGCGTTCGTGCTGGTCCTCAACCTGGTGCTGTATTCCGGCCACGACTCCTTCGGGGTGTCGCAGTCGACGGCGGTGCGGATCTGCCTGGCCTCGGCGGGGCTGTGGTGGGGCGTGTTCACGGTGGTGCCGCTGCGCAGGCTGCGGGACCGCCGCGCCGCCGCCCTAGCCGGTCACGGGGAGCGGGACCTGGCGCCGGGTGCGTCCGGGGCGCCCCGCGCGGGGATGGCTGCCGGGTGGCGGCAGCTCGCGGGGACGCTGCGCGACATGCGGCGCCATCCGCTGACGCTGGCGTTCCTGCTGGCGTACCTGATCTACAACGACGGCATCCAGACCGTGATCTCGCAGGCCTCCGTCTACGGCTCCGACGAGCTGGGGCTCGGGCAGAGCACCTTGATCGTCGCGGTGCTCCTGGTGCAGATCCTGGCGGTCGCGGGGGCGCTCGCCATGGGCCGGCTGGCTCGGGTCTACGGAAGCAAGCGGACGGTCCTCGCGTCACTCGGCGTATGGACCCTCATCCTGGTGGGCGGATATTTCCTGCCGTCGAAGGCGCCGGCCTGGTTCTTCGGCCTCGCCGCCGCGATCGGCCTGGTGCTCGGCGGCAGCCAGGCCCTGTCGCGGTCGCTGTTCTCGCACATGGTGCCCGCGGGCAAGGAGGCCGAGTACTTCTCCGCGTACGAGCTGAGCGACCGGGGCCTCAGCTGGCTCGGGCCCCTCGCCTTCGGTCTCGCGTACCAGCTGACCGGCAGCTACCGGGTGGCGATCGTCTCACTGCTGGTGTTCTTCGTGGCGGGTTCCGTGCTGCTTGCGCGGGTACGGGTGAGGCAGGCGGTGACCGAGGCGGGCAACGCCGTGCCCGAGCGGATTTAGACGCCGGGATGAAAGGGCGGTAGTGTACGCGTTTGGTCTCCCAGCCGTACCGTTCCTGCGAGGTTCTGTGCGCAAAATACGGGGCGACATCTCCTGCGAGAGGTGACAATCCGGGCGCTGGCGGGTAACCGAACACCAGTGAGGACAGCGGTACGACGGGCGACGCAGCACCGGAACGGGAATCTTTACCGCCGACCGGACGTTGACCGGAAGACGACGACAGCGACAACTTTGTCCTGTGGGCGACAAGCCCGGGAGGCACGATTCATGAGTGAGCGAGCTCTCCGCGGCACGCGACTCGTGGTTACCAGCTACGAGACGGACCGCGGCATCGATCTGGCCCCGCGCCAGGCGGTGGAGTACGCATGCCAGAACGGCCATCGATTCGAGATGCCGTTTTCGGTAGAGGCGGAAATTCCGCCGGAGTGGGAGTGCAAGGCGTGCGGCGCCCAGGCACTCCTGGTGGACGGGGAAGGCCCCGAGGAGAAGAAGGGCAAGCCTGCTCGTACGCATTGGGACATGCTCATGGAGCGGCGTACGCGCGAGGAGCTCGAAGAGGTCCTGGCCGAGCGGCTCGCCGTTCTGCGGTCCGGTGCCATGAACATCGCCGTGCATCCTCGGGACAGCCGGAAGTCAGCCTGACTCCGGACCGTCCCGGCGCGATCGCGCGGGCGTGAAAGACAGAGCCGCGGGGGGGGGGGGGGGGGGGGGGGGGGGGGGGGCGGGGGGGGGGGGGGGGGCGGGGGGGGGGGGCGGGGGGGGGCGGCCGGGGCCGGGGGGGGGCGGCGGCGCGCGGGGGGGG
>NZ_JAIUKE010000244.1 GCF_020176795.1 Streptomyces sp. 8L
CCCGCCCCCCGGCCCCCCGGCGGGGCGGGGCCCGGCGGGGGGCCGCCCCCCCCCGCCCGGCGCCCCCCCCCCCCCCCCCCCCCCCCCCCCCCCCCGCGGCTCTGTCATGCCATGGCTCTGTCATGCCGCGGTTCCGTCCCCGTCCCGGCTCTGTCCTGTCTCCGTGGGAGAACGGGCCCGGGTCTTCGTGGGAGAGCGGGTCTTCGCGGGAGAGCGGGTCTTCGTGGGAGAGCCGGCCAGAGCGGCGCCCCGCCGTTGTGAACGACTCCCCGAGGCCGTGGCGCGGGCTCTCAGGGCGTGAGCGGCGGCCTCGGCCCGTCGTCGTCCCCGCGCGAGCGGCGGTCGCCTTCGGCGCGCGGAGAGTCGTCGTGCACGACCTCGCCCTGGACCACCTTGCCGTCCTGGCCCATACGGGTCCGCCGGGCCTGCTGGAAGGCGTCCTGGAGGTCGCCGGGCACCGCCGCCCGCATCCGCTTCTCCATCGAGCGGTCGGCGAACCGCCCGACGACCGACCGCAGGGGCGGGATCAGCAGGAGCAGGCCCAACGCGTCGGTGATCAGACCGGGGACCATGATCAGCAGGCCGCCCAGCATCAGGAAGCCGTTCCTGCTGGAATCGGCGCTCCGCTCGGCGCTGACCCCGCCCTGCTGCTGTTGCTGGAGTGTCTGCCGCAGGTTCTGAAAGGCGCGCCGCCCCGCCGTCTTCATGACGACGGAGCCGAGGACGATGCCCGCCACGATGATCAGGAAGACCACGAAGCCGCTCGTGGCGCCTCCCACGAGCGTCAGGAGCCAGATCTCCAGGGCGATCCAGACGAGGATGCCGAGCGGCAGCAGCCCCCGGAAGCGGGAGCGCTTCGGCGCGGTCCCCTGCGGCATAGCGGTGGTCATCTCTCCAGTGTGCCTGCCGTCACGTCCGTGCGGCGTAAGAGGGTGATCGGGATCGTGCAGCCGGCGGGCCCCGAGCGGCGCGCCGCGCTCAGGAGGACTCGGCGGTCCGCGACTCGCTCGCGCCGCTCTCCCTCGCGGCGGGCCCGGGGCCGATCGGCCGGCGGCCGAGCAGGCGGTTGGCGCGGGTCTCGACACCCCACGCGGTGACCCGCCACAGGGCCTCCACGAAGATGTCCCGGCTCATCTTGGAGTCGCCGACCTCGCGGTCCACGAAGGTGATGGGGACCTCGATCACGTGGAAGCCCGCCTCGACGGCACGGCGCGCGAGGTCGACCTGGAAGCAGTAGCCCTGCGAGGCGACCTCTTCGAGGCCGAGCCCCTCCAGGGTCTCCTTGCGGAAGGCGCGGTAGCCGCCGGTGACGTCCTTCATCGGCACGCCGAGCAGCAGCCGGGAGTAGGTGCTGCCGCCGCGCGAGATGAGCTCCCTGGTACGCGGCCAGTTGACCACCCGTCCGCCGGGCATCCAGCGGGAGCCGAGGACCAGGTCGGCGCCCTTGAGGGCGGTGAGCAGGCGGGGCAGTTCCTCGGGCTGGTGCGAGCCGTCGGCGTCCATCTCGACGAGCACCCCGTAGCCGTGGTCGATGCCCCAGCGGAAACCGGCCAGGTAGGCGGCGCCGAGGCCCTCCTTGCGCTTGCGGTGCAGCACATGGACGTTGTCGTCCGCCGCGGCGATCCTGTCGGCGATCCGGCCGGTGCCGTCGGGGCTGTTGTCGTCGGCGACCAGCACATGGGCGTCCGGCACGGCGGAGCGCACGCGCTTGACGATGGACTCGATGTTTCCCGCCTCGTCGTAGGTCGGGATGATCACCAAGGCCGAGCCGAGCGGGCCGAACCGCCTCTGACCGCCGTCGTTCACTAGTGCCCCTTCGTCGTCCTTGGCCGGGGCACCACCATAGCGAGGTAGGCGCCCGAGGTCGCTTCCACGGTGGCACGCGGCTGTACGGGCGGGCCCCGCCGGATCGTTCGGACGCGCCCCGGACACCCCGGGAG
>NZ_JAIUKE010000245.1 GCF_020176795.1 Streptomyces sp. 8L
CCCCCCGCCCCCGCGCCCGCCGGGCGGGCGCGGGCCGGTGAGATCACGCGCGGCTACCGTCCTGCCGCTCCTCGCCGGGCACGGGACCATCACCGGCGTGATCGTCTGAGCACCCTGTCTCCCCTGGAGCGCACGGGGCGACTCGCCGCCGTCCACACCACGGAGAACCCCGGAGCGCCCGCCCGTGACGTGGCCCCCTGAAGAGTGATCACGCCACCGGGGAGCGGCGCGGTCGGACGGCGGCGTCGGGCTTCCTCAGCGGGGCTGTTCCTCCAGGGCTGCGGTTTTCCACGTTTCGGCGCTACGATGACGTGACGACGATACGGTTGCGTTCCGACGTTGCGTTCTGGCGTTGCGTTCCGATGTGCGGCCTACTCGGGGAGTCGTGGGAGGTGCATGTGCAGGAGGTGCTGTTCTTTCTCCTGGCGGCGGTGGCCATGCTCGTGGCGGTCGAGCTGATCGCCGACAGGACAGGGCTGCCGACAGCCGCCCTGCTCACGGTCGGTGGGCTGCTCTACGCGCTCTTGCCGGGACCCGACATCGAAGTTCCGCCCGATGCCGTACTGGCCCTGGTGCTTCCGCCACTGCTCTACAGCGCCGCGCTGAACTCGTCCCTGATCGCGATCCGCAGAAACCTGCGGCCGATCGTGAGCCTGTCCGTGGTGCTGGTACTCGTGACCGCGGCCTCGGTCGGTGTCGGTTTCAGCCTCGTCGTGCCGGGCGCGACGCTCGCGGCCGGGATGGTGCTCGGCGCCGCGGTCTCCCCTCCCGACCCGGTCGCCGCCCTCGCGGCGGCACGGCGAGCCGGCCTGTCCCACAAGCTGACCACCCTCATCGAGGGCGAGGGACTGCTCAACGACGCGACGGCTCTGACCACCCTGACGGTCGCCGTCGCGGCCGTGAGGACCGGCGCCTTCTCCCCCGGGTCGGCGGCACTGCACTTCGTGGCCGCCGCGGCGGGGGGAGCGGGCGTGGGTGTGCTGATCGCCGCGCTCGTGCACGGGCTGCGCCGCGTGATCCGCGAATCGTTGCTGGTCAACACGATCTCCTTGGCAACCCCCTTCGCCGCCTACCTGCTCGGCGAACTGCTGCACACATCAGCCGTACTCGCGGTCGTGGTCGCGGGGCTGCTGATCGGCCACGACACCCCGCGGGCCGTCTCGGGCAGCAGCCGCCTGCAGACGAGAGCGGTCTGGCGGCTCGCCGACTTCCTCCTGGAGGGCTTCGTCTTCCTGCTCATCGGCCAGCAGCTTCCTCTGGTACTGCACGGTCTGCGCGCCTATCCGGTCTCCGTCCTCCTCCTGGCGGCGGGAACCACCCTGGGGTGTGTCCTGCTCGTGCGGCCTGCGTGGCTCTTCGGCTCCCAATGGCTGACACGGCGACGGCGGCTCGGTCCCGCCCAGCTCGAACGCGACGCGGAGCAGGCGCTGTCCGGCCGGGAGATCGCCGCGATGAGCTGGGCCGGCACGCGCGGCGTCATCACCATCACCAGCACTCTCACGCTGCCGCTCACCACCCGTGCGGGAACGCTGTTCCCCGACCGCAACCTGCTGCTGTTCTGTGCCTATCTGGTCGTTGTCGTCACCCTCGTCGGCCAGGGCCTGACCTTCGCGCCACTCGTGCGACGACTGCGGCTGCGCGGCGAGCCCGACCACACAGAACTACACGCGGGCGCGCGTGCCGCCGCGGCCCGGGCGGCTCTGTCGCAGCTGGACGCCATCGCCCACGAGCACCTCCTCGACGCGTCCACCGTCGACCGTTTGCGGCGCGGCCTCACACACCGCGCGCAACAGGGGTCCCCACCGCCCAGCCCCCAGGGCCCAACGCTCCCACCGCAGCAATCCGGGCACGCGGCCTTCGCCGAAGCCGTGAGCCGGGCGCAGCGGCAGGTGATCGACGTCCAGCGCACCGAGTTGATCCGCTGGCGTCGCGCGGGACGCCTGCCCGACGACAGCCTCCGGCTGCTGCACAACGAACTCGACCACGAAGAGGGATCGCTCGGCGACGCCGGCCACGAGTACTGACGGCGGGAGCACGACAGGCCGTCAGCCGGCCGTGAAGGCGGGGTAGTCGGTGTAGCCCTCGGCGTCGCCGGCGTAGTAGGTGTCCCGGTCGCCCTCGGCCAACCGGTGGCCCCGCGCGAAGCGCTCGACCAGGTCGGGGTTGGCGATGAAAGGGGCGCCGAAGGAGACCGCGTCGACGATCCCCTGGTCGAGGATCTCGTTGCCGAGTGCCTGGGTGAAACCGAGGTTGGCGACGATGTTGCCCCGGTAGTGGGCGCGGTAGCGGGAGAAGAGGGCGACGCGCTCCTCGATCGTGCCGGGCGCGCCCAGGAGGTGGAGATAGGCAAGGCCGCGGTCGTCGAGCTTCTTGAGCAGCTGGTCGTAGTCGGCGAGTGTCTCCTCGTCCGCGGTGAACGCGGTTCCGCTGGTCCAGCCCGGGGACAGTTTCACGGCCACGCGGTCGCTGCCCCACACCTCACCGACGGCATCGAGGGCGTCGAGGAGGAACCGGGCCCGCTTCTCGCCGCTGCCTCCGTAGGCATCGGTCCGCCGGTTGAGTCGGGGGTTGAGGAACTGCGGGATCAAATGGGAGCCCTGGGCGTGCAGTTCGACGCCGTCGAAGCCGGCTCGGCGGGCGTTCTCGGCCGCACGGCGGTAGTCGGCGATGGTGTCCGCGATCTCGGCGGCGGTGTAGGCACGTGGAGTGAGGGTGTCCTTCGGGCCGCTGGGGGTGAAGGACTTCTCGCCGGGGTTGACGGCGGAGGGCCCGGCGGGCAGTCGGCCGCCGTGGTGGTCCGGGTGGGAGATCGCGCCGACGTGGCCGAACTGGGAGACTATCCGTCCGCCCGCCTCGTGGACGGCTTCCGTGACCTTGGCCCAGCCGTCGGTCTGGGTGTCGGTGTAGATGCCGGGAACGTTGATGAAGCCGATCGCCTCGGGGCTGACCCACGTCCCCTCGGTGACGATCAGACCGGCACCCGCGCGCTGCTCGTAGTAGGTGGCCGTCAGGCCGGTCGGGGCCAGTTCCGGGTTCTGGGCGCGGGCCCGCGTCATGGGGGCCATGACGGCACGGTTGGGGAGTTCCAGTGCGCCGAGACGGACGGGCCGGAGCAGGGGCTGAGTGGTCATGGGTGACTTCCTTGTACCGGGGAGGGGGCAGGGGCGGACGATGAGGAGAGTGAGGAGTGGGCGAGGACCCGGCTCAGTCCTGTTTGAGGGCGTGGAGGCCGGAGAGCGGGCCGCCGAGCTGCATGAGGCGTCCCCCCTCGCGCAAGGAGCCGAGGTCGACGGGGGCGAACCCGAAGGCAGCGGTGAGGTCCCCGACGGTGGTCTTGGCGCCGGCGTCGTCACCCGCGAGGAACAGCACCTGGCGTCCGGCCGGATGACGCGGGTCCGCGGCGATGTACTGGCCGTAGAGGGTGTTGAACGCCTTGACGAGGCGGGCCCCGTTCAGCAGCGAGGCGACCCATTCGCTGCCGGTCAGCTCGCCCAGGTCGGCGATCTTCGCATGCGGGGGTGGAGCGAGGAACTGGTTGGTGGCGTCGATGACGACGCGCCCGCCGAAGGGTGGCAGGCCGTCCACCGCGTCCGGGATCTGCGCCCAGCCGACGGCGAGCACGACGAGCTCCGCCGCCGCGGCCTCTTCGCGAGTGCCAGCACGGGCGAGTGGCCCGAGTTCGCCGGCGAGCGCGGCCAGGGAGGCGGGGCCGCGGCTGTTGCTCAGTACGACCTGGTGGCCGTGGGCCACGGCGTGGCGGGCGATGGCCCGGGCGACGGTTCCGGCGCCGATGGTTCCGATCTTCATGGCAGTGCCCTTCGTGGGGTTCAGGAGGCGGGACCGGTGAGCAGGACGGTCCCGTTCTTGCCCGGGCGGCGGACATGGCCGACAGCGTCCGCGAAGTCCGCGAGGTCGTAGCGTGCGGCGACCTCGAAGAGCTCTGGGGCGCTGACGGCGAGACGGGCGGCGAAGGCGATGTCCTCGGCCCGTTCCTCAGGGGTGCGGCTCATCCACCGGAGGACGGAAACGCCCCGCACCGTCAGGACCCGCGAGGTCAGCGCGAGCGATTCCAGCGGCGTGCTGCCGGAACCGAGTTGCCCGTAGGCGATCAGCGTGCCGCCATCGGCGAGCAGCCCGGCCAGCTCACCGGTCAGGGACCCGCCCACCGCGTCCAGTACGACCTGGGCGCCCCGGCCGCCGGTCGCGTCCCGGACCTGAGCGCGCCAGTCCGCGTCGGCCGTCGAGATGGTGGCGAGCCCGGGGAATCGCTGCCGCAGACTGCGCGCCCCCGTGGTGCCGCGCACGAGATTGACCAGCGGGATGCCCTGCCTGAGCGCCACGGCGCTGACCAGTTTCCCCACCGAGGAACCGGCGGCCGTCTGCACCACCGCGCCGCTCTGGCCGTGTCGGGCGTCCTCGACCGCCCGTAGCAGGATCAGCAGGGTGAGCGGGTTGACCAGCATGAGGGCCGCAGTCTCGTCACTGACGGCCTCGGGCACCGGCACCACAAGACCGGCGGGTGCCGTGACGGCTTCGCCCCAGGCGCCCTGTACCGGGAAGAACGCCACCCGCTGACCCGGCCGCAGATCCCGTACGCCCTTGCCGACGGTCTCGATGACGCCCATTCCCTCGACGCCCGGAATCCGGGGCGTGGCGAACCGCTGTCGCGGCCCGTCCGGAAGGCCCTCCACCCCCGCCAGGTCGCCGGGGTGGATCGGCCGGGACAGTACCCGCACCCGCACCTGCCCGGCCCCGGGCGCGGCCGGGGCGGGCTGCTCGCTCAGGCTCAGTACCCGCCCGGGGTCTCCGTACCTGTCGTGGGTGATGGCGCGCATGGCGGCTCCCTTCGGCGACTATTAATGTCATCCATCATTGAAACTGTCGCTATGATGAAAGGAATCATTAAAAAGGTCAAGCCGAGAGCGACGGGAGAGGACGGCCATGCCGCGGATCACCAAGGAGGACAAGGCCCGCAACCGGCAGAACATCCTCGACGCGGCGGGCCGCATGTTCCGCGCCCAGGGCATCGACGCGGTCGGCATCGCCGAGTTGATGAAGGAAGCCGGACTCACCCATGGCGGCTTCTACAACCACTTCGCTTCCAAGAACGACCTGGCCGTGGAGGTGTGCGGCGCCTCCTTCGCCGCCTCGCTCGGGGCAATGGCCCGGATGATCGAGGACGGTCGGGACGAAGCCGGGTCTCCGCTCGAGCGGGTCGTGGCCGGGTACCTGTCCGCCGCGCACCGAGACGCCCCGGACGGCGGCTGCCCCTCCGCCTCCCTGGTCACCGACGCCGGACGGCACAGCGAAGCCGTACAGAGCGCGTATGCCGAAGGCGTCGAGGGATACCTCGCGGGCTTCGCCGCCGAGTTCCTGCGGGAGGCCAGGGAAGAGGGGTACGAGCCGGACCCGGGCGAGGCCCGCCGTACGGCCGTCCGCCTGCTCAGCGAGATGGTCGGCGCGCTGATGCTCGCCCGCGCCGTACGCCACGTCGAGCCCGGGCTGTCCGACGAGATCCTGCGGACCGGCCGCGTCCACGCGCTCGACTGACGGACGCCTCGGGACCGCGACGGGCACAGGCTCGAACCGAGATCGTCTTGTACTCCGCATACGGGCCGAGCCCGACGGAGCCGAACTCGCAGCCGATGCCGCTGCCCTTGCAGCCGCAGAACGAGCCGTCGAACGACGGCGGGGAGCCGCCCCCTCGGCCTGGATCGGCACGTCTCCCGGGACGCGGTGCTCTCGTTCAAGTTCCAGGCGCTCGGCTCGGTCGCGGGCATCGCCCGTGCGATCGCCGCCTTCGAGTCGCTGCTCGGCGAGGCGGAGGCTCACGAGGTCGTCGCGGGGGTGACATTGCTCGCCGGCGGCCTGGGGCAGACGGCCAATCCGCCCCGGACGCCGGCCCGGCTCTCCACCGAGCGGCCCGGTCTCGGGCACGCGGTGGTCGACCTGCCGGTCGAGCTGGCTCGCTGACGCTCGCCCTGGTCACCGGTCTGACGGCCCGCGCCGCCGACCGGGGCCGAGGCGCCGGCCCGCGCTCTCCGAGGTGGCGACGGCGCGCGCCGCGCGGACCTGTTCGCGCAGGACATGGAGGACGGGGCTGTCCTCGGGGCCGTGCTCCGCCGCCACCCGCGGCAGCGCCATGTGCGCCCTGACACCCGCCGCGAGCTCCAGCAGCTGGTTCTCGACGGCCCGCACTTCCGCGGGCGGGGGCGGCGGCGCGCCCTGTCCGACGTCCTGCTGGGCCGCGATGATCGCGTCGACCACCCGCTCGACGGCGACGACCAGCGGCCACCACTCGGCCGCGAGTGTCGAGGTGGGACGCGGCTCGGTCATGGCACGGCGGAACTCGGCCCGCACGGCGGACAGTTCGCGGTACAGGCGGCGCCGGGCGCGCGCCGGGGCCTCGTCGCCCGCCGCCGCGGCCCCTGCGGGGCCCTGCGCACGTGTCGAGCCCGTGCCCTGTCTCGGGGCCGTGCCCGGCGCGAGGCAGATCACGGCGTATCCTGCCGCGTCGGCGATGACGGCGGCGAGCCGGTCCCCGACCCGTGCGTGCCAGCTCTCCGGCCACAGCAGGTAGCCCACGACCAGGGCGATGGCGCAGCCGATGAAGCTGTCCACGAGCCGGGGCAGCAGCAGCCCGAAGCCCTGGTGGTTCAGCACGTCGGAGAGCAGCAGGATCAACGGGGTGATGGCCGTGGTCTGGTACGCGTACCCCCTGGCCGCCATGACCGGCAGCAGCACCGCGAGTACCGCCATCAAGACCACGGACCACCAGCCGTAGGGGGCGGCGGCGAGCACCGCGGCGGCCACGCCGAGGCCCAGGACCGTGCCGATCGCGCGCATGACGGCGCGGGAGAAGACCGAGCCCATGTCGGGCTTGAGGACGAAGGCCACGGTGAGGGCGACCCAGTAGGAGCGCGGCACCGGCACCACCGACACGAGCGTCTGCGCGATGCCCACGCACAGCGCGAGCCGCAGCCCGTAGCGCCGGGCGGCGCCCGAGCGCAGCACGGTGCGCGCCGCGCGCCGGCCACGTACCGGCAGCGGAGCCGGCCTGCCGAGCCGGTCGCCCGGCGCAGCCTCCCCACCGCGCACCACGGACGCCGTGTAGCGCAGGGCCGTCTCGACGGCCCGCTCGGCCCGGCCGGCCTCCCGACCGGCCGGCGGCGGGTCGCCGGCACCGCCGGCGGGCGGGCGCCCCTCGATCGTGTCCGCCAGCGCCCGTACGGCGGCGGGCACCGCGGCGGGCAGCGGCCTGCCGGTGTGGTGCGCGGCGGGCGCCGCCTCCAGCAGCGGGGTCAGCGCGTCGAGCCGCGCGAGCAGGGCGAAGGCGGCCGACCGCTGGCTCCGCTCCCCGGCGCGGCGCGCGAGGACGAGGTCGTGGGCGTGGTCGAGGCGCCGGGTGGTCGCCTGCCGCCGCGTCTCGTAGCCGTCGCCGCCCGCCGCGGCCAGTTGGTCGGCGACCGCCCGGTAGGCGGCGGCGACGGCGGCCCGTTCGGGCGCCGCGCCCCGCAGCGGCCAGGCGAGCAGGGACAGCAGCAGGACGAACGCGCCGCCGCCGAGGAACAGCGCGGGCGCCAGCCACACGGGACCCGGCACCGGCAGCCCGGCCTCGATGATCGTGTTGATGAGCAGGAGCAGGGCGGCGGCCGAGGCGAGCGGGCCGATCGAGGAGATCAGGCCGGAGGCGAGGCCGACCGCGGTGACGACGCCGACGGCGAGGGCGCCGTGCCCGAAGACCGCCGCGCCGATGACGACGCCGACCGCCCCGGCCAGCTGCGGTACGGCGATGCCGAGGACCCGCATCCGGTAGGAGTCCGCGGTGTCGTTGATGACAGCGAACTGCGCGCCGATCCCGGCGAGCGCCCCGTAGGCGGGGCGGTCCAGCGCGAACCCGAGCGCGAGCGGCCCCGCCACACCGACGCACGCCCGCACCGCGGCGGGCCAGGGCACGGGCCCGGGGTTCGGGCGCAGGGCCGCCGCGAGCCACTCGGGGGTTCGCCGGCGCCCGCCGGTCCTGGCCGTGCGCACCACTGTTCGTCCTCCTGGGCCGGTCGCCGGCGCCGGCCGGTGGGCCGGGGCGCCGGGCGCGGGGACGGCTCCGCGCCGCACCCCAGCATGGCCCCCGACCGGCGCGGACGGGCGCAAGGGGCCGCGCCGGGCCGCGCCGGTTCACCAGGGTGGTGCGGTGTTACGGGAGGGCCGGGCGGCCCGGTGTCTCCAGCCAGGTGTGGAAGAGGCCGGTGAGGTCCTGGTGGGACACCTTCTGCGCGAGGGCCTCGAACTCCTCGGTGGTGCCGTTGCCGTAGCGGTGTGCCACCGTCCAGGCGGGGAGCAGCCTGAAGAACGCCTTGTCGCCGATCCGCTCGCGCAGCGCCTCGAGCGTCATCGCGCCGCGCGTGTAGACCGCGTCGGCGAACATCGTGTCGCGCTGCGGGTCGTCCACCCGGGTCTGCCAGAAGTCGTCGGCCGCGGGGCGGGCGTTGTACTCGCTCACGAAGTCCTCGCGGGTGGTGTGCGTGCCCCGGTGCTCGTCCCACAGCCACTGGGCGTAGGTGGCGAAGCCCTCGTTCAGCCAGATGTCCTTCCACTGGGCGACGGACACCTCGTCGCCGAACCACTGGTGTGCCAGTTCGTGGACGATGGTCGACTCGCTGCGCACGGCGGAGTAGGCGGGCTTCGACTGGACTTCGAGGGAGAAGCCGGCCTGGGGCATGTCGTCCACGATGGCTCCCGTCTCCTCGAAGGGGTAGGGGCCGAACAGCTTGCTCCAGTAGTCGGTGGCCTCCGCGGTCACCTTGTAGACGTCGACCGTGCCTTTCGGCAGCACCGGGTCGGTCGCCACGTAGATCGGTGTGCCGGCGGGTGTCCTGCCCTGCTGGACGTCGAACTTGCCGATGGTGGCGGTCGCGAGGTACGTCGCCATCGGCTTGGACTCGCGCCAGTGGAAGTGCGAACGGCCATTGCGCGTACCGGAGTCGACGAGGCGCCCGTTGGACACACCGGTCAGGCCCTTCGGCGCGTCGATGTCGATGTCGTACGTGGCCTTGTCGCTCGGGTGGTCGCTCGAGGGGAACCACGAGGAGGCCGCGTTCGGTTCGCAGGCCACGAAGACGCCGTCGGTGGTCTTCATCCAGCCGTACTGCGAGCCGAAGACGATCGGGCCGCTGAGCGGCTCCGGTATGCCGTGGTAGGCGAGGGAGACGCGGAAGGTGTGGTTCTTGGCGAGCGCCCTCGCGGGGGTGATGGTGATCTCGTCGGCGGATCTGGTGAAGCGGGCGTCGCGGCCGTCGACGCGCACCGAGTCCACGGTCAGTTTCTGCAGGTCGAGGTCGAAGGAGCTGAGGTTCTCCGTGGCCTTCGCGGTCAGTGTGGTCGTCCCGTCGAGCACGTCGGTGTCCGGGTTGTAGGACACGCCCAGGTCGTAGTGGAGCGCGTCGAAGCCGCCGTTGCCGAGGTCCGGGAAGTACGGGTCGCCGATGCCGGGGGCGCCCGGCGAGGCGCCGGGGGCAGCGGCGATGGCGAACGCGGAGGCGACGGCGGTCGCGAGGGCGAGCCAGCGGGACGTACGACGGGCCGAACGTGACAGAGCCATGACAGCCTTTCGGTTGCGCGGTGCCGGTGACCGATCCAGCACACTCTGCTCCGCCCGGCGCCCGCTCACTCCGCGAGACGCAAAATTTCTTCGAACTTCGTTAAAAAACTGGGTAGTTAAGGCGGGTACGCGTGAATTGTCCGGGCCTTCCGGCAGCCACGGCCCCACGCGGCCGAGAGGCCGTGGCACACCCGCGGGCCAGGGGCCGGGGAGCACACCTGCGGCCGAGGGCCGGGGGAGCACACCTGCGGGCGAAGGGCCGGGGAGCACACTTCGCCCCGGTCTTCCGGGAGGTGGGGCACCGCCCCGTCAGCGCGGCGCGGGGCCCGTCGTCGCACGCGTCACCAGGCTCGGTGACACGGACACCAGCACCGCTCTCTCCCGCCCCTCGATCCGCTCGAGCAGCAGCCGCGCGGCCGTCGCCCCCATCAGCTCGCCCGCCTGGTCGACGCTGGTCAGCCGCACCGGCGCGAGCGCCGCGACCGCCGTGTTGTTGTACCCCGCGAGGGACACGTCCCGAGGGACGCGCAGCCCGAGTTCGTACGCCGCGCGGAAGACTCCCATCGCCGCCACGTCGGCGCCGGCGAACACCGCCGTCGGCCGGGAAGTGCCCGATAGCAGCTCCATCCCGGCCAGGTAGCCGCCCTCCTCGGAGTAGGCCGTCGTCGCGACGCGCGCGTACTCGGCCAGGCCGTGCCGGCGCATCGCGTCCTCGTATCCGCGCCGCTGCACCCGCTCGGGCGTGCCCGACCATCCCGCGTCGTTGCCGTGCGCGGACGTCAGGGCGATCCGCCGGTGCCCGAGGCCGACGAGGTGGTCGACGACGAGTCCGGCGCCCTCGGCGTCCGCGTCCACCACCGAGTCGTACACGTCGGCGGTGTCGTGGTGGCCGATGACCACGGTGGGCACGGTGGCGGCGACCGCCGCCACCTCCTTCCGCGCGAAGCCGGGACCGATCAGGATCAGCCCGTCCATCTGCCGGTCCACCATGGCCCGCGCCAGTTTCGTCTGGTCCTCGGCCCCGAAGCCGGCCGCGCCGAGCAGCATCTGGTAGTCCGTGCCGCGCAGCCGCTCGCCCACCCCGTCGAGGATGTCGGCGAAGAACGCGTTGCGCAGATTGTCCAGAAGGACGCCGATCGTGTACGTACGGCCGCGCATGCCGCGCGCCGCCGCGTGCGGCCGGTAGTCCAGCGCCTCCATCGCCTCGCGGACCCGCTCGCGCATCGCGTCGCTGACTCCGTATGCGTTCCTGAGCACCTTCGAGACCGCCGACGTGGACACACCGGCGTACCGCGCCACATCGGTGATGGTCACACGCCGCCCGCCGCCGACCGGGTGCATTGGTACGCCTCCGCTTTCCGGCCGCCCGCAATCGGGTACAGCCCTGGTTTCACGCAATGTTCCACCACAACGTTCCACAACCTTACGCACGTGTCTTGACGACGAACGGGCGCACGGCCCTACGGTGGCCTCCCCCCGGTTGGAGAACGTTCTACGCGAGGAGCCGCAGCATGGGACAACCGGCACCCGGCGGCCGTACGGCTGGAGACTCCCCCGACGACGTACAGGTCAAGGACGGCGTCCCGGCCGACGGCATCAGCCGCCAGCAGTGGAAGTGGTCGGCGCTCGCCGGTATGGCGTCCTACCTCGACGCGGGGTCGATCGTGGCGATCGGCTCGGGTCTCGCCCTCTTCCAGGAACACCTCCACCTCCCGACGTCGGGCCTGACGGGCGTGGGCGCGCTCGCCGCCATAGGGCCCAACGCGATCGGCGCCGCCGTCGGTTCGTTCATCGGGGGCCGGCTCGGCGACAAGCTGGGCCGCAAACGGATCTACCAGTACGACCTGCTCGTGTACGCGGCGGCCATACTGCTCATCGCGCTGTCGGTGAACTCCTGGATGCTCTTCCTCGGGACCTTCGTCGTGGGCGTCGCCGTCGGCGCCGACGTGCCGACCTCGCTGGCGCTGGTCGGCGAGTTCTCACCGGTCAGGGCGCGCGGCAAACTGCTGGGGCTGACCCAGGTGGCCTGGAACATCGGCCCCATGATCGTGCTGCTGCTGGCGCTCGCCCTGTCCCACCTGGGCCTGCTGGGCATCCGCATCGTCTTCCTGCACCTGGTCGTCGTCGCGGTCATCACGTGGGCGATGCGGCGCGGCATGACCGAGTCCGCGATGTGGAAGGCGGCGGCGGAACGCGGCGCCGCAAGCAGGGCCCGGGTACGGGCACTGTTCAGCGGCGCACACTTCAAGGCGCTCAGCTGGACGGGCAGCTTCTACGTCTTCCAGGGGCTGGCGGCCGGGACGTCGGGGCTGTTCACCCCGTACATGGTGAAGAACCTCGGCGCCGGCGACCAGACCGTCTCGGTCGCCCTGTCGTGCGCGGGGTTCGGCATCGGCATCGTGGCGACGGTCTTCATCTACATGCCCTTCAGCGACCGCAACCACCACACGCGCAAGCAGCTGTGGCTGTCGGGCGCGATCATGCAGATCGTCGCGTACGGGCTGTTCCTGTTCTTCCCGTTCACCGTGCCGACGATCCTGCTGAACACGTTCCTGTTCGGCGTCGGCGCCTCGCTCGCCGGTGACGCCTTCTACAAGACCGTCAGCCAGGAGCTGTTCCCGACGATGCTGCGCGGTACCGCCCAGGGCTTCACGTTCGGGGTCGCGCGCGCGTGCCTCGGTGTGTGGAGCTACTACGTGCCGCACCTGGCGAGCGCCGGCATCACCACGGTCGCGGCGCTGCTGTGCGCGTTCCTGTTCATCAGCGGCTGCATCGGCTTCTTCTTCATGCCGGACACCGTGGGCAAGCCGCTCGACAACATCCAGCTGGAACGGGCGGGTTGACCCTGCGGCGGGGGGCGCACGGCGGACGCGGGGCCGCGCCACGCCGCGCACCGCGCCCCTCCGCAGGCATCGCACACCGCACACACCGCGCACCGCGCCTCTCCGCAGGCACCGCACACCGCACACCGCACGACAGCACCGCCCGCACGGCAGAAAGGCCCCGCTCGTGACCGACGACCAGGTGAAGTCCGCCACCGGCGGCGCGGCCCCGTCCCAAACGGGCCAGGCGGCGCGGCTCCTGTCCCGCTTCACCGATCCGTCCCCCGAGTACGGGCCGCTGCCGCTGTGGTGGTGGAGCGGCGCCACGGTGACCGGGGAGCGGCTGCGCCGCCAGATGGAGCTGCTGCTCGCGCAGGGCGTGCACCAGGCGGTGGTGATCTGCCTGGCCCCGACGGGCCCGATGTTCGGGTCCCTGGCGGACGATCCGCCCTATCTGAGCCCGGAGTGGCTGACGCTCCTCGACGGAGCCTGCGCGGACGCCGAGGAGCTCGGGTTCACCCTGTGGATGTACGACCAGATCGGCTTCTCCGGGGCCAACTTCCAGGGCCTGCTGACCGCACGCGACCCCGAGTTCGCCGGACTCGGCCTCTACCGCACCACCGCGAGCACCGACGGGGGGCCCGCGGTGGTGCGCCCGCCCGCCGGGCACACCGCACTGGCCGCGTACGCCACCGCGCTCGACGGCGAACGTGCGGTGCCGCCGGTGCCGGTGCCGGTGGACGCCGCCGACGGCGCGGCGCGCTGGGAGGGCGCGCCGGTCCGCCTCACCCTCGTGCACAGCGGTGTCAGCGGCTTCGACTACTTCGGCACCGAGGCCTGTGCCGCGCTCCTCGACCAGGTGCACGGCACACTGGAGCGCCACGTGGGCAAGTGGTTCGGCCGCTCCATCGGCGGCTTCTTCCAGGACGAGCTGCCCGCCCTGCCCACCTGGGGCCGGGACTTCGCGGCCACGTTCGCCGCCGCGTACGGCTACGACCTCGTCCCGCGCCTGGCCGCGCTGTGGGAGGGGGAGGACGACGCGTCGGCGCGCGTCCGCCGCGACTACCAGGAGCACCGGGCCGCCCTCGGCCGGCGCGCCTTCTTCGGGCCGCAGCGCGCCTACTTCGAACGGCACGGCCTGATCTGCGGCTTCGACCAGCCCTCGCCGGCCCGCGAGGGCGACCCGGTCGGCGGAGTGAAGGTGTACGGCGACTACCACGCCACCCACCGGGGATACGGCGCGCCCGGCAGCGACCACTGGGGCGACACCAAGGTGCACAGCTCGATGGCGCACGCGAACGGCGAGCCGCGCACCTGGATCGAGGCGTTCCACTCCTCCGGCTGGGGCGGGACGCTGGAGGAGACGTGCGACTGGCTCGCGCCGTTCCTGCGCCGGGGCGCGAACCTCTACGACCCGCACGCCGTGTACTACGCGACACCGGGCGGCTGGTGGGAGTGGGCACCGCCGTCCACCTGCTGGCGGCAGCCGTACTGGCCCGACTACCACGTGTTCGCCGATGCGGTGGCGCGGCTGTGCTCGGTGCTGACCGCCGGGCACCACGTGTGCGACACGGTGCTGCTCTCCCCCACCACGACGGCGCAGAGCTACCTCACGCCGGACGGGCCGCTGGCGCCCGCGCGTGAATCGGCCGCGCTCTACCACCGGTTGAACGGAGTGGGCACCTGGTACGCCGAGCGGCCCGGGGTGCTGGAGAGCGCGGGCCTCGACCACGACGTCCTCGACGAGACGGCGCTCGCACACGCGCGGGTCGCCTCGGACGCGGCCGGGGCGACGCTGTCGGCCGGCGCCGAGACGTACCGCACGGTGGTGCTGCCCGGGCCCCGGGCGCTGCACACGGCGGCGCCCGCGACCCTGGCCGGGTTCGCGCGGGCGGGCGGCCGGGTGGTGTGCGTGGGACGCGCCCCCGAACTCTTCCTCGGCGCGGGCGACGGCGATCACGACGACGGCGGGGAGGGCGGTCGCGGCAGTGCGCCCGGTGACGGCGGCCAGGCCTTCGCCGACGCCCTGGCCGCCGGGCTGATCAGGGTGGTCGCGGAGCCGGAGCAGGTCCCCGCCGCGGTCGCCACCGGGCCCCTGCGGGTCGTCGCCGACGCCCCCTGCCTGCTGCGCCGCGACGGCGCCACCCACATCCTGGCGCTGACCGCGCACGACGGCCTGACGGGCACCCGCGCCCCCATCGTCTCGCTCGGCACGGACGACTGGACCACGCAGGACAACTTCTCCTGGTCCGAGTACTGGCGGCAGTTGCACGAGGACGGCTACACGTACGTACCGTCCGCGGGACGCACCGCCTCGGTACGGATCGAGGGTCCGGCGCGCGCGCCGCGCGCCCAGCGCTGGGACCCGGGCACGGGCGCGCGCACCGAACTCGCCGTCTCCCCCGCCGACGAGGGCGGCTGGCGGCTCGATGTCCCGTTCGCGGACGGCGCGGTGGCGCTGGTGGTCTTCGGCGACGACCTGCCCGCGCCGACCCGGCAGCCGCTCGGAGCCGTGGCGGCGGTGCTGGAGGTGGACGGGCCCTGGCGGGTGCTGGCCTCCTCGACCCTCGACAACCGCTGGGGCGACTTGGCCGCGGCGGACCGGCGCGGAATCCTGCCGGCCGAGGTGTGGCGGATGGAGCACCGGGAGGGCGGCACGGGCGAGTGGCGGCCGGTGACCGCGGGGTTCGGTCCCTTCGCCCTGGTCCGGCACGGCGACGGGGAGTACGAGCCGGTCGAGTGGTCGCTCTCGCGCGGTATCCGCGACGACCCGGTGCACGACTACCGGCTCGGTCCGAAGGGGTATGTGCCGGAGGAGTTCCTCGACGTGCGCGAGGTGCGGGAGGGCGGCGAGGTGTCCGTACGGACGCATCTGGCGCTGCCCGCGGGACCCGGGCCCCGGTGGCTGGCGGTGGGGGCGAACGCCGCGCGGCGCGTGCGGACCGACGGTGTCGATCTGCCGGTCGAGGGCGAGGGCTACCAGACGTTCAGCCCGCTGCCCGCGGAGGCGGCGGGTACCGCCGTGGCGCTCGACCTGGTCCTGACGGCGCGCGAGGACGGCCCGGTGCGCGCGTCCTTCGCCGTCGTACGCGATCCGGACGCGTACCGCAGGCCCGAGTGGATGTCCGCGGGCCCGGGCGGGCACCCGGGCCGCACGTACGACCTGACGCGGCGCCTGGCCCTGGAGCGGCTGCCCGCCGACCCGACGGTCCAGGTCGGCAGCGACGGTGCGTGCACCGTGCTGGTCAACGGCGTGGAGGTGGGCCGCCAGGGCGACTTCAACCCGTATCCGGGCCACCGCGAGGTGCGGGTCCACCCGTACGATCTCGGCGGCGTCCTGCGCGTCGGAGAGAACACCCTGACGCTGCGGCTGACCGACCCGGACGGCGGGCCCACGGCCGCCGCCCTGGACTCGGCGCCGGTGGAGCGCGGCGGCCTCGGCCTGCTGAGCGACGCGCGCTGGAGTGCCGTCGCGGACGGCGCCGTGGCGCCGGTCGTGCTGCGCCCCACCCATCTCGGCCGCGATCCCCGGTCCCTGTGCGCCTGGGCGAGGCCGCACCCGCTGCCGGGCGCCCACTGGCTCGAACCCGCCGCGGCGCAGGGCGGGGTGGTGGAGCCCGTGGTGCCCGACCTGGCGCCCGGGCCCGTGCGGGAGGAGTGGCTGCGGTTCACCGCGCCGCTCGGCGCGAGGTCGCTGCGCGTGCCGACGTCCCTGCGCACGACGCTGGAGACCGGCGGGCGTACGTACGTGCCGGACGCCACCGGCCGGGTGCGGCTGCCCGCCCCCGCCGGCGCGGGCACGCGGGTGGTGCTGCGGGTGGCCGCCGTCGACGGGCGGCGGGGCGGCGCGCTGCTCGACGGCCCCGTCACGGCGGAGCTCGCGGAGGTCCCCGCGCCGCTGGCGAGTTGGGAGGAGCTGGGTCTGCGGGCGCTCGGCGGCGCCGTACGGTACCGGACCGGTCTGACGCTGCCGGCCGGGCCGCCGCGCGGCCGGGCGGTGCTCGATCTGGGCGCGGTGCGCGGCACGGCCGAGGTCACCGTCAACGGGGTGCCCTGCGGCACCCGGGTGTGGGGGCCCTGGACGGCCGAGGTGACGGGCGCGCTGCGCGGCGGCGCCAACACGGTGGAGGTGGTCGTGCGGGGCACGCTCGCCGGATACCTCGACGACGCGTCACCCACCCGCGCGATCGCGGCGGGACAGGTGCGGACGGGGCTGTTCGGACCGGTGCGGCTGCTGGTGTACGAGGCCGGGACCGACGCCTGATCCCGCATCGCGCGCGTCCTGGCCACAGAGCCGGCCCTCACTGGCGTGGCATGTACGCGGCGCAGCGTCGCGGAGTCGGCACGCGCCGTCACAGGACAGCGAAAGGCCAGGTCAGCGGCGGTTCCGCAGGGCCAGAAGCGCTGCCACTGGATCTGACTTTACGCATACTTTTATACCGCCAAAAGGGTGATAAGGCTGTTTCTTTCGGGCGGTTCGCCTTCGTGACGTGCCATTAAGGAGGGGCACAGCAACTCCAGCGAAAGAAGGACTCCATGCACGCATCGCGTGTGGGGCGCCGGGTCGCCACCACCCTCGCCGGGATTCTGATCGCGGGTGCGGCCTCCCTGGCCGCGGCCCCCGCGAACGCGGCGTCCCCCGTTCCGAACGGGGACGCGCACGTCGCCGCACAGCCCGCGAAGGGCACGGCCTGGCAGGAACCGCGCGGCAAGGTCGTGTCGCGCCTGACCCTCGCGGTCCGCGAGCGGCCGACCACCAACTCCCGCTACCTGGGCGGCCTCCGCCCCGGATCGATCGTCTCCATCTCCTGCAAGGTGCGGGGGCAGAACGTCGACGGCAACAACCTCTGGTACAAGCTGGGCAATGGGCGCTCCGGCTACTCCTCCGCGCGCTACATCGAGAATCTGTCGCCGGTTCCGTACTGCTGACACCGGGAGTGCGCGTCACGCGCCGACCTCCTCTGCCGCCGGGCGCCTCGCGCACCCGGCGGCAGAGCCGCGTCCGGGCCGCGGAGCCCGCCGCCTGGACGCCCCCGGGGCTACCCCGGGCGTGACTCGAGTGGCATCATCGGGGCGCCGAAAAAAGATTTCCCTGCGACAAGTGTTGTCGTAGGGAATCGGGGCAGAAGCGCGTCTGCCCCACCGTCCGCGAAGGGATACGGTCATGACCTCCACCACCGTCCGCACCACGGAGCAGGGTGTCGAGCTCCCTCGGATCGAGGACCCGGAGGCCGTCTCGCCCGTCGACGCCCGCGCCCTGTCCAGGCTCTTCTTCGACCGGCTGCGGGTCCTTGAGGAAGGTACGCACGAGTACGCGTACGCCCGGAACACGCTCATCGAGATGAACATGTCGCTGGTGCACTTCGCCGCGCGCCGCTTCGGCCGCCGCGACCAGGTCGAGGACATGATCCAGGTCGGGATGATCGGCCTCATCAAGGCGATCGACCGGTTCGACCTGAGCCGGGAGAACGAGTTCGCGACCTTCGCGGTGCCGTACATCGTGGGCGAGATCAAGCGGTTCTTCCGGGACAGCACCTGGGCCGTGCATGTGCCGCGCCGGCTCCAGGAGATGCGTGTCGAGCTGGCGAAGGCCCGGGACACGCTCTCCGCACGCCTCGACCGGGAGCCGACCGTCGCCGAGCTCGCGGCGCATCTCGGCCGGACCGACGACGAGATCATCGACGGCCTCATCGCGGCGAACGGCTACAGCACGGACTCCCTGGACATGCCCTACGAGAGCGGGGAGGGCGCGGCCCGCAGGTCCGCGACGCTCGCCGATTCGATCGGCTCCTGCGACCCGGGCATGGAGCTGGTGGAGGACCTCACCTCGCTGGCCCCGCTGCTCGCGGAGCTGGACGAGCGGGACCGGACCATCCTGGAGATGCGCTTCGGCAGGGAGTGGACCCAGTCGGAGATCGGCGACGCCCTCGGCATCTCGCAGATGCATGTGTCGCGCCTGCTCAACCGCACTCTGAAGACGCTGCGCTCGGGCCTGCTCGCGGAAGGCTGACCCGGCCCGGGGGGGGGGGGGGGGGGGGGGGGGGGGGGGGGCGGGGGGCGGCGGCGCCCCCCCCGGCCCCGGGCGGCCCGGCACGGGCCCCCCGACCGCGCGACAGACGCACC
>NZ_JAIUKE010000246.1 GCF_020176795.1 Streptomyces sp. 8L
GGGCAAGGCACTGGGGGCGGGCGTTACTTGGACTCCAGTCGCCCCAGTGGGTGTCCCTCGGCGAGGAGAGTCCGGGCCGTCTTCCAGTCGGTGTCGTCGATGCCGGTGACGTGCCGCAGGTACGCGAGAGTGACCTGCTGGACGAGGGCGACACGGTCGGGGTCCTCGTCGGTGGTCTCTGCGACCTGGTAGCCGGAGATGCCACCGAGGAAGTGCTCACCGCCGAAGACCGTGAGCAGACTCTTGTTGCCGCCGCTGAGGGTGTAGGGGTCGCTCGTCCAGGCCGGGCCCCGGGTCGAGAGCGGGAGGTCGTCCTTGTCCCCTGCGACGACGAGCCCGGGGGCAGTGACATGGGAGAAGTCCTGGTCACGCAGCCACGGGAGGTTGTCGTGGGCGAAGGGTGTCAGTTCGTCACCGCCCTTGCCCGCGGTGGGGAGCTGGATGCTGGCCACGATCCGGGAGTCGGACAGATCCTCGGCGACGCCCGTCTGCGGATCTTTGACACGCAGACCCACCAGGATGCCCGCGGTCTGACCGCCGAAGGAGTGGCCCGCCGCGACGATGCGAGTGTGGTCGACCCGGCCGGCCAGGCCGGGCACCTGCGCTTCCAGGGACGGGAGTTCGTCCAGGATGCGCTTCATGTCCTGCACGCGGTAGCGCCACATCTGGGGCCTGCGGGGGTCGTCCGCGGGCATGGCGAGCCGCTTGGAGTCCATGTGCGTGGCCTGGATGACCACAAATCCGTGCGAGGCCCAGTGGTCGACCAGAGGCGCGTAGCCGTCCAGGTTCGAGCCGAATCCATGGGCGAACAGCACGATCGGCAGGTCGCTGCCGCTGACCGGCGCGGAAACGCGTACGTGCAGGTCCTCGCCGCGCTGCGGAGCAGGCAGCACCAGCGGTTTGACGGATACGGCCGGGGTGGACGCGGGGCCGGTGAGACCGGTCGTCTGGTACGTGGTCATGCGGGTTTCTCTTCCAGTCTCGGACGTGTGCGGAAATTCAAGCGGTCTTGAGGTCGAGGGCATTCAGGCGGTCTTGAGGTTGAGGAAATTCAGGCGGTCTTGAGGTTGAGGATGCGTTCGGCGTTGAGGTGACCGAGCTTCGCCCTGCCCTGTTCGTCCAGGGGGGCGCTGTCCACGAAGGCGCGGGCGCCACCGGGGCCGCCGAAGCTGCCGCGGGAGTCGACACCACCGAGGCCGCGGGCGTCGGCGTCGTCGGTCGCGGTGGGGGCGCCGTAGGGTGAGTCGGCGCCGAACATGACCCGGTCGGGTCCCAGCACATCCACGGCTGCGGTCAGCATCCGGTGGCTGTAGAGGCCTCCGGCGGTGACGGAGAGGTTTCCGGTGATGTAGTCCAGAACGCGGCGCTGCAGGTGCGTGGCGGCGGTGCTGAGCAGGTCGGCCCGGTCTGCGAAGGGCACGAGCATCTCGCCCCAGTGCCCCAGGATGATCTGCAGGTCGGGGTGGCGGTCGAAGGTGCCGGCCAGGATGAGGCGCAGGGCGGCCAGGCCGGCTTCCGAGTGCCATCCCCAGCCCCCGGTGGACAGCAGCATGCTCGTCATCTCGTCGAAGCCGCTGTACGCGGCGTCGATGAGCTTCTTGGGCGGCATCGCCGGATGGATGTAGAGCGGCACATCCAGGTGGGCGGCAGCCTCGAAGAGGGGACGGAAGCCATCGTGGTCGAGGAAGGTCTCGCCCGTGCGCGGAAAGAGCATGGCACCGACGTGCCCCTGGGCCGTGACGGCGCGCTCCAGCTCGGCGGCGGCCGCCTCGGGGTCGGAGGTGGGCAGCGTGGCGAAGGCGGCGAAGCGGTCGGGGTGACGGCGCACGGCGTCCGCGAGCACGTCGTTGGCCTCCCGTGCGAGCGGGACAGCCACCTCGGCAGGCAGCGGCTGGGTGCCGGGCGTCGTGACGGAGAGGATTTCCATGTCCACACCGCTGGCATCCATGCGCGCCAGCCGCTCCTCGCCGACATCGAGCAGACGCAGGTTGACCTCACCACGGCTGCTCATCCTGTTGACGGTCTCGTCACCGCCCCACTTGAGCAGAGCCTGGCGGAGTTCCGCCGTCCAGGCGTGCTCCTCGACGCCGACCACACGCCGAACCGGTGTGCTGGCCTCGCTCATGGCTGTTGCCTTTCGTTCGAGTAATGACTCATGCGCACATATCAGCGGATATCAGTGGGACTCCCTATGCGAGCTACGCTAAAACTTGACGTTGATGTGAAAGGCAAGAGAGTGTGACACGCGTCACGCAGGAGGGGTTGTGCATGCGTATCGGGGAGCTCGCCCGCCGGGCAGGGGTGACAACGCGGGCCCTGCGCTACTACGAGGAGCGGAACCTGCTGGCGCCCCAGCGCAGCGAAAGCGGCCAGCGCCACTACACGGAGTCGGCTCTCGACCGCATCCGGGTGATCCAAGAGCTGTTTGCCGCCGGGTTGTCCAGCAAGACCATCGCCGATCTGACTCCGTGTGTCGTGGACGGCAAGGCCACGCCCGAACTGCTCAGCCGCCTGGCCGTGCAGCGCGACCGCCTCGACGCGCACATCGCGGACCTCACCCGCACACGAGACCGGCTCGACTCCGTGATCGCGGGTGCGTCCGCCAACATGCGCACCGAAACCCCGTGCAAGCAGGGGGACAGCGCATAGAGCGGTTTGCGCGTGCCCCCCTCCGCTTGTGCGGCGGGCTTGATGCCCTTCGGTGTCCGGGGTTTGTAGAAGGCGCCCTCGCGGAGCATGGCGAACAGGACGCTGGTGCGAGGTGCGTCATGCGTACCGGCCCGTACCTCCAGGAAGGGGCCGGACCGGAGATGGAACTGCCGGTCTCCCAGCGCCAGGAGCGACAAAGGCGCGTGTTCGACCAGGCCGAGCCGCCCATAGCGTCTTCCTGATGGACGGGTCCGTTCTGATCCGGCGAGTCGGCTCCGACGAAGTGACGTACGAGCCGACAAGCCGGCGATCGCCTACCAGGCCGCGCTCCACCTCGCGGGAATCCTCATCCGGACCCCACGCTGGCCAAAGAGACAGAACCTAGGGGCGGGGCAGCGCATGGCCCGTCGTCGCGTCGACGTGGTCCGGGATCTCGTCGTGCCGGTCCCCGACCGACACCGTGCCCGTGGGCTCGAACAGCAGGATCGAGGCGCCGCGCGGTGACGAGGGCCGGTGCTCGACGCCCTTCGGCACCACGAAGACCGCGCCGCGTGCCAGGTGGACCGTGCGCTCGGCCCGCACCCCGCCCGTCGCGCGGCAGTCGCGGAGCGCGATGTCGAGTTCGCCGTCGAGCAGGAGGAAGAACTCGTCGGTGGTGTCGTGGACGTGCCACACGTGGGCGCCCGCGACCTTCGCCACGCGGACGTCGTAGTCGTTGACGCGCGTCACGATGTGCGGGCTCCACAGCGCCTCGAAGCCGGCGAGCGCGTCGTCGAGGAGTACGGGTTCGGGCGCGGCGGAGGCGTCCGGTGTGTTCGGAGTGCTCATGCCTTCCATGGTCCACATGGCGCCCACCGCGCACGAGTGATACGAATCGCACATGTCGCGTCGATCCTCGCAACGGCCGCAAGCCGAACGTCCGGCGGTCCACGCGGTGGCCCTGGTCGTGGACGAGGGGTCCAACCCGTTCGAGCTGGGGGTCGCCACCGAGCTGTTCGGCCTGCGCAGGCCCGAGCTCGGCCGCCCCTGGTACGAGCTGACGCTCTGCGCCGCCGACCCCGCCGTGCCGATGCACCTGGGCCTTTTCACCATGACCGGTGTGGCGGGCCTCGACGCGGTGGAGCGCGCCGACACCGTGATCGTGCCCAACAGGCCCGACCCCGAGCACGGGCCCTCCCCCGCCGTCCTAGAAGCGGTCCGGCGCGCGGCCGTCCGCGGGGCGCGGCTGGTGAGCTTCTGCACGGGCGCGTTCACCCTGGCCGCGGCGGGGGTCCTCGACGGGCGCAGGGCCACCACGCACTGGCGCTGGGCCGACCTGTTCGCCGCCCGCTTCCCCGCCGTACGGCTCGACCCCGATGTCCTCTTCGTGCGCGACGGCGACGTGTTCACCGCGGCGGGCAGCGCGGCGGCGCTCGACCTGGGGCTGCACCTGATCATGCTGGACCACGGCAGCGAGGTGGCGAACGCCGTCGGCCGCCGCCTGGTCTTCCCCGGCCACCGGGACGGCGGGCAGAGGCAGTTCATCGAGCGGCCCGTCCCCGCCGTGCGGGACGAGTCGCTCGCGCCCGTCCTCGCGTGGGCGCGCGGGCGCCTTGACCTGCCGCTCGGGATCGCCGGCCTCGCCGCGTACGCCGGGGTCAGCGCGGCCACCCTGCACCGGAGGTTCCGTGCCGCGCTCGCCACGACTCCGCTGGCCTGGCTGACCGGCGAGCGCGTCGCGCTGGCCTGCCGGTTGATCGAGCGCGGCGAGGCGCGGATGGAGGTCGTGGCCAGGCTGAGCGGCCTCGGCACCGCCTCCAACCTGCGGACCAGGCTCCACCGGGCCACCGGGCTCACCCCGACCCGCTACCGGGAGCGGTTCGGGCCACGGCCCGCCTCCCGGCCAACCTGACCCCATAGCCTTACCGTCAGTGAGCAGATGTGGCAGGGTCAGGGGCGCCCCGGCCCCTCGGGCCCGGCGCACCGCACCCCGACCCCGAAAGGACGCAGCATGACGTCCGCCCGCCCGTCCGAGCCGGACATCGACATCAGCACGCCGCACCCGGCCCGTATCTACGACTGCCTGCTCGGCGGCGACCACCACTTCCCCGCCGACCGCGCCGTCGCCGAACGGCTCCCGGCGGCCGCACGGCTCGGTGCGCGCGCCAACCGCGCGTTCATGCGGCGCGCGACGGCGTGGGTCGCGGGCACCGGCATCGACCAGTTCCTCGACATCGGCTCCGGCATCCCCACCGAGCCCAACCTGCACCGGGTCGCCCAGGGCGTCGACCCGCGCTGCCGGGTCGTCTACGCGGACTACGACCCGATGGTGCTGCGCTACGCCGAGGAGCTGCTCGCCGGTACGCCCGAGGGCCGCACCGAGTTCGTGCGGGCCGACGTGCGCGAGCCCGCCGCCATCCTCGAACGGGCGCGCGCCGTGCTCGACTTCGACCGGCCCGTCGCGCTCTCGCTGATCGCGCTGCTGCACTTCGTGCCCGACTCCGACGACCCGTACGGCCTGGTGCGGGCGCTGCTCGACGCGCTCGCGCCCGGCAGCTGCCTGGTCCTCTCGCATCTCACCATGGACCTGTTCACCCCGGAGGAGGACAGGACCGCCGATTACCGGTCGAGCGGGATCGACCTGAGGCCACGCACCCGCGCGGAGGTCAGCCGGTTCTTCGACGGGCTCGACCTGGTGGACCCCGGGCTGGTCACGGGGTGGCACCGGGACGCGCAGCCCCCGGCGGACACGGAGTCCGACGGCGCGCGCACCGCCTGGTCGGGCGTCGGCTTCCTGCGCTGAGGGCGCGCCGCGCCCCGGAGCCGATGCCTCCGCGCCCCCGCCACGGGACCGGGAACCAGCCAGCGGCCTCACCTGAGGCCGGATGACGCGACACATCGGCCGAGGCCCGGCCCGATGGCGCGCAGCACGTCGGCAGGGTGGCGCGATACATCGGCCGAGGCGCGCGGCACGTCGGCCGGGTGGCGCGGCGTCTCAGCCGAGTTCGAGGCCGGCGGATGCGTGGACGCGGTCCTTCGCGGTGCGCGGCGGCCGCACCCAGGGGCTCCGGGCCGACAGGCCGGTCAGCGGGGCACGCGGCCCCGGTCGGTCAGCTCCTCGCTCAGGGTCCAGAGCCGGTCCGCGAGCCCGGGGTCGATCGCGTACGGCATGACACCGGGGACCGAGGTCGAGTCGCCGAGCTCCCACGCGCCCGAAGGCGCCTCCGGCGTGACGATCGCGACCTCGGCGTTCTCGCAGTACACCCCGCCGAGCCCGGCGAGCCGCGGGCTGGTCGCACACCACACGGAGGTGGCGGCGCCCTGCTGGAGGGTCTTCAGGTTCCGCGCGGGGTCCAGCACGGCGTCGCCGTTCTCGTCGATCACACCGGCCGCCCTGAGCTGATCCCGCGTGAGGTGCCTGCCCAGGTTGGTGTCCTGGATGGACCCGGGGTGCAGCGAGAACGCACGGATGCCGTCGTCCCTGCCGCGCTCGTCGAGCGCCGCGGCGAAGAGGATGTTGGCGGTCTTCGACTGCCCGTAGCCCGCCCACGGGTCGTAGTCGCGGTGCAGGAAGTGCGGGTCGTCGAAGACCACGGGCGAGTAGTGGTGGCCCCACGACGACACCGAGACCACCCGCGCGCCGCCGGCCGCCGCCAGCGCGGGCCGCAGCCGCCCGGTCAGCTGGAAGTGGCCGAGGTGGTTGGTCGCGAACTGCGACTCGTAGCCGCGCGCGTCCCGCACCAGCGGCGTCGCCATGATCCCCGCGCTGTTGACGAGGATGTGCAGCGGGCGCCCCGACGCGAGGAAGGCGTCGGCGAACGCGTCCACCGACGCGGGGTCGAGCAGGTCCATGGGGGCGACCTCGACACCGTCCAGCGGCTCGGCGGCAGCCGCGCGGCCCCCACCGGGCGCGAGGACGGGGGCCAGCGCCGCGCGGGCACGATCCGGGTCGCGGGCGGGGACCACGACGCGGGCGCCGGCGCCGCGCAGCACGCGGACCGTCTCCACGCCGAGGCCGGAGCCGCCGCCGGTGACGACGGCGGTCCTGCCGGTCAGGTCGATCCCCTCGATGACGTCCTCGGCCGTGGAGGCCGCGCCGAAGCCCGAGTCGACGGGCTGCTGTGGTGTACGCACGGTGTTGGCTCACTTCCGCGTGGTTGCTGTGATGTCTCCACGCTAGAGCGGCGAATCCGTACGATGAATGCTTGCCGGTCCGTGTTTTCTGCGCGAGAGTACGGGCATGGGGAACGATCCACTCTCCGACACCCTCGCCCTCATGGACGCCAGGTGCGTCGTCTCCGCGGGGTTCACCGTCTCGGGCCGCTGGGCCCTGCGCTTCCCGCGTCCCAGCCGGCTGAAGATCCACGCGGTGCTGCGCGGGCGCTGCCTGCTCTCCTTCGAGCCGCCCGGGACGTACGGGCCGCCCGCTGCGCCCGCGAAGCCCACTGCGCCCGGGACGCCCGGGACGTACGGGCTGACCGGGACGTCCGGGCCGCCCGGTGCGCCCTCGCCGATCGTGCTCGGCGAGGGCGACGTAGCGGTGTTCGACGGCTCGCGCCCCTTCGTGTTCGCTTCGGACCAGGAGACGGCGCCGGTCGACGCCACGGGCCTGTTCACCGACGCGCGCGGCGAGGTGGTGCACCTCGGGGCGGGCGGGAGCGGCGAGGCGGCGGGGGCGCGCGGCGCTCCCGTCCCCGTGCATCGCGAACCCCCCGAGCACATCGCCGTCGGCGGCCATGTCGAGCTCGCGGGCGGCGCCGAGGACCTGCTGCTGACGGCGCTGCCGCCGCTCATCCACCTCCGATCGGACGCGGCGGAGGCGCCCGCGCTGCGGCGCCTGCTCGACGGGCTGCTGCGCGAGATGACGGCGAACCGGCCGGGCGCCGCCTTCGCGACGGGCCAGCTCGCGCAGCTCCTCTTCGTCCAGGTGCTGCGGGCCCATCTCGCCGACACCGAGGCGCTGCCCGCGGGCAGGCTCCGCGAGTTCGCCGACGGGCGGCTCGCGCCCGCGCTGCGGCTGATGCACGAGGAGCCCGGCAGGCCCTGGGGCCTCCAGGAGCTGGCACAGGCCGCCGCCATGTCCCGTACGACGTTCGCCTCGCGCTTCCGCCAAGCGGCGGGTGTGCCGCCGCTCGCGTACCTGACGGACTGGCGGATGCGGCTGGCCCGTCGCGCCCTGCGCACGGGCACCACGACGGTCGCAGAACTGGCGGGCGCCCTCGGCTACACCTCGGAGAGTGCCTTCAGCAACGCCTTCAAACGCGAGACCGGCGTCTCGCCCCGTCGCTACCGCGACGGACCGCAGCAGGTGACGGCGACCACCGCGAGTCCCGCCGCGCGGCCGGGCGGGCGCTCCTGACGTGCACGGGCGGCCGACCGTATTGATCACGAGCGTTGTTGACACGATCGTGGCCTTGAACATGGCGAAGACCTCCGGTGGGTGGGAGCTGTCCAGGAACTCACCGCACGAAGGTCTTCGTGTCCCGCCGTAATGCCCAACTGACCGCCCGTAATGCCCCGCTGACCGTCTTCGGTGGGAGACCAGTGGTCGAACGTTTCCGCTCAGGCCCTCCGGTCGCTCCTGTGGGTCCGGGCCACCATCGTGGCGGCCCGGACACCGGCACAAACGACTTCGCCCCTGGCCCGGCCAGGCGGGGCCGATCGGTCAGGACTCGGGGGACACCGCATCGATGGCGGCCAGCTCCCGAGCGGTCAGCGTCACGTCGTACGCGCCGAGGTTGTCCCTCAGGTGCTCCGGGCTGGTGGTCGCCGGGATCGGCACGATCTCGGGCGAGCGCGCCAGCAGCCAGGCCAGCGCGATCTGCGGAACGCTGACCCGGTGCGCTTCGGCGATGGGTGCCAGGATCTGCCGGACGGCCTCGGGTCCGTTGGTGTCCGTGGCCACGCCCGGCGGGATCAGGGACACCGGCTGCCAGGGCGCGAAAACGGAACCGCCGGCGACCGTCTCCTCCAGCAGCCTTGCCTCCCCCCGGGAGGCCACGTTGAAGTGCCCCGTGACGGCGGCGATCTCCACGATGGAGCGCGCACTGCGCAGCTGTTCAGGTGTCACGTTGGACAGTCCGATGTGGCGGATGATCCCTTCCTCGCGCAACTGCGCCAGCGTGGCGACCTGATCCTCGAACGGCACGTCCGTGGCATACCCGCTGTGAAGGTAGTACAGATCAATGCGCTCCACCCCCAGCCGGCGGGCGCTGAGCCGGGCCGACTGCTTCAAGTAGGCGGGATGCCCGATCGCGCCGATGACCGACGGATCGTGCTCCATCGCGGACAGGTCCGGGCCGCCGCGTACGAACCCGCCCTTGGTCGCGATGACCACATGCTCAGGATAGGGATGCAGGGCCTCCCGGATCAGGACCTCGTTGGTGTGCGGGCCGTACGCGTCGGCGGTGTCGATGAGCGACACCCCGGCCTCGACCGCCTCCCGCAGAAGCTTGATGGCGTGCTCCCTGTCGGGATACTCACCCCACAAGCCCTCTCCCGTCAGCCGCATCGCCCCGTATCCGATACGGCCCACGGTGAGATCGCCGCCCAGGGTGACAGTAGTGTGCTGCTCCACGATCTGTTCCTCCCGCGGGCCGGGCCCGCATATCCATCTGTCCAGTTAATGGCGTTGAGTGCGACGCCGCACGGCGCGCCTGAGCAGTGCGCAGCGGCTCTCAGGTGTCCTGTCTTGATGCGGTGTCCTGTCTTGATGCGGGTGCCGTTGCCCACTGCAGGACGAAGCGCAGTGCCTCCTGCGCCGCTTCGTCGTGTGCTGTGTAGGCGGCCAGCAGCTGGTCGGGGTGGGTGCCCACAGTGAACTGCTGCACGTCCAGCGTCATCGGGCCGGCCATCGGGTGGTGGAACGACTTCGTCAGCATCTCCGGCCCGCGGACCTGGTCGGGCACCCACCAGGTACGGAAGTCCCGGTCCCGCTCGCGCAGTTCGGCGATCAGCTCCTGAAGAGCCGGATCGTCGGGACGCAGTCCCGCTTCCCTTCGCAGAACAGCGACACACTCGCGGGCCACCAGGCGCCAGTCGGCGTAGAGCGTCCGGAAACGGACATCGAGGAACGTCATCCTGATCACGTTCCGCTCCCTGACGCGCAGGGCGCCGAAATCCACGAGGAGAGCCGCCGCGCCGCGATTCCACGCCAGGACGTTCATGTTCCGGTCCAGGACCAGCGCCGGCACATCATGCATGGAATCAAGAAGTTGCCGCAGCCTGGGCGCCACCTCCGGCAGCGCCGGCCGCCCGCCCCGCGGCGGCACCGTGTCCGCGAGGGCGAACAGGTAGTCCCGCTCTTTGCCCGACAGCCGCAGCGCCGCAGCGAGTGCCTCAAGCACCGACGGCGACACGTGCCGGGCACGGCCCTGCTCCAGGCGCACCACGTAGTCCACGCTCACGTGCGCGAGCTCGGCCAATTCCTCGCGCCGCAACCCCGGCACCCGGCGTGCGCCACCAGCGTCGAGCAGCCCCACCTCGCCCGGTGTGAGCGCAGCCCTGCGGAAGCGCACGAACGCCCCCAGCTCGGTGTTCCTGGACAACTTCCTCATGCCACCAGTGTGGACGCCATCGCCCCCGCCGCACCTGGTACTGGAATGCACAGGCTGCCACCCTGCGTCCACCGGCCCCGCCCCATACAGTGGAGATCCGAAACAGGCCAGTAGCTCCTGCCCGCTCCGGCGACCGGCCCCTCCCCCCTCTCGACCGGCCAATCCGGCAGCCGACGTTTCGCCTCGTGCCGGCGCAGCGGCCACGGGAAGAGAGGGGCGCCGGCCTCGTCGCCATCGCTGACCGGCCCCGGCGAGGATACGGTGCCCTCGCTGTGTCCTCGCGGTCCAGATGTGATGGCGGTGACGCGTACTGCGCTGCCGCACGCGGCGGCTCGGCGGAAGTTCCCCAACCCGGGCCCGTGGCCTACAGCTCGATGCCAGTGAGTACCATCACGCGCTCGTAGGTGTAGTCGTCCATCGCGTAGCGCACACCCTCCCGACCGACGCCTGAGAGCTTGGCACCGCCGTACGGCATCAGGTCCGAGCGATACGAGGGCGCGTCGCCGACGACCACGCCACCGACCTCCAGGGCGCGGTGGGCGCGAAAAGCCGCCTGGATGTCGTGGGTGAACACCCCTGTCTGCAGACCGTACTTGGAGTCGTTGACCGCAGCGAACGCGGCCTGCTCACCTGTCACCCTGCACAGGGTCAGGACCGGTCCGAACACCTCCTCACAGGCGAGCGTGACGTCCGCGGGCACGTCGGCGAGCACAGTCGGCGCGTAGGCGGCGCCGTCCCGCTTGCCGCCGGTCAGCAGTCGCGCGTCGGCCGCGACCGCCTCGTCGACCCAGCTCTCCACCCGCCGGGCGGCGTCCTCGCTGATCAGCGGCCCCACATCGGTGGCGTCGTCGGCCGGGTCGCCGGTGACCTGCGCCTCGACAGCATCGACGACCCTCTCGACCAGGCGGTCGTAGACCGCGGCGTCGGCGATGACCCGCTGCACCGCGATGCAGGACTGGCCGCCCTGGGAGTTGGAGAACGTGGCGATGCGGGACGCGGCCCAGTCCAGGTCCTCCTCCGAGGCGTAGTCGGCGAGGACGACGGCCGCGCCGTTGCCGCCGAGCTCCAACGTGCAGTGCTTGCGCGGCACCGAGTCCATGATCGAGTAACCGACCCTCTCGGAGCCGGTGAAGGAGATGACGGGCAGCCGCTCGTCCTGGACCAGGGCCGGCATCCGGTCGTTCGGCACGGGCAGCACCGACCAGGAGCCCGCGGGCAGGTCCGTCTCGGCGAACAGCTCGCCGAGCAGCAGCGCGGACAGCGGTGTCGCCGGGGCGGGCTTGAGGACGATCGGGACGCCCGCCGCGATGGCCGGAGCGATCTTGTGGGCGCACAGGTTCAGCGGGAAGTTGAAGGGCGCGATGCCGAGCACCGGGCCCTTCGGGAAGCGCCGCGTCAACGCCAGCCGCCCGGTGCCGCCAGCGTCGGAGTCGAGGCGCTGGGCTTCGCCGCCGTTGAAGCGGCGCGCCTCCTCCGAGGCGATACGGAAGACGGACACGGCCCTGTCGACCTCGCCGCGCGCCCACTTCACGGGCTTGCCGCTCTCGTCGGAGATCAGCCGGGCGATCTCCTCGGCCCGCTCGGTGATCCGGCCGCAGACATGGGCGAGCGCCTTGGCCCTGGCATGCGCGGGGGTGGCGGCGAAGGTGGTTACGGCCGCGTGCGCGGCGGCGACGGCCTCCTCGACCTGGGTGTCGGTCGGCACGGAGACAGCCCCGACCGTGCGGCCGTCCCACGGGGAGGTGACGTCGAAGGAGTGGTCGCCGGTGGCCTGTCGGCCCGCGAGCCAGAAGGGGTGTGAGGTGGGATGTGAGGTGGTCATGAGCGTGGTCCGCCCTTCAGGAGGGAAAGCGACGTGGGGAGTGGCGGTGGGAGAGGTGCTCGGGCGCAGCGTGCGGCGGACCCGGCGCGGGGCGCTCGCCGGCAGCGGTGTACGGCCGTCCCCTGACACAACACACCGCTGTCGCCCCGGCGTTGACCATCACGGTCGCGTACCGGACGGAACTCCCCCGGCCCGGGACGCCACGAGGTCGGCCTCGGTGGCGGAGCGGACCTCGTCCAGGGTGACGCCAGGGGCCAGTTCCGCCACGGACACACCGGCGGGACCGATGTCGAACACACCGAGGTCGGTGATGACGCGGTCCACGCACGCCCGGCCCGTCAGAGGCAGTGTGCACGTGCGCACGATCTTGGGGCTGCCGTCCTTGGCGGTGTGGTCCATCAGCACGATCACGGTGCGGGCGCCGTGCACCAGGTCCATCGCACCGCCCATGCCCTTGATCATCTTTCCGGGTACGGTCCAGTTGGCCAGGTCGCCCGTCTCGGAGACCTGGAGCCCGCCCAGGATCGCGGTGTCCAGATGGCCGCCGCGGATCATGCCGAAGGACAGCGCGGAGTCGAAGAAGGAGGCCCCGGGTGCCAGGGTCACGGTCTCCTTGCCCGCGTTGATCAGGTCGGGGTCGACCTCGTCGGGGCGGGGGTACGGGCCGACGCCGAGGATGCCGTTCTCCGAGTGCAGGACGACGTCGACGCCGTCGGGGAGGTGGTTCGGCACCTGGGTGGGCAGGCCGATGCCGAGGTTGACGTACGAGCCGTCGGTCAGTTCGGCCGCGGCGCGGGCCGCCATCTCGTCGCGGGTCCAGGGCATCAGCGCACCGTTTCTTTCTCGATCGTCCTGTCTGCCGCCTGCTCGGCGGTGAGCGGTACCACGCGCTGCACGAACACACCGGGCAGGTGCACCTCGTCCGGGTGGAGCGCGCCGTCCACCAGTTCCTCGACCTCCGCGACGGTGACCGTGCCCGCCATGGCGACGATGGGGTTGAAGTTGCGGGCCGAGCGGTGGAAGACGAGATTGCCGTGCCGGTCGCCGCGCGCCGCCCGCACCAGGGCGAAGTCGGTGGTGACCGCCTCTTCGAGGACATAGGGGCGGTCACCGAAGACACGCTGCTCGCGCGGCGGCGACGCCACGTCCACGGTGCCGTCCGCCGCGTACTTCCAGGGCAGTCCGCCGTCCGCGACCTGGGTGCCGACCCCGGCGGGGGTGAAGAAGGCGGGGATGCCGCAGCCGCCCGCGCGCAGCCGCTCGGCCAGTGTGCCCTGCGGGATCAGTTCCACCTCCAGCTCGCCGCCGAGGTACTGGCGGGCGAACTCCTTGTTCTCGCCGACGTAGGACGCCGTCACCCGGCTGATCCGGCCGGCGGACAGGAGCACACCGAGACCGTGCCCGTCTGTGCCGCAGTTGTTCGACACCACCCGCAGTCCGCCCACACCCCGCTCGTGCAGGGCGCGCAGCAGCACCGTGGGGATACCGCACAGGCCGAAGCCGCCGACGGCGAGCGAGGCGCCCCCGCCGATGTCGGCGACGGCCTCCTCCGCGCTTGCCCTCACCTTGTCCATCTCGTGCTCGGTTCCTTTCGTTGATGAGGTGTCGGCGGCCGTACGGCGCCGCCCCGCGCCGGGGTGGCGCGCCGCGTGATCAGTAGCGGGCTCGGTGCAGTGCCAGGCCCGATCCGCCGCCGATCGCGAACGTGATGATCAGGAAGGTGAAGGCGGCACCGAATCCGCCGTGGTCCACCAGGAGCCCCATGACAGTGGCACCGAAGGCACCGACAAAGTTGCCTATTCCCAGCATCACACCGGCGGCACGACCCATGGATCGTGCCGGGGCGATGTTGTGCAGGACCCCCTGCCCGGCGAGTGTGGTGAGTCCCTCGACCCCGATGATCGCGATGATCACGGCGCACAGCTGTACCGGCAGGACGTCCACCAGGCTGGCCACGACCAGGCAGATCGCGGCGGAGATGAACCCGCCGAACACCCAGATGGCCTTGCGGCCCGTCCGGTCCATGACGACGCCGACGAGCGGCCCGGCCACGATGCACAGCGCGAAGGACAGAGCGATGTAGGAGCTCGCGGCCCCGGAGCCCAGGTGCTGCTCACTCTTGAGGTACGTGGGGAACCAGCTGGCAAGACCGTACACACCGATGTTGTTGACCGTCCACACGATGGTGCTCGCCCAGAAGGGCCACAGGCGCAGGGGGCCGCGTGAGGCCTTCTCGGCCGCCATGCTGTCCGGCAGGTCCGCCTCCGCCTCGGTACCGCCGCCGTGGCGGGTGATGTATTCGAGTTCCTCGGGGCTGAGCCGGGGTTCGAGGGCGGGGTCGTCGCGCAGGAGGAGCCAGGCGAGCGGCACGCACACCACGATCGCGAGGATCGTCAGCAGGAAGAAGGCGCCGCGCCAGGAGCTGACCGCGATCGCGCCGGTCACGACGAAGCCGGACAGGGCGAAGCCGGCGTTGATGCCGCACACCCACACCGCCTTGGCCCTGCTGCGCTCGGCGTGCGGGAACCAACGCGCCGTCAGCGCGTTCGACATGGGCAGCAGGAACGCCTCGGTGATGCCGAGCATCGCCCGGCCGACCATCAGAAGCGTCACATTGGTCGCGACTCCGGCGAGGAGCGTGCTGACGCCCCAGCCCGCCATACCGGCCAGCGCGCACTTGCGCGGTCCGAAGCGGTCGATGAGCATGCCCCACACGGGCATCGAGGCACCGTAGAAGAGCAGGGTGACCGTGGTGAGCAGGCCGATCAGCCCGTTCTTCCCGGTGAGGTGCATGTCCGAGAGGAACTGGTCGTTCGCCGCGACGACACCGACGCCGGTCTTGTCGAGCATGGCGACGACCCAGAAGACCACGACGGCCGGGGAGAAGAGCCACCACCGTCTTCCCGGCACCTTGCCGGTCCTGCCGGGCGCGCTGCCCACCGGCTGCTGAAGGCTGGTCATGCCGGCCTCCTCTCGGTGAGCGAGAAGCCACTGGGACGGGCCTGTTGGGCTGTGAGGATCATGGGACAGGCCGGTGACGACGCGTCCGCACGTGGACGGCCGGGTTTGACGGATGATGCCGTGGACCGCATAGGGGAAGTCCCTTCTGCACGACTGGGGTTCACTGAATGACCGTGAAGTTCGTGCGCGGGGACCGATCAACCCACACACTCTTCGGCACTGAAGAATGGTTTTCTTCCGGCGGGACTCACCGTGCCACCGTGTCTTCCTGGCAGTCAATAAGCGTGCGAAGCCTTTTCGTTGGTATTCACGACGGCATGGCGGCAGGTGTTGTGTTCATGCTCCCACCAGCGATTTCGTCGCAAGATAGAGGTTGAACACGCTGATCACCGCGACACAGCACACGGCAGTCACCGCCGTGACACGCCGGTTGACGAACTCCCCCATCACATCGGCCCGTCCGGTGAGCAGCACCAGGGGCACGAGCGCGAAGGGTATCCCGAACGACAGCACCACCTGGGAGAACACCAGACTGTCGGTGGCAGGCACACCGAGGGCGAGCACCACGAGCGCGGGCAGCATGGTGAGCCCACGGCGCAGCACCAGCGGTATGCCCCGCCGCAGGAAGCCGCTCATCACGACCTGTCCCGCGTACGTACCCACGCTGGAGGACGAGAGCCCTGACGCGAGCAGCGCCACCGCGAACGCGAGTGCGGCAGCACCGCCGACCGCCCGCCCGAGCCCCGCGTGGGCCGCGAGGATCGGATCGGCGTCGCCAAGGCCGTGGCCGTGCAGCAGGACCGCGGCGAGCACCAGCATCGCGATGTTGACCACGCCCGCCGTGCCCAGTGCGACGAGGACGCCGCGGCGCTGGGAACGCAGCAGAGCACGCCAGGGCGCCGCCTGCGCACGGGACTTGGTGAGCGCGGAGTGCAGGTAGACCACGTGCGGCATGACCGTGGCACCGATTATCCCGGCGGCGAGCACCGCGCTGTCGCCCCCGGCGAACTCCGGGCGCGTCCCGGCGAGCAGCGCGCCCGGGTCGAGTCCGAGCCGTACCAGGTCATACGCGAAGCCGAGGAAGACGATTCCGAACAGCGCGGTGATCGCCTGCTCGAACCGGCCGTGGCCTCTGCGGTCCAGGGCCAGCACACCGAAGGCGACGACCGCGGTGATGGCACCGGCGAATGGCAGCGGCACACCGAACAACAGGTACAGGCCCACCGCCGCGCCCACGAACTCCGCCAGGTCCGTCGCCATCGCGACGAGTTCCGCCTGTACCCAGAGCCCCCGTACCACCGAGGCGGGAAAGTGACGGCGGCACAGCTCCGGCAGGTCCTCACCGGTGGCGAGACCAAGCTTCGCCGAGAGGTATTGCACGAGCATGGCGACGAGGTTGGCGGCGACGATGACCCAGACGAGGGCGTAGCCGTAGTGGGCGCCGGCGGTGATGTTGGTGGCGAAGTTGCCGGGGTCGATGTAGGCGACGGCGGCGACGAACGCGGGCCCGAGCAGCGCGGGTCCTGAGCGGCGAGCCGCCGGCCCTCCCCCGGTGGTCCGGCCGACCGGACGGCCGGGAGCCGGTACGGCGGCCGTCCGTGGTCGCACACGGGGATGTGGTTCGAGCACGGTGGCGCCTCCTCGTCGCCCTTGCCGCGGCCGGTGTCCCGGTCCGAACGGGCTCCGGCCGGGGCGGAGCGGACCGCCCGGCTGCCGGGGAATCCGGTGTGCGCGGCCATGGCGCGTCCCTCCTTCGGGTGGTCCGCGGTTCGGGTCGTGGTGCCACACCGCACGGTGTGCGGTGCGATCAGGAATGTGGTGTGCGTGGGACGAACTTGTGCAGGCACCGGTGTTTCCGGTGCGGCCTGCCGGTGAAGTTCGCGAAGGAGTCGGGGACTTCGGAGACGTAGAGCGCACCCACCGAGTCGACGGCGACGGCGTGGGGGGCCAGGAACTCCACCGTGGGCGGCCCGATCCTGGCCACGACGGTACGGTCCCGGTCCCACACCCTCACCTGTCCCGGCAGTTCCTCCTCCGCCCGCCCCAGCCGCCACGACGCGAGGTCACGCGGGCCGCGCGCCAGCTCGGCCACGTACAGCCGCCCGTCGGTGTCGAAGGCGATGTCGGTGGGCCGCTGGACGTCGTTCCACACGTCGAGCAGCTCACCGTCCCGGGAGAAGACCTGGATGCGGTCGTTCTCCCGGTCGCACACCAGGACGCGCCCCTCGGCGTCCAGGGTGAGGCTGTGCGGCACGACGAAGCAGCCCGGGTCCGCGCCGGGACCACCCCAGGACCGTGCCAGTTCGTGGTCGGCGGAGAAGCGGTGCACCCGGCAGTTGCGGTAGCCGTCGCTGACGAAGAGCTCCCCGGACGGCGACGCCACGGCCTTGGTGGGCCGGTTGAAGGGCGGTCCGCCGCGTATCGAGTCGTACGCGGCCTCCGTGCCGGGCGGAGCGGTCACGTCGAATCCGGTGTCGGACGGTGTGCCGCTGCCGATCGTGTCCAGCAGCCGGCCGCGCAGGTCGAAGACGTGGACCTGGTGGCCGCCGTCGTCCGCGATGTGGATCGTGTCCTCGCGGTCGATCGACAGCAGGTGGGGGCGCTCGGAGAGGCACGCGTGGCCCCACCGGTCAGCGACGGTGCCGTCGGGTTCGAGCACCGTGACCAGGTCGCCCCCGCCGCGCCGCAGCGCATACACCCGGTCCCGCGAGTCGACGGCCACACCGGTGACGTCGCTCTCCCAGGTGTCCTCGCCCCAGCCCTCGACCTCGTCGAACACGATCGTCACGTCACGCCTCCGAAGAACCGATCCAGTGCGGCGGGAGCGCCGCGGAGCCGTCGGCGGAGTCGTCGAGAAGCGCGGGGACGGGCTCCTCGTCCATGAACCAGTCCGTGAAGTCGTAGGACTTCCACGCCGTGTCGGAGACGTCGAAGGAGGCGAGTTCGAGGGGGTTGCCGCTGGGGTCGAAAAAGTAGAACGAGGAGATGAACCGGTGGGTGTTGTGCTCGCCGCGCCGCTCCGAGATCTCGGACACCGGGACCCCGTACGCCACCAGGCGCTCGCGGAACCACTCCAGGTCGGCGTGCGTGGGCACGTCGAACGAGAGGTGGTCGAGCTTCTGCGGCACGTCAGGACGGCTGCACAGCTCCGCCTTGACCGAGGGCCACAGCACCGAGCTGACGGGCGCCGCGGGCTTGTCCACGACGCCGGGGGCCTCGTAGAGGGAGAACAGCTCGCCATTGCCCATCTCGAAGAAGACCTGGCGGACGGTGATGTCGACGGCGATGGGCGACACCGCGGCCGGGTGGTGGACGGCCGCGCCCGCCGAGTGCTTGGCCGCGGAGCGCAGGCCGTCGGCGGAGGTCCTAAGAAGTCATCTCATTTGGTTGGGTAGTCTGGGCTCGTGGGGATAGTGGAGCGTCTCGTGCCTGATGAGTTGTGGGAGCT